>JAGWYS010000076.1 GCA_018969225.1 Gemmatimonadota bacterium | reverse complement strand
GGCGGGGGCGACCTCCTCCTCGTGCATCGCGGCAATCCCCTCCAGCGTCACGTAGACGCTCCGGTCGATCGGGGTGAAGGTGCGCGCCAGCACCCCCACCACGCGGAACGGATGCGCCTCGTGCCCCGACGTGCCGATGTCCACCATGCCGTGCGTCACCACCACGGGCGTCCCCACGGTGTAGCGCAGCTGCCGCGCGACGTCGGCGCCGATCACCACCTCGGTGTCGGCGTAGGCCAGGCGTCCGCCCGCCAGCGTCACGCGCCCGTTGTTGCGGTAGCGGTATTGCACGAAGAAGTCGCGCGTGGTCCCCACCACGCGGAAGCCGCGGTGGCTGTCGCCCAGCGAATAGGGGACCGCCCACTTCACCGCCGGGTGGCGCGCCCACCGCTGCACCGTGCCCAGCGACACGGCCCCCGCCGGGGCGCCGATGCCGAACACCGTGCTCAGCAACGTCTGCAGCGTGCCGCCGCGCGCCCCCACGATGAGGTCCACCCCGCGGATGGTGCCCGCGAAGCTGTCGCGCACCCCCGCGCGCACCTGCTCGATCCCCACCAGCAGCGTCACGCTGAGGGCGATGGACGCCACCGTGAGCGCGGTGGTGAGCCGCCGGCTGCGCAGCGACGCCAGCGCCAGCCGCGCGATCAGCACGCGGCCGCCCGGTTGATGGCGCGCAGTTCGACGACGCGGGAGAAGAGCGGCATGAGCGTGTGGTCGTGGCTCACGAACACCAGCGTGGCCCCGGCCCGCCGGCAGGAGGCGAAGAGGAGGCGCAGGAACTGCTCGCGCCGGTCGGTGTCGAGCGCGCTGGTGGGCTCGTCGGCAATGACCAGCTCGGGGCCACCGATGAGCGCGCGCGCCGAGGCCACCCGCTGCTGCTGCCCGACGCTCAACTCCCCGATGGGGCGGTCGAGCAGGCCGGCCAGGTCGAGCTCCCCGGCCAGGGCGTCCACCGCGGCGGCCAGCGGCGCGCCCCCCAGCCGCGCGCGGCGCGCGGGCTCGAGCCGTACCGGGAGCAGGATGTTCTCCCGCACCGACAGGTAGGGGATGAGGTTGAACATCTGGAACACGTAGCCCAGGTGGCGGGCCCGGAACGCGTCACGGGCGCCGCTCCCCAGCGCGGTGAGGTCGGTCCCCAGCAGCCGCACCTCGCCGGCGGTGGCCCGCAGCACCCCGGCCAGCACCCCCAGCAGCGTGGTCTTGCCGCTGCCGCTGGGGCCGTGCAGGAACACCGTCTCGCCGCGCCCGATGGTGAGCTCCGCGATGTCCAGCACGTCCGTGCCCGGCCGGTAGGCGAAGCGCACGCCGCGCAGCGCCACGGCGGGGGCGCTCGCGTCCGCCCCGCCGCCGCCGGCGCTCACTTGGCCGAGTACGGCTCGACCTTGAGCCCCTCGAGCGTGTACCCCACGGTGCCGTAGGGGCTCTCCACCGAGGCGATCTTGATCTTCCCCGACATCCAGACGGCGTCGAAGAGGTTGAGCTTCACCGCCTTCTTGCCGGTCATCGCCACCATCACGATCTGGTTGGGGGGCGGCGGCGGGGTGTGCACGCACGCGCCATAGTAGGGGACCAGCAGGAACTCCGCCCCCTCCTCCTGGAAGTCGTCCAGCGGCACCACGAAGCCCGGGATGCGCACCGTCTGGCCGTCCAGCTTCTTGAGGGTGTCGGTGGCCTTGCCGTTGGTGTAGTCCAGCCCCGCCAGCACGCGCCAGTCGATGGTCACGGCCTGCTGCGGGACCGGCGCGGGATCGGCCACGCGGGGCACCGCGCGGGGCGCCGGGGCGGCCACGCGGGGCGGGGGCGAGGTGAAGGCGGCAGTGGCCGCCACCAGCAGGGACACCCCGAGCAGGGGGCGGAGCGAAACCGGGGGACGGGGCATGGGCGCGCGGACCGTGCGGAGGGCGATGTCAGGGCGGAGGACCCCCGGCACCCCGGGGCGGGGCGCCGGGCTTGTTCCCCAATCTACCCCCGCCCGCGCGAAACGGGTCCCCCGCCCGGGTATATTGCAGCCATGACCCGCGCCGAGATCACCACGCCCGACATCCTCTCCGAGGAGCAGGCGGTGGAGCTGTCGCTCCGCCCCCAGCGGCTGGCGGAATTCATCGGGCAGGCGCGGGTGAAGGAGTCGCTGGCCATCGCCATCGACGCGGCGCGGGCGCGGCGCGAGCCGCTGGACCACACGCTGTTCTTCGGCCCCCCGGGGCTGGGGAAGACCACCCTCGCCGACCTGATGGCGCGCGAACTGGGGGTGAACCTGGTGACCACCTCGGGGCCGGCGCTGGAGAAGCCGGGCGACCTGGTGGGGCCGCTCACCAACCTGCGCCCCGGGGACGTGCTGTTCATCGACGAGATCCACCGCCTCCGGCCGGTGATCGAGGAGTTCCTGTACCCGGCCATGGAGGACTACCGGATCGACATCCGGCTCGCCGAAGGGCCGCGGGCCCAGACGGTGACCATGCCCATCGAGCGGTTCACGCTGGTGGGGGCCACCACGCGCCTCGGGATGCTCACGGCGCCGCTGCGCGCGCGCTTCGGGCTGGTGCAGCAGCTGGGGTACTACCCGGCGGAGGAGCTGGAGGTGATCGTGCGCCGCACCGGCGAGGTGCTGCAGGTGCCCATGGACCCCGAGGGGGCGCGGGAGATCGCGCGCCGCGCCCGCGGCACGCCGCGCGTGGCCAACCGCCTCCTACGCCGCGTGCGCGACTACGCCCAGGTGCGCGCCGACGGGCGCATCACGCGGGCGGTGGCCGACGCGGCGCTGGCGCTGCTGGACGTGGACCACCTGGGGCTGGACGACATGGACACCCGGCTCCTCCGCACCATCATCGAGAAGTTCGACGGGGGCCCCGTGGGGCTGGGGACGCTGGCCGCGGCCATCGGCGAGGACGGCGGCACCATCGAGGAAGTGTACGAGCCGTTCCTCGTGCAGCACGGGCTCCTGCAACGCACGCCGCGCGGGCGCGTGGCCACCACGCAGGCGTGGCGGCACCTGGGGGTCGTCCCCCCCGCGGGGCTTTCCGAACAACCCGGACTGTTTTGAGCACGCCCGACGGCAGCCGCACCAGCCACTACGACTACGAGCTCCCCGAGGCGCTCATCGCCCAGGAGCCCGTGGAACCGCGCGACGCCAGCCGCCTGCTGGTGGTGGACCGCGCGCAGGACACGCTGGCGCATCGCGTGTTCCGCGACCTCGACCAGCTGGTGGCGCCCGGCGACGCCCTGGTGGTGAACACCACGCAGGTGTTCAAGGCCCGCCTCCTGGGCACGCGCGAAGGGGGCGGCCCGGCGGAGCTGCTCCTGCTGCGCCCGCTGGCCGGCGCCGATGGCGACCTCTGGGAGGCGATGATCCACCCCGGGGGGAAGCTCCGCCCCGGGCGGCGCGTGACGGTGGCCCCGGACTTCTCGGCGGAGATCGTGGACACGACCCCGCGCCGCACCCGGGTGGTGCGGCTCCATGCGGCGGGGTCCCCGTCGGCGGCCATCGCCCGCCACGGGCACGTGCCGCTGCCGCCGTACATCCAGCGCGCCGACCAGGCCGCCGACACCACCCGCTACCAGACGGTGTACGCCCGCGAGGCGGGGTCGGTGGCCGCCCCCACGGCCGGGCTGCACTTCACCGAGGCGCTGCTGGACCGCCTGGCGGCGCGCGGCGTGGCGCGCGTGGAGCTGCTGCTGCACGTGGGCCCCGGCACCTTCCGCCCCATCAGCGACGACGACCCGTCGCTGCACGTGATGCACGAGGAGTGGTACGAGGTGCGCCCCGAGGCGGCCGCGGCGCTCAACGCCGTGCGCGCGCGGGGGGGGAAGCTGTGGGCGGTGGGGACCACCACCGTGCGCACCCTCGAGACCGTCGCCGACGACGCGGGGGTGGTGCATGCGGGGTCGGGGATGACCGACCTGTTCCTGCGCCCCCCGTACGCGTTCAAGGCGGTGGACCGGCTCATCACCAACTTCCACCTCCCAAAGTCCACGCTGGTGATGCTGGTGGCCGCCTTCGCCGGGTACGAGCGTACCATGGCCGCGTACCGCACGGCCGTCGCCGAGCGGTACCGGTTCTACTCGTACGGCGACGCCATGTGCCTGCTGTGACGGCGCCCGCGCCCCCGCCGCCCGGCGCCGCCCCCTTCTCCTTTGCGCTGGAGGCGACCGACGGCGCCGCGCGCGCCGGCACGTTCCGCACGCCGCACGGCGCGGTGGTCACGCCGCAGTTCATGCCGGTGGGGACGCTGGGGTCCGTGAAGGGGCTGGATCCCGACGACCTGTCGCGCCTGGGCGCCACCATGGTGCTGGCCAACGCGTACCACCTGCGGTTGCGCCCGGGGGACGAGGTGGTGCGCGCCCTGGGGGGGCTGCACCGGTTCATGCACTGGGACGGCCCCCTGCTCACCGACTCCGGCGGCTTCCAGGTGTTCTCGCTGGAGGGGCTGCGCACCATCGACGAGACCGGCGTGACCTTCCGCAGCCACCTCGACGGGGCGCTGCAGCAGTTCACCCCCGAGGCGGTCATGCGCATCGAGCGCAACCTGGGCGCCGACGTGATCATGCAGTTCGACCACGTCCCCCCCGGGCAGGCGGATGAGGCGCTGGCGCGCGAGGCGATGGAGCGGAGCCTGCGCTGGCTCGACCGCTGCCGCGTGGAACACGCCCGGCTCGAATCCGAGGACCCGGCGGCCCCCACGCCGCGGCAGGCGCTCTTCCCCATCGTGCAGGGGGGCATCCACGCCGCGCTGCGGCGCGCCTCGGCCCAGGCCATCCGCGGCGCCGGTGACTGGGCGGGGTACGGCATCGGCGGGCTGTCGGTGGGGGAGGCCAAGCCCGACATGTACGCCATGCTGGAGGTCGTGGACGGGCTCCTCCCCGCCGACCGCCCGCGCTACCTCATGGGGGTGGGGTTCCCCGAGGATCTGGTGGAAGGGGTGGCGCGCGGCGTGGACCTCTTCGACTGCGTGGCCCCCACGCGCATGGGGCGGACGGGGGCGTTCTTCACCGCCACCGGGCGCCGCAACATCCGCAACGCCGCCTGGCGGCTGGACCGGGGGCCGCTGGACCCCGCGTGCAGCTGCCCCGCGTGCGCCCGCTTCTCCCGCGGGTACCTGCGCCACCTGTTCGTCTCCGAGGAGCTGCTGGGGCTCCGCCTCCTCTCCCTGCACAATGTACATTTCCTCGTCGCGCTGATGCGCGAGGCGCGGGCGGCCGTGCTGGCCGGCACCTTCGCCGGCTGGAGCCGCGACTGGCTCGCCCGCTACCACTCCTCCAAATCGGCCCATCCATGACCGTTCCCGTCGTTGCGAGCCTCGCCGCCCTCCAGGTGGCCGGCAACCAGGTGGCCTCCATGATCTTCATGTACGGGGCCATCTTCGCGATCTTCTACTTCGTCCTCCTGCGTCCGCAGCAGAAGCAGCGCAAGGCGCACAACGAGATGGTGAAGCAGCTGAAGAAGGGGGACGAGGTGGTCACCGCCGGCGGGCTCGTGGGCGAGGTGATGCACATCGCCCCGCGCGCCGCCGACGGGGCCGTGGGGATGGAAGACCGCGTCACCATCAAGTCCGGCGAGTCGCGCGTGGTCATCGAGCGCGGCCGCATCGCGCGCGTGGGCGCCTCGGCGCCCGCCGCCTGACCGGCCGCCCGACCCGCGCAGCGCCGCATGGCCCGGCTCGACATCCACCTCTTCGGCTCGCCGATCCTCCGCCAGGAGGCGGAGCGCGTCGCGCACATCACCCCCGAACTGCGCCGGCTGGCGGACGACATGTTCGAGACCATGCGGGCCGCCAACGGCATCGGGCTGGCCGCACCGCAGGTGGGGCGCCGCGAACGGCTGTTCGTGGTGGACGTGGACGGGGTCCGGCAGGCGTTCGTGAACCCCGAGCTGGTGGGCGCCGAGGGGCGCAACAAGTGGGAGGAAGGGTGCCTGTCCATCCCCGAGGTGTACGCCGAGGTGGAGCGCCCCTCGACGGTGACGTTCCGCGCGCAGGACCTCGATGGCGTGTGGTTCGAGGTCACGGCCGGCGACCTGCTGGGGCGTTGCCTCCAGCATGAGCTGGACCACCTGGCGGGGAAGCTGTTCCTCGACCGGCTGAGCCTCCTCAAGCGGCGCGCCGCGCTGCGGCAATGGGACGAGGAAAAGCTCAACTACCCCGCGCTGCGCCGCGTGCTGCCGGTGGACGCGCTCCCCCCCGAGCAGGCGCCGCCGGCCCCGGCGGCCGGGACGCCCGCGGGAGACGCGGCGCCCCCCACCCCCACCCCCTGAGGGGGGGCGGTGCGAATCCTGTTCTGGGGCACCCCCGACTTCGCGGTGCCCGCGCTGCGCGCCCTGCAGGGGGAAGGGCACGAGGTGATCAGCGTGGTCACACAGCCCGACCGCCCTCGCGGGCGCTCGCGCTCGCAGCGCGATCCCTCCCCCGTGAAGGCGGCGGCGGTGCGCGAGGGGATCCCGGTGCTGCAGCCGGAGACGCCGCGCGACGAGGCGTTCCGTGACGCCATGCGGTCGCTGGCCCCCGACCTTTCGGTGGTGGTGGCCTACGGGCACATCCTCCCCAAGGCCGTCATCGACCTCCCGCGGTGGGGGACGCTCAACATCCACGCCTCGCTCCTCCCCGCGCTCCGCGGCGCGGCCCCCATCCAGGCGGCCATCCTCGCGGGGCACGCGGAGACGGGGGTCACCATCATGCAGATGGTGCCCGCCCTCGACGCCGGCGACATGCTGCATGTGCTGCGCACCCCGGTGGAGCCCGACGAGACCTACGGCGAGCTGCACGACCGGCTCGCGGAGCTGGGCGCGCTGGCCATCGTGCAGGCGCTGGCGCTGCTGGAGGCCGGCGTGGCCCGCCCCGTCGCGCAGGACGCGGCGCTGGCCACGTACGCCCCCAAGATCACGCGGGCCATGGCCCAGGCGGACTTCGCGCAGCCGGCGGCGCAGCTGGCGCGCGTGGTGCGCGCCTTCGATCCGCGCCCGGGGGCGTTCACCGCGCACCGCGGCGCGGCGGTGAAGCTGTTTGGCGCGCAGGTGGTGGGCGACGGCACCGACGGCGCGCTGGACGAGCCGTCGGCCAGCGCGCCGCCCGGCACCGTGTGCCGCGTGGACGACCAGGGGATGGTGGTGCGGTGCGGCACCGGCGCCGTGCGGGTGGCGGAGGTGCACCCCGCCGGGCAGGGGCGCATGCCCGCGCTCGCGTGGCTGCGCGGACGCGGCGTGGCGGTGGGCGACCGGCTGGGGGAGACCCCGGACAGCGCGCCGCGCCAGTGAGGCGCGCCTCATGAGAGGCGCCCCGTGAGGCGTGCCCCCGGGGGGGTCCGTTCCCCGCGCGGCGCCACCCCGGCACGCGTGGCGGCGGCCCGCCTGTTGGCCGACCTCCGCGACGGCGCCCTGCTGGACGCGGCCTTCGACCGCCACGCCGCCCCCCTGCCCCCGCGCGACCGGCGCTGGGTGCAGGAGCTGTGCTGGGGCGTGCTGCGCCGGCGCAGCTGGCTGGATGCCGTGCTGGCCCCGCGCATCCGGGGCGGACTGGGGGCCGTGGAGCCCGGCGTGCTGGAGCTGCTGCGGCTGGGGGTCCAGCAGCTGGTGGCCATGGACAGCGTCCCCCCGTACGCGGCCATCGGCGAGGCCGTGGCGCTGGCGCGCGCCTTTCATGGCGAAGGCGCGGCCAAGCTCGTGAACGCCGTGCTCCGCCGCGTGGACCGCGAGCGGGCCACGCTGGAGCCGGCGGTCCCCGACGACGCGGTGGAGGCGCTGGCGTTGGCGCACAGCCACCCCGCGTGGCTGGTGGCCCGGTGGGTGGCGCAGTGGGGTCCCGAGGAGGCGGAGGCGCTCCTGCGCGCCAACAACATCCCGGGCCCCATCATGCTGCGCCCGCATGGCGTGGCCGTGGAGGCGCTGGCGACGATGCTGGCCGGGTACGGCGTGGAGGCCAAGGCGGCGCCGCTGGTATCCGACTCGCTGGCGCTCCCCCCGGGGATCGCGCTGGCCGACCTCCCCCCGTTCACCGAAGGGCGCTGCTACGTGCAGGACGCGGGCGCCACGCTGGTGGCCCGCTACGCGCACGTTCCCGAGGACGGGGTGGTGGCCGACCTGTGCGCCGCCCCCGGGGGCAAGGCGCTGGAGCTGGCGCGCCGGGCGCGCCTGGTGGTGGCCGCCGACCGCCAGCCGCTGCGCGTGAACCGGATGCTCGCCGGCTTCGGCCGGCTGGACGCCGATCGCATCGTCACGCTGGTGGCCGACGCGACGCACCCCGCCGTCGCACCCATGGACGCCGTGCTGGTGGACGTGCCGTGCACCGGCACGGGGACTTTCCGGCGCCACCCCGACGCGCGGTGGCGGCTGCGCGTGGCAGACCTGGCGGTGCTGAGCGCCGTGCAGCGGGAGATCCTGGAGGCGGCGGCCACCGCCGTGCGCCCCGGCGGCCTGCTGGTGTACTCCACCTGCTCCATCGAGCCCGAGGAAAACGACGCCCAGGTGGACCGGTTCCTGGCCGCGCACCCGGCGTTTGTGCTGGAGCCCCCGCCCCCCGGCACGGTGCCGGAGGCGGT
This sequence comes from Gemmatimonadota bacterium, assembly GCA_018969225.1. GTDB lineage: Bacteria > Gemmatimonadota > Gemmatimonadetes > Gemmatimonadales > Gemmatimonadaceae > Gemmatimonas. Next base: position 7,105 of record JAGWYS010000076.1, on the reverse strand, counting down.
GCTCGCCGGAGGGCGCCTGCGCGTGCTGCCGCACCGCCACGGCACCGACGGGGCGTTCGCGGCGCGGCTGCGGCGCTCGCCATGAGGGACGCCGACTCCGCGGGGGCGTTGCGGGCCCGCCTCGTCATGGGGCAGGGGGGGGCCGCCGCCCCCCAACTCCGCTATTCTTCCGGGATGCCCGGCACCGCCTCCCGCGCCCGCGCGCCCCGCTGGGGCCTCCGGCTGATCCTCGCCGTCGCGCTGGGGGGCGCCCTCGGGGCCGCCGGTGGGGTGGCCGCCGTCAATCGCCTCGAGCCGGGGCACCCCGGGGGGATCGACTCCCTGTCCATCCGCACCGCCCCCGCGTCGGCCGCGCCGGACTCGGCGAGCACCGCGCCCTCGCGCCCTGCGCCCGAGGCCGCGAAGCCCGCCGTGACGGACAGCTTCGCGGCCGATCCGCTGGCGCTCGACCCGGCCACCGTCGATTCGCTGGCGCGGCTCGACTCCCTCGCGGCCGCCGACTCGGTCGCGCGCCCCGACACGCTCCGGCACCTCCCCTCCCCTCCCCCCACGGCCCCATGAGCCCGCGCATCGCCCCGTCCATCCTCAGCGCCGACTTCCGCCGCCTGGGCGAGGAAATCGCCATGTGCGAGGCCGGCGGCGCCGACTGGATCCACGTGGACGTCATGGACGGCCACTTCGTCCCCAACCTCACCTTCGGGCTCAAGGTCATCGAGGCGGCGCGCGCGGCCACCACCCTGCCGGTGGACGTGCACCTCATGGTGGAACGCCCCGAGCAGTACCTGGAGGCGTATGCCAGGGCCGGGGCGCAGGTGCTCACCATCCACGCCGAGGCGGCGCCGCACCTGGACCGCCAGCTCATGCACATCAAGGCCCTCGGGTGCCAGGCCGGCGTCGCGCTCAACCCCGCCACGCCGCTGTCGGCGGTGGAGGAGGTCGCGCACCTCCTCGACCTGCTCCTCATCATGACCGTCAACCCCGGCTACGGCGGGCAGGCGTTCATCCCGTACACCGTGGACAAGGTGGAGCGCGCGCGCTTCCTGCTGGACCAGGCCGACAGCCGCGCGGTGCTCCAGGTGGACGGCGGGATCGGGCGCGCCACCATCCACGACTGCTGGCGCGCCGGCGCCGACTGCTTCGTGGCCGGCAACGCCGTCTTCGGCGCCGCCGACCCGCGCGGCGAGATCGGCGCGCTGCGCGCGCTGTGCGCGGAGGCCGCGTGACCGCCCGGCAGCAGTGGCTGGTGGTCCTGGGGATCGTCGCGCTGCTGGGCGGGGGCGCGTGGGCCGCGTCGCACTTCCTCAAGGATGAGCTCACCTCCGTGGCCGTGGGCGGGGACGCCCCCGGCTTCGTGGCCGCCACGCTGGACGCGCCGGCGCGGATGAAGTCGCTGAGCGACTACCGCGGCGAGGTGGTGGTGCTGAACGTGTGGGCCACCTGGTGCGGTCCCTGCCGCACCGAGATGCCCAGCTTCGAGGCGGTGCACCGCGCGCTGGGGCCCCAGGGGCTCAAGGTGGTGGCCGTGAGCGTGGACGAGCCGGGGAGCGAGCAGAAGATCCGCGACTTCGCGCGGGAGTTCGGGCTCACCTTCGAGCTGCTGCACGACGCCAGCGGGGCGATCCAGGGGATCTACCGCACCACCGGCGTCCCCGAGACGTTCGTCATCGGCCGCGACGGCACCATCCGCAAGAAGTGGATCGCCACCGACGACTGGAACTCCGAGGGGAACCGGCGGCTGTTCACGGCGCTGCTCGCCGAGCCGCGCCCGTGACGCGCCCGTAGGCCCCCCGCGCGCCCCGCCGCGTGAGCGCCCGCGCCGTGCGCCTCCTGGGGATCGAGACCTCCTGCGACGAGACGTCGGCGGCGGTGGTGGAGGGGACCGTGGACGCGCCGCGGTGCGCGTCGCTGGTGATCCTGTCGCAGGACGTGCACCGGCTCTTCGGCGGCGTCGTCCCCGAGATCGCCAGCCGGCAGCACCTCACCGGGATCGTGCCGGCGGTGCAGGCGGCGCTGGACGAGGCCGGCGTCGCGCTGGGCGCGCTGGACGGCATCGCGGTGACGCACGCGCCGGGGCTGGTGGGGGCGCTGCTGGTGGGCACCAGCTACGCCAAGGCGCTGGCGGCCACGCACGGGCTGCCGGTGGTGCCGGTGCACCACCTGGAGGGACACCTCTTCGCGCCGCTGCTGGAGCATCCGGCGGCGTCGCCCCCCTTCACCGCCCTGCTGGTGAGCGGCGGGCACTCGCTGCTGCTGGACGTGCCGGCGTGGGGGCGCTACGAGCTGCTGGGGCAGACGCGCGACGACGCCGTGGGGGAGGCCTTCGACAAGGCGGCCAAGCTGCTGGGGCTCCCCTACCCCGGCGGGGCGCCGCTGGAGCGGCTGGCCACCGGCGCACCCGCGCCGCCGCCGCGGCACCCGCACCACTTCGCGCGCCCCATGCTGCGCGCCAAGGCGCAGCCGGGAGACGAGGACTACTACGACCTGTCGTTCAGCGGGCTCAAGACCGCGGTGCGGCTGGCGGTGCGGGACGCCGAGGCGCGGGGCGCGCTGGCGGCGGAGGCGCCGTCCATTGCGCGGGGGTTCCAGGACGCCGTGGTGGAGACGCTGGCCGCGAAGGTGCGGCGGGCCATGCGGGCCCGCGGGCGCGCGCGCCTCGTGCTGGGGGGCGGGGTGGCGTGCAACGGCGCGCTGCAACAGGCGCTGGCGGCCGTGGCCGCCGAGGTGCCCGGCGGCGCGCTCTTCGCCCCGTCGCCGCGGCTGGCCACCGACAACGCCGCCATGATCGCGGCGGCGGGCGTGTTCCGGCTGGCGGCGGGAGAGCGCGCCGCCCCCACCCTCACCGCGCGGGCCACGCTTCCGCTGCCGGGTATCTTTCGCGCATGACCCCCATCATCCACCACCCGGCGGTGCTCCACCTGGGGCCGCTCGAGATCACGGGCTTCGGGCTGGCCGTGCTGGCCGCCTTCGCCATCTCGCAGCTCATCTGCCAGCGGGAGCTGTGGCGACGCGGGCAGGATCACGAGGCCGAGGCCATCCCCGACCTGGTGTTCGCGGCGCTGGTGGGGACGCTGATCGGCGCCAAGACGTATTACGTGGTGCTCACCGGCGACCCCGGGGCGTTCCTCAGCCGGGGCGGGTTCGTGTTCTGGGGGGGGTTCATCGGCGCGGTGCTGCTGTGCGCGGCGGTCATCCGCGTGAAGAAGCTCAACTTCCTCCGCATCGCCGACGTGGCGGGGATTGCCATTGCCGGCGGGTACGCGGTGGGGCGCACCGGATGCTGGGCGGTGGGGGACGACTACGGGCGCCCCTGGGACGGCTTTCTGGCCACGCAGTTCCCGCAGGGGGCGCCCCCCAGCACGGTGGCGGTGCTGTCGCAGCAGTTCGGGATCCGCTTCCCTGCCGACCTGCCCCCCACGGAGGTGGTGGCGGTGCACCCCACGCAGCTGTACGAGACCGCGCTGGGTTTCGTGATGTTCTGGCTGCTGTGGCGGCTGCGCGACCACCGGCGGCTGCCCGGATGGCTCTTCGGCGGCTACTGCCTGCTGGCCGGGGTGGAGCGGTTCGTGGTGGAGTTCTTCCGGGCCAAGGACGACCGCTTCGTGGCGGGGCTGACCATGGCGCAGGTGATTGCGCTGACGGTGGCGGCGGTGGGGGTGGCGTTGCTGGTGGCGCGGGGGCGTCCGGCGTCGGGGCGGCCGCAGGCGGCCTAGCCGATCGGGTCGCCCCGCCATGGGCGCTGCCCCCAATTCCGATGGCGCCACTCCCTATTGCGCAACATGGCCGGGCGGTCGTATACTCCATACATCGGCCTGAGAAACATTCTCAACTAAGACCTCTCCGCGTTCCATCGCCGCCGACATGGCCCCCCTCACCCCCCTCCCCACCCTCCAGGCGGCACCCGCCGCCGATGGCACGTGCGCCCTGCGCGCCTGCCCCAAGGGGACGCGCGTGACGGTGGTGGACCTGGAGTGCTCCGGCGACGAGGCCTGCCGACTGCGCGCCCTGGGCTTTTGCGAGGGGACCAGCGTGCGCGTGATCGACGACCGCGACGCCATGGTGCTGGATGTCCGGGGGACCCGGCTGGCGCTGGGGAGTGCCCTCGCGGCGGGGATCACCGTCCAGCCCTCCGCGGCCCGCCCCTAGTGCTCCCCCCGGCGCACGGGGAGACCCTCCGGGTCGCCATCATCGGCAACCCCAACACCGGCAAGACCACCCTCTTCAACGCCCTCACGGGGTTGCGGCAGCGCGTCGGCAACTTCGCCGGCGTCACCGTCGAGCGGGTGGAGGGGCAGGTGCGCCTGCCGGACGGGGGACGGCTGGCGGTGCTCGACCTCCCGGGGAGCTACTCCCTCTCCGCCGGCTCCCCCGACGAGCGCATCGCGCTGGACGTGTTGCTGGGGCACGGGCGCGACCCGTGGCGCCCCGACGTGGTGCTGGTGGTGGCCGACGCCGTGCACCTTGAGCGCAACCTCTTCCTCGCCTCGCAGGTGCTGGAGCTGGGGATCCCCATGGTCCTGGCGCTCAACCAGGTGGACGCCGCGGAGGCGCAGGGGATCCGCATCGACGTGCCGGAGCTGGTGCACCGGCTGGGGGTCCCGGTGGTGCCCACGGTGGCCAAGCGCGGCGAGGGGATCGACCCGCTGGTGCGCGCGGTCCGCACCGCCGCCACCCTCCCCCCGCCGGCCCGGCGTTTCGCGCTTCCGGCGCCGGTGGCCGAGGCGCTGGCCCCGCTGGAGGCGCAGCTGGAAGCCACGGGGCTCCCCCGCCCCGCTGCCGCGATGGAGGCGCTGCGCCTGCTGGCCGCCCCCGGCGGCGACGGCGGCGTGGCCGACCGAGCCGTGGCCCGCACGCGCGACGCGGCGGTGGCCGCGCTCACCGCGGCCGGGATCCCGGCGCCGCGCGTGGAGGCATCCGCGCGCTTCGGCTGGATTGCCGAGGTGCTCGCCGCGTCGCTGGTGCATCCGTCGCGCCCGGCCGCCGCCTGGAGCGACCGCATCGACGCGGTGGTGCTGCACCGCGTGGGGGGGCCCGTGGTGTTCCTGCTGGTCATGGGGCTGGTGTTCCAGGGGGTGTTCACCTGGGCGCAGCCGGTCATGGACGCCATCGAGGGGGCGCTGGGGGCGCTGGGGGGCGCGGTGGCCGGTGTCCTCCCCGACGGGACCTTCGAGTCGCTGGTGGTGGACGGCGTGATCGCCGGCGTGGGGTCGGTGGTGGTGTTCCTCCCGCAGATCGCCATCCTGTTCGCCTTCATCGGCGTGCTGGAACACTCCGGCTACATGGCGCGCGCGGCGTACCTCATGGACCGCCTCATGCGCCGCGTGGGGCTGCACGGCAAGAGCTTCATCCCCATGCTCTCCGGGTACGCCTGCGCGGTGCCGGGGATCATGGCCACGCGCACCATCGAGGCGCCGCGCGACCGGCTGGTCACCATCCTCGTGGTGCCCCTCATGAGCTGCTCGGCACGGCTCCCGGTCTACGCGCTGCTCATCGGCGCCTTCATCCCCGCCACGCCGCTGCTCCCCGGGCTCACGCTGCAGGGGGCCATGATGCTGGCGATGTACCTGCTGGGGACGGTGACGGCGCTGGCGATGGCGGCGCTCTTCAAGCGCACGCTGCTGCGCGGCCCGGTCCGCCCGATGATCCTGGAGCTGCCGCCGTACCGGTGGCCCAGCCTCCGGTCGCTGGGGGTGTCGGTGACGCAGCGGTGCCAGCTGTTCCTGCGGCGCGCGGGGACGGTGATCCTCTCGCTCTCCATCGTGCTGTGGGCCATGGCCACGTGGCCGCGGCTGCCAGCCGACGCGCCCCGCCCCGCCGCCGAGCAGCAGGAGGCGCAGCTGGCGCACTCGGCGCTGGGGCGCGTGGGGCATGCCATCGAGCCGCTGGTGCGCCCGCTGGGGTTCGACTGGAAGGTGGGGGTGTCCATCGCGGCCAGCTTCGCGGCGCGCGAGGTGTTCGTGTCCACGATGGGCACGATCTACGGGGTGGGCGACGCGGAGCACCCGGAGGCGGCGCTGGCGGAGCGGCTGCGCGCGGAGCGGCACCCGGCCACGGGCGCGCCGGTCTACACGCCGCTGACGGCGGTGGCGCTCATGGTGTTCTACGTGTACGCGCTGATGTGCATGAGCACGGTGGCGGTCACCGTGCGCGAGGCGGGGGGCGGACGGATGGGGTGGCGGTGGGCGGGCGTCCAGTTCGCCTACATGCTGGCGCTGGCGTACGCGGCGGCCTGGCTGGTGCTGGCCGCGGGGCGTGCGATGGGGGTGGCGGGATGAGCGGCGACACGCTGCTGGCCGCGGCCGTGGTGGCGGCGGCGGTGGGCTACCTGGGGCGGCTGGCCTGGCGCAGCTGGGGCGCGAAGCGCAAGGCGGCGGGCGGCTGCGACCACTGCCGCTGACCCGTCCCTCAGCCCCCCTCGTCGCGCAGCTCCCCGGCCGTGCGGAACACCCCCTGCAACGCCATCACCCAGGCCGTCCACGCGTCGGCCACGGCGGCGCGCCCCGGCCGTGACCCCTCGGGCGCCGGATCCGGCGCCTGACGGAGGGCCGTTTCCAGGGCCGTGGCGGCGGCCGCCAGGCGCCCCAGCGCCTGCAGGAGCGGCGCGGCCGCGTCTTCCAGCCTTGCCTCCTCCGCGCGCTGCCGGGGCCCACCCTCGGGGACCCGCTCGGCCGCCAGCTGGCTGATCGCCCGCCACAGCACCCGCCGCAGCGCCGGGGCGTCGGCCAGCGCCAGCTGCCGGGCCGGATCCGCGACCCCCACCAGCGTCCGCCGCATGGCCAGCAGCGGGGTCAGGCACGCCCGCGCGAGGGGATCGCCCCCGCTCCCCAGTGCGCGGACGCCGCGCGCCAGCTCGGGGATGGTGAAGGGGGGCGCCTCGGCGACCGGATCGCCGGGCGCCGCACCGACGGGGGGCATGGTCATGGCGCGCGAGGCGGGCGCGTCAGTCGGCCACGATGGCCCGGCACACGGCCTCGGTTTCCTCGAGCGTGGCAAAGCAGTGGGCCGGGGCGTGCGCGGCCAGCTCGGCCACCGTGTAGCGCCCCGTGGCCACCGCGATGGCCCGCACCCCGAGCGCCCGCCCGCAGTGGATGTCGGCCGGCGTGTCGCC
>JAGWYS010000322.1 GCA_018969225.1 Gemmatimonadota bacterium | reverse complement strand
CCCGGTCATGCGATAGTCCGCCGCCGTCACCTCCACCGGCGCCAGCGCGGGGACGGCCGCCGGCGGGGGCGCCGCCGCCGCCGGCGTGGGCGCGAGGGGACGCGACGCCCCGCGCTCGGCCGCCAGCAGCGCCCACAGCGCCGCCCGCCGCCGCCGCGCCGGCGGCTCGTGTGCAAACCACGCATCCATGGCCCCGGCCTCCGCCAACGCCCGCCACGCCGGCCGGTCCAGCGTCACGCGCCGCACCGCGTCCTCCACCCCGGCAAAGGGCCCGTCGGCCAACGCCCCCTCGAGCGCGCGCCGTGCCGCCGCCCCCAACCCCTTCACCAGCCGCACCCCCAACCGCACCGCCACGGACGGCGCCCCGGTGGACGGCGCCCCCGCGCGCCACTGCACGGTGCCGTCGTGCGGCACCAGCACGCGCCCGTCGGCCAGCTCCAGCGCGTGGTCCCACGCCGACCGCGAGAGGTCCACGGGGCGCACCACCACGCCGTGCCGCTGCGCGTCGGCCACCAGCGTCCCGGGCGCGTAGAACCCCATGGGCTGCGCGTTGAGGATGGCCGCGAGGTACTCGGCCGGGTAGTAGTGCCGCAGCCACGCGGTGGCGTACACGATGAGCGCGAAGCTGGCCGCATGGCTCTCGGGAAAGCCGTAGTCCGCGAAGGCCTGGATCTGGTTGTGGATGCGGCGCCCCACCTCCTCGGGAATGCCATGGCGCGCCATCCCCGCGATGAGCGCCTCGCCGATGGCGGTCATCTGCTCGCGCGAGCGCTTGCTCCCCATCGCCCGGCGCAGCTGGTCGGCCTGCGCCGGGGTGAAGCCGGCGGCGGTGATGGCCACCTGCATCCCCTGCTCCTGGAAGAGCGGCACCCCCAGCGTGCGCCGCAGCACGGGCTCCAGCGACGGGTGCGGATAGGTGACCGGCTCGAGCCCCGCGCGCCGCCGCAGGTACGGATGCACCATCTCCCCCTGGATGGGCCCCGGCCGGATGAGCGCCACCTCGACGACGAGGTCGTAGAAGCAGCGCGGCTTGAGCCGCGGCAGCGTGTTCATCTGCGCGCGACTCTCCACCTGGAACACCCCCACGGTGTCGGCGCGCGAGAGCGCGTCGTACACGGCGCCGTCGGCCATGTCGAGGCGCCCCAGGTCGATGTCCACGCCGCGCGCGTGCCGCAGGTACAGCAGGCAGTCCTGCACGACGGTGAGCATCCCCAGCCCCAGGAGGTCGATCTTCACCAGCCCCACGGGGTCGAGGTCGTCCTTCTCCCACTGGATGACGGTGCGCCCGGGCATGGACGCGGGCTCCACGGGGACCACGCTTCCCAGCGGCTCGGCGGTGAGCACGAAGCCCCCCACGTGGATGGAGCGGTGCCGCGGCAGGTCGTGCATCCCCGCCACGAGCGCGGGGAGCGCCGCCACCCGCGGATCGGCGGGATCCACCCCCGCGGCCGCCAACGCCCCGTCCTGGGCCAGCGCCTCGGCGGTGCGCCGCGCGGAGTGCCGGTCGGCACGCGCGGCGAGGGCGTCGGCCACCCCGGCGCCCAGCCCCAGCGCCCGTGCCGCGTCGCGCACCGCGCTGCGCCCCCGCCAGGTGATCTGCTCGCACACCATGGCCGCATGGTCGCGCCCGTAGCGGTTGTACACGTACTGCAGCACGCGCTCGCGGTCGCGGTGCGCGAAGTCGATGTCGATGTCCGGCGGTTCGGCGCGCCCCTCGCTGAGGAAGCGCTCGAACAGGAGCCCCAGCCGGATGGGATCGACGGCGGTGATGCCGAGGCAGTAGCAGACGGCGGAGTTGGCGGCGGAGCCACGCCCCTGGCAGAGGATCCCCTCGCGCCGCGCAAAGCGCACGATGTCCCACACGATGAGGAAATAGCCGGCGAGCCCCAGCCGGCCGATCATGGCCAGCTCGTGCGCCAGCTGCGCGTCGTGGCGCGCGGTGCGCGCCTCCCCCCACCGCTCGTGCGCCCCCTGCTCGACGAGGCGCGCGAGATACTCCTGCGCCCCCACCCCCGGCGGGAGCGGAAACGCCGGCAGCGCGGGGCGCAGCTGCGCCATGCGGAAGGCGCACCGCTCGGCCACGGCACAGGTGGCGCGCACCCCCTCCTCGGCGCCACGCCAGCGCCGCCACACCAGCGCCGGCGGCTTGAGCGCCCACTCGGCGCTGGGACGCAGCCGCGTCCCCATCGCGTCGAGCGGGCGCCCGTGCCGCAACGCCACCAGCACGTCGTGCACGGGACGCTGCGCCGGCTCGGCATAGTGCACATTGTTGGTGACCACCCACGGCACCCCCAGCCGCGCCGCCAGCGGCCGCAACGCCCGCACCAGCGCCCGCTCCGCCGGCAGGCGATGGTCCCAGCACTCCACGACCAGCCGGTCGCCAAAGACGTCGCGCAACTCGACGGCCGCCGTCCACGCCTCGGCGTCGCGCCCCTCGGCCAGCAGCTGCGGCACCCACCCGCGCGCGCAACCGGTGAGCGCCACCACCCCCTCGACATGGCGCGTGACCAGCGCCCA
>JAGWYS010000321.1 GCA_018969225.1 Gemmatimonadota bacterium | reverse complement strand
CGCCCCACCTCGCCCATGGCCCGCGGCGAGTCGGAATCAATCCCCATCTGGGTGGGGAGGTCGAAGGCCACCGACAGCCCGGTCTGCCCCGCCTCGAGGAGAAGGCGGAAGCGGGCGTTGGTGGCGGCCGCGGTGCCGAACCCGGCGTACTGGCGCATGGTCCAGAGCCGGCCGCGGTACATGGTGGGTTGCACGCCGCGGGTGAACGGAAACCGCCCCGGGTCCCCCAGGTCGCGGTGGTACGCGTCGGTGGGGGACTCGGGGCGGACGACAACCGGAACCGGAATGCCGGAGGGAGAAAGGCGCTCGCTCATCCTCCCAAGATACGCTCAGGCGGCGCCGGCGGTACCAACGCGCCGTTCGACGAACTCGGGCGGCAGCGGGAACTCCTGCACGGTCTCGACCTCCGCACGGCTGCCGAGATACAGCGGGGTGCGCTGGTGCAGCTCGGTGGGCTGGATGTCCATGACCCTCCCCGAACCATCGCTGGCCAGCCCGCCGGCCTGCTCGGCGATGAACGCCAGCGGGTTGGCCTCGTAGAGGAGGCGCAACTTGCCCCGCGGCGACCGCGTGTTGGCCGGATAGCAGAAGATGCCGCCCCCCAAGAGGTTGCGGTGGAAGTCGGCCACCAGCGAGCCCACGTATCGCACGTTGAGCGGCGCGCGCACGCCGTCCATCCCGCGGTAGCGGCGCATCAGCGCGCGGGTGGGCTCGGGCCAGTCCTGCTCGTACGCGTCGTTCACCGACAGGTACCGCGCCCGATCGGGGATGCGGATGTTGGGGTGCGACAGCAGGAACTCACCGATGGACGGGTCCAGCGTGAAGCCGTGCGCCCCCTGCCCCGTGGTGTACACCAGCATGGTGCTGGAGCCGTAGATGACATACCCCGCGGCCACCTGGCGGCGCCCCGGCTGCAGCATGTCCTCCATCTCGCCGCGGGTGCCGCGCGTGATCTTGCGGTACACCGAGAAGATGGTGCCCACGGGCACGTTGACGTCGATGTTGGACGACCCGTCGAGCGGGTCGAAGAGGAGGACGTACTTCCCCGCGCGGAACCCCTCGGGGATGTGGATGATGTCGGGCTCCTCCTCCGACGCCATCGCGCACAGCCGTCCGCCGTGGTCAAACGCCTTGACGATGATCTCGTTGGCGATGATGTCGAGCTTCTGCTGGACCTCGCCCTGCACGTTGGTGGCGCTGGTGGCGCCGAGGATGTCCGCCAGCCCCGCGCTGCGAACCTTGTTGGCGATCATCTTGCCGGCCAGCGCCATGTCGTAGAGGATCCCCGACAGCTCGCCGGTGGCCTCGGGGAACATGCGCTCCTGCTCGATGATGAACCGCTCGATGGTGACGACGGAGGTGGCGGTGTGCTTGACCACGGGAGGGCGCTCCGGCAGGAGGGGGAAGCGGAGGACGACGGCATCGCCGTCTTCTGGAAAGCTGTCCCGAACCCGGCCGTCCGGAAAGGCCGGGGGTGCCCCGACGCCGGGACGGAGCGCCCGTTACCCGGGGCACGGGCCGTCCCCCTCCAGCCCATCCCCCGCGCCTGGGCGCCAGTGCCACCGCCCGTCCGTCGCCTCCACGGACAGGGCGCGCCCGTCGGTGCGTATGACGACCGTCCCGTCCAGGTCCGTGCGCCAAAGCGGGATGTCGCTGGCGGCCAGCCGGTCAACCACCTGGGGCGAAGGGTGCCCATACCGATTGTCCGCCCCCACGGACGCCACCGCCACGCGAGGGGATACCGCCTCCAGAAACTGCGTCGTGGTGCTGGTACGGCTCCCGTGATGCCCCAGCTTGAGGACGTCGGCCCGCAGTGACACGCACCCAGCCCGAGCCACCAGCCACGCCTCCTCCGCCGCCTCGGCATCTCCCGTGAACAGCAGACGCCGGTCTCCGTAGTCCACCCGGACCACCACCGAGGTCTCGTTGGCATCCTGCTGCTGCGCCGTCCAGGCGGAGTCGGGGGCCAGCACGGTGAAGGTCACGCCGTCCAACCGTAGGCGACGCCCTGGGGTGGCGCGCGTCCAGGGGATGCCGCGGCGATCCAGCGCCTCCAACGCCTGGGCATACGCGGGGCTGGAGGTGGCAAACGCCGGCTCCCACCAGGCGCGCGGGCGCAGCGCCTCCACCACGGTCGCGGCGCCCCCCACGTGATCCTCGTGGGCGTGCGTCAGGATGAACAGGGCGACCTCCCCACCCCGCCGCCGGAGGTACGGGATGACCGTACGCCGGCCGGCATCCCCTCCCTCCCATCGTCGTCCGGCATCAATCAGGACCCACCGGCCACGAGGCGTGCGCAGGGCAATCGCATCCCCCTGCCCCACGTCCAGGATATGGGCCTCGAGGTGGCCACTGCCGACGGGGAGCAGCGGCGCCGCGACGGCCACCACCAGGGCCCCAGCCGCCGCGCGCCACCACGGCCACGGGCGGAGCGCGGCCGACGCCACCATGGCACAGGCGACGGCCGCGCCCACCGCCAGGGTTTCCACCCCCGAGGGCGCCACCGGCAGCGCCGCGCCCGGGACGGCG
>JAGWYS010000320.1 GCA_018969225.1 Gemmatimonadota bacterium | reverse complement strand
CGCGTCATCCCGCTCCTGCAGGCGCTGGCCATCGGCTTGCTCGTGGCGTTCGGGGGATACGCGTTGCTGGCGCGAGGGCGTGCCGAGCGCGAGCGGGTGTGGGCGGGCATGGCCCGCGAGGCGGCGCACCAGCTCGGCACGCCGCTGTCGGCGCTGGCCGGCTGGATCGAGGTCTTGCGCGACACCCCGGATCCGTCGGTGGCGGCGCGCGCGCTGGGGGCGATGGAGCAGGACGTCGAACGGCTGGAACGCGTGTCGCACCGGTTCGAGCGCATCGGCCGTCCCCCGCGCGCGGACGACGTGGAGTGTGGCGCGCTGGTGGACCGCCTCGCCGCCTACTTTGCTGCGCGCGCCCCGTCGCTGGCCCGCACGGTGCGCATCCGCAGCGTCCACCCGGGGGAGCCGCTGGTGGTCCGCGGCGATGGGGTGCTGCTGGAATGGGTGGTCGAGGTGCTCATCAAGAACGCGATCGACGCGCTGGGGGGGCGTGACGGCGAGGTGGTGGTGTCGGCGGCCCCGGCGCCCGAGGGCGGGGTGCGGGTGCGCGTCCAGGATGACGGTCCCGGGGTGCCGCGGGCCCTGCGCCGGCGCATCTTCGACGCGGGGTTCAGCACCAAGACGCGCGGGTGGGGGATCGGGTTGGCGCTGGCGCGCCGCATCGTCGAGGAGAACCACGGGGGGCGCCTGGTGCTGGCGGAGGCCGACCGCGGGGCCGCCTTCGACGTTATCTTGCCCGGATGAGTGCCCAGGGTTTTGCCGGCTCGCTGTTCGATCCCGTCCCGCCGCCCGCCGTCGACGTTGCCGCCATGGCGCGGGGGCTCAATCCGGCGCAGGCCGAGGCGGTGGCGCATGATGAGGGGCCGATGCTGGTGCTGGCCGGCGCCGGCTCCGGCAAGACGCGCGTCCTCACCACCCGGATCGCGCGGCTCATCGCCGCGCGCGGCGTCGCGCCGCACGAGATCCTGGCCGTCACCTTCACCAACAAGGCGGCCGGGGAGATGCGCGAGCGCATCGGGCGCCTGCTGGGGGAGGAGCCGCGCGGCATGTGGTGCGGCACCTTCCACGCCCTCGGGGCGCGCCTGCTGCGCGGGGTGGCCGGCGTGGTGGGGCGGCAGCCCAACTTCACCATCTACGACGAGGACGACACCCTCGCGGCGGTGAAGCGCATCATGGAGCGGCGCCGCCTCAGCCCGCAGCAGTGGACCCCCAAGGCGATCCTCGGGGCCATCTCCGCCGCCAAGAACGCGCTCGTCGCGCCCGGGGACTTCAGCCGCGCCGCCCGGGACCCGTTTGCCACGGCGGTGGCCGGGGTGTACGGCGACCTGGAGGCGGCGCTCGAGCAGGCCAATGCGGTCACCTTCGACGACCTGCTGGTGCTCCCGGTCCGCGTGCTGGAGCGCGACGAGGGGGTGCGCGCGCACTACCAGCGCCGGTTCCGCCACGTGCTGGTGGACGAGTACCAGGACACCAACGCGGCGCAGTACCGGTTCGTGCAGTTGGTGGGTGGACAGCACCGCAACGTCATGGTGGTCGGGGACGACGACCAGTCCATCTACGGCTGGCGGGGGGCCGACATCCGCAACATCCTGGACTTCGAGCGGGACTTCCCCGGTGCGCGGGTGGTCCGCCTCGAGGAGAACTATCGCTCCACGCCGGGGATCCTGGCGCTGGCCAACACGGTGATTGCCGAGAACACGGGCCGCCGCGGCAAGACGCTGCGTGCCACGCGCCCCGCCGGCGAGCCGGTCACCCTCCTCGAGGCGCTCGACGAGCGCGACGAGGCGGACGCCATCACCGACGCGATCCAGGCGCGCCGCGCACGCGGCCGCGTGGAGTACCGCGACTGCGCGGTGCTCTATCGCACCAACGCGCAGAGCCGGGCGCTGGAGGATGCCTGCCGACGGCGCGGGATCCCCTACCGCCTGGTCGGCGCGGTGCGCTTTTACGACCGCCGCGAAATCCGGGACCTGCTCGCGTACCTCAAGCTCATCGCCAACCCGGCCGATGACGAGGCGTTCCGTCGGGCGGTGGCGGTCCCCCGCCGCGGGGTGGGCGACGCGGCGCTGGCGCTGCTGGAGGCGGAGGCGCAGGGGGCTGGGGTGCCCCTGCTGGCGGCGGTCGGGCGCCCCGAGGTGCAGGCGGCGCTGCGTCCCGCCCCCCGGGCCGCCCTCGCCGCGTTCGCCGAGCTGGTGCGGGAGCTGCGCATCATGGCGGCAGACGCGGCGGTGGATGAACTGCTGCGGACCGTGATGGAGCGCATCCGCTATGCGGACCATCTCCAGGCCGAGGGGGTGGAAGGGTTGGAGCGCCTCGAGAACGTGCGCGAACTCGTGGCCGGCGCCGCGGAGGTGGTGGCCGACGACGGCGGCGAGGTGGGGCTCACGCCGCTCGACCATTTCCTCCAGTCGTCCACGCTGGTGGCCGGCGTCGATCGGCTGGATCCGTCGGCGGACGCCGTCACCATGATGACCATGCACAACGCCAAGGGGCTGGAGTTCCCGCTGGTGTTCGTGTCGGGGCTGGAGGACGGGCTGTTCCCGCTGGCGCGCGC
>JAGWYS010000075.1 GCA_018969225.1 Gemmatimonadota bacterium | reverse complement strand
GCACCCCCGACTGTCCGGAGATCTCCCGCTAAGTACATAGCCGACATTCCGAACGGTCATTGACGGTGTATGACAGTCAGTTACATTGTCATACATCGATGCCTGACACCCCGCTTTCCGTCCGGCTCCCCGCCGACCTCACGGATGCGCTCGACCGCCGCGCCAACGAGCGCGGGGTTGGGCGGTCGCTGGTCGTTCGGGAAGCGGTGGCCGCCTACCTCACCACCCAGCCCGCGGGTCCGGCTGTGCGCCTGATGCCAGTGGCCGTCTTTCTCGACCTGTGGGCCACCGCGCCACGGCTCAACGCCGACGAAGCCGCCGCGTATGCCGCCGATCTCCGGGCGGATCGGGCGTCTCTTGGTGCGCCGGACGATCCGTGGGGTTGATCCTCGACAGCTCGGTGCTGGTGGCGGCCGAGCGGAGCCAGTTCGACCTGGCGACCTGGCTGCGGGGCGATGTGCATCGGGAGCTGGGGATCAGCGCCATCACTGTTGCGGAGCTGCTGCTGGGTGCGGCGCGTGCGCCCGTGCCCGCCTCGCGGATGCGCCGCACTGCCTTCGCGGACTGGGTCATCCACCATGTGCCGGTAATTCCCTTAGGGATCGCCGAAGCGCGCCGTCACGCCGAGCTGCGCGCCTTGCTTACCGCGCAGGGGATGATGATCGGGGCGCACGACCTGCAGATCGCGGCCACGGCCATCGCGGGGGGGCACGCGGTGGTCACGTTTGGTGTCGCGGACTTCTCGCGGGTCCCCGGGCTTGAGGTGATCGACCCGCGGTGAGGTCAGGGGGAACGCCCCGGGACCTGCGGCGTCGTCGCCAAGGGTGTCCGGGCGCTCCGTCGCCGGTAACTGGGCACGACCCGGAAGCCACTCGGAAGTCCACGGCTTCAGAGTGGGGGGCATCCGGATAACGCTGGTTCCACGAGGTCGATGCTGCTGCGGACGCTGGTGCGGCGGCATGCGGCATTGCCACTGCACCGCTATCGTGCCGCACGGACCCGGGGCGTCACCTTCCCACAGCCTCACCGAATCAATTCATGCGATCACCACGAATTCCCCCGATCTCCGGGCCGCACGCGCAACGGCACGGTCGTGATGTGGACGCCGAAGTTCCAGACATCCCGAAGGCCACCATCACCCCACCTCACCAGATGAGGCTGGGAGCCGCATTACGCCAACTCGGCCGTGAGGCCGCGCTGACCAACGCGGAGGTTACTGCGATGGAGGAGGTCATCGCGGCCACCCGCGAGCACACACCGCATCGCCCCATCCAACTCGACTGAGACCCTGTGCGCCGGCCGGCGTATCCGGAGGTGTAGCGGCAGGCGCTAGCCGCCCCCTGCCTCACCCCGCCGCCTTCCCCCGCCGCCACCGCAGCCCCCCCGCGGCCACAGCCAGCAGCCCCAGCACGATGGGTGTCACGGCCGGCTCACCGCGGCGCAGGTGCGTGGCCGCCGCGCCCCCCATGAGCGCGCCCAGCCCCAGGCCGGCCGTCGGGGTGAGGATGGGGAGGATGCCCGTGGCCGCCGGCGCCACCAGCCCCACGGCACCGGCCACTTCGGCCGCCCCGATGGCCTTGATGGCGCCGTCGCTGAACTCCGTGCTCCACCCCATCTGCGGATTGGCGCGCAGCGCCGACGGGGCCGTGACCAGCTTCATGCTGCCAGCGCCGGCAAAGGCCACGGCGGCGAGGATCTGCAACGCCCAGACGAGCTTGTTCATGAACGACTCCGGGATGGGGAGGAAAGGCCGGATCAGCGACGCCAAACGTAGCCGCAGAACCTTGCCCTCGCACCGCCACCGCACACCTCTCGCGCGCCCCCGCGAACCGAGCAGTCCTGCCCGGCGTTCTCCCCCTGCCATGCGCTTTCGTCTCCGTCTCCGCCTCCTCGCCCTCCTCCCCCTCGCCGCCCTCCCCGGCTGCGTGGCCATCCAGCTGGGGGCCGCCAACCTCATCGAGACCGCCGAGGTCCCCCGCACCGAGGTGGCCTACGGCCCGGGCCCGCGCCAGCGCATGGACGTGTACCGCGCGCTGGACAGCGCGGGCGCGCCGCTGGCCGCGCCGGCGCCGGTGGTGATCTTCGTGCACGGCGGCAGCTGGCACACCGGCAGCAAGGGCGACTACGCCTGGGTGGGGAAGGCGCTGGCGTTGCAGGGGTTCACGGCGGTGCTCCCCAACTACGGGCTCATGCCCGACACCCGCTTTCCTGCGTTCGTGGACGACGCGGCGCAGGCGGTGGCGTATGCCAAGGCGCATGCCGCCGAGTGGGGCGGGGATACGGCGCAGGTGGTGCTGATGGGGCACAGCGCGGGGGCGCACATCGCGGCGCTGGTGGCCTACGACGCGCGCTACCTGGCGAAGCAGGGGACCACGCCGGACATCCTCCGCGGCTTCGTGGGGCTGTCGGGGCCGTACGATTTCATTTTCGACACCGAGCTTCTCAAGCGGACGTTTGCCGGCCCGCCCCAGCGCGAGCACGACGCGCTGCCGGTGCACTTCGTGACGCCGCGCTCGCTGCGCACGCTGCTGGTGATGGGGAACGACGACCGCACGGTGAACCCGCGCAACACGCGGTCGCTGGCGGCGGCGCTGCGCGCGGCGCGGGTGCCGGTGGAGGAGATCTGGGTGCCCGGCACGCACGGCGTGAGCGTGGGGGCGTTTGCGCGCATCAACCGGGGCGACAGTGAGATCGTGCGGCGGATTGCGGCGTTCGTGCGCGGGGGGTGAGCCCGCGCCGACGGGGTCACGGCTCCTCCGCCGCGTCCATCTCCTCGCGCAGCGCCTCAAGCTCGGCGACCACCTCGAGGTCCTTGGGACGCCCGGCGGCCCGCTTCACGCGGATCAGCCACGGCAGGTCGAGCAGCAGGTGGGTGCCGCCGAACAGCTCGACGGGGAGGGTGTGCGGCCGCAGCTGCTCGTAGCCGCCGGCACCGGTGAGCTCGCCCAGCAGGTCGATGGCCCCGAGGGTGGTGCTGAGCGTGAAGTTGAGCCCGCGGTGCAGGGTAGCCACCGACCATTCGAACGGGAGCCCGGGTGGCGCCCCGCGCAGGTACGGCTGGAACGGGGCCAGCGCGGCCACCACCCGCGCGAGGTTCTCCGGCGACCGGTCGTACGCGATGTCCAAGTCGTCGGTGAGGCGCGACGAGCCGTGGGCACGCGCCGCCACCCCCCCCACGACGATGCACCGGACGCCGCCATCGTGCAGCGCCCGCAGCAGCCGCTCCAGCGGCATCATCGGCCCGGCGCCGCCGAGGCGCGGGCCGCGCGCGCCCGGCGGGTGGCCCCCTCCAGCACGGCGAGCGACGCCTGCCATTCGCCCAGCGACCGGACGCGCTCCTCGACCGACCGCCGCAGGTTCTCCCGCAGCAGGGTGCGGTCCACATCGCGCTTGTAGGCCTCGATGACGGGGTCGGGGGGCTCGATGGGCTCCAGCAGCACCTTGAGGCGGAACCCGGCCGCCGCGGCCACGGCGGCCACTGTCTTGACCGACGGGTTGGCGTCGGTGGCCCGTTCCAGCCGCGCGATGACCGACTGCGCGACGCCCGCGCGCTCCCCAAGCTCGCGCTGCGTCAGCGCCACCTGCTCACGCACCAGGCGCAGCATTGGCTGGGGCCGCTCGTACTCGTACATGTCATGAATATACGCAAAAGCGATAGGCGCCACCAGACCGCGTCGTGGTGCGCGACGAATTCGGAGGCATCATGACCCTGTCCATCGAACTCGACCAGGAAGCCGATGGCTGCTGGATCGCCGAGGTCACGGCGATTCCCGGTGTCCTCGCCTAGGGCGTCACCCGGACCGATGCGGACGCCAAGGCGCGGCTCGTGCGTGCGGCCTTGCGGCGCCTCGGCTGGACTCCGGATGACCTGCGAGCGCCTGACGACGCCTCCACGCCGTCATGACCGTGCCCGCCACCCCTACGGCATCCGCGCCGCGCGCTGCCGCCCGCCATTCTGCACCAGCGTCACCGCGGTGGCGCTCCCCCCATCAGCCGGCAGCTCGAACTCCAGCTGTGCGTCCACGGCCTTCAGGAAGAACCGCCCCGCCGCGGTGGGGTAGATGCGCAGCGGCGCCTGCCCGGTGAGGCGCGCCACCAGCCCGCTCCCCTCGCGCATCACCTCCAGCACCGCGGCCGGCGTGAGCGCATACCGCCCCACGTGGCGTTGCATGGTGGCGCTGTCCAGCGCCACCGCCGCCGGCCACGGTGCGGGCGCGCGCAGCGGGCGCCCCAGCAGCACGTGCACGCCGATGTCATCCACCGGCGTGGCCGTGTTGCTGAACACCACCACCCCCGCGCCGGTGGCCGGGTTGAAGCCGGCAAAGGTGCGGTAGCCCCCCGTGCCACCGTTGTGCCACACGGCGGTGTCGGCACCGGCCGCGAGGCGGTGCCACCCCAGGCCGATCCCCATCACCGGGCTGCCGGCGGCGGCCCGGCGGCGGTGCGACAGCGCCAGCGCCCGCCCCAGCGGCCCCTTCGTGCTGTCGCGCGCCGCCGCCACGTTGGCGGCCAGGAAGGTGAGCAGGTCCCCCACGGGCGCGCGCAGCGCCCCCGCGCCCGCCAGCGCGTCCAGGTCCCAGTTGGCCGCGGGGGTCCCCTCGGCGTCGTGCCCGGGGGCCAGCCGGGCGCGCAGCGCGGGGGACAGCCGCACCACCGTCTCGCGCAGCCCCAGCGGGCGCAGCACCCGCGCGGTGAGCAGCTGCTCGTACGAGGTGCCGGCCTTCGCGCTCAGCGCAAACCCCAGCAGCCCCACCCCCAGGTTGGAGTACTCGTACCGCTCCCCGCTCGCGCGCGCCGGCTGCACGGTGCGCAGGAACTCCAGCAGCCGCGCGCCGTCGTAGTCGGCGTACGGGTTGGCCGGGTCGCGCGGCGCGAAGTTGGAGGGCATGGGGGGAAGCCCGCTCACCTGCGTGCTCAGGTCCCCCAGGGTGATTTCCCGCCCGTCGCGCGCGGGGACCACGCTGCCGGCGGGGAGCAGCTCGCGCACCGGCTGCTCCAGCCGCAGCTCGCCGGCCACCACCTGCTGCGCCAGCAGCACGGCGGTGAACACCTTGGTGATGGAACCGATCTCGAACACCGCGTCGGGGCGCAGCGGCGCGCCCGCCGCGCCGGTGCCGGCGGTGAACACGCGCCGGGATCCGTCGGGGCGCAGGATGCCGATCACCACCCCGGCGTAGCGCCCGCTGGCCACGCGCGCGTCGGCGATGGCCTGCAGCGCGGAGTCGGTGGGGAGGGCGATGGTCGCAGCCGGGGCAGCGGGCGCCGCCGTGGGCGTCGTGGCCGGCTGCGCGAGGGCCGCCGCGCCGGGAAGGGCGCACAGCAGCAGGGACGGACGGGCGAGGCGACGCAACAAGGGCATGACCGGGGGGGGAGAGAGGAGACCCCTACCCTACGCCGCCAGGCGGGGTGCCGCCAGCCTGCGCTCGCGCCGCGCGCCCGGGGCCCGCAAGTTCCCTGCATCGCTCACCGCGCCATCGCCCCAGCCCCGCCCCCCATGCGCTCCCTCGCGCTGCTCGCCGCCGCGGCGTTGTGCCTCGGCATGACCCCCCCGGCCTCCCGCCCCGTCCGCCTCACGCTGCGCGAGGGGACCAACCTCGCCGCCGCCATCTCCCCCGACGGGCGCACCATCGCGATGGACCTGCTGGGGACCCTGTGGACGCTCCCCGCCGCCGGCGGCTCGGCGCGGCGGATCACCGACGAGCTGATGGACGCGCGCCAGCCCTCGTGGTCCCCCGACGGCAGCAGGCTGGTGTTCCAGGCGTACCGCGGGAACACGTGGACGCTCTGGATGGTGAACGCCGACGGCAGCGGGCTCACGCCGCTCACCGCCGGGCGCTTTGACGACCGCGAGCCGCACTGGTCCCCCGACGGCACGCGCATCGCCTTCGCGTCGGAC
Organism: Gemmatimonadota bacterium; assembly: GCA_018969225.1. Lineage (GTDB taxonomy): Bacteria > Gemmatimonadota > Gemmatimonadetes > Gemmatimonadales > Gemmatimonadaceae > Gemmatimonas. The sequence goes on along the minus strand of JAGWYS010000075.1, from coordinate 9,970 downwards.
CGCAGCGGCAACTACGACGTGTGGGTGCTCACGCTGGCGGACCGGTCGGTGCGCCGCCTCACCGACAACCCGTGGAACGAGTTCGGCCCCACGTGGAGCCCCGACGGGAAGGAGATTGCCTACGTCTCCGACCGCGCTGCCGGCGGCGGCATCTACGCCATGCCCGCGGACGGGGGCCCGGCGGCCAGCGAGCGCACTGTGCGGCTGCAGGCGGGGGCGCTGGCGGCGCCCGCGTGGAGCCCCGACGGGCGCCAGGTGGCGTTCAGCGCCATCACCGCACCCACCAGCGCGCTGTGGGCAGGGGGCGCCAACGTGGCCGGCGCGTCGGACGACGTGTTCCCCTTCCGCCCGCAGTGGCTGGCCAACGGCGACCTGCTGTACACCGCCGACGGGAAGATCCGCCGACGCCCCGCCGCAGGCGGCCCCGCCACGACGATCGAGTTTGCCGCCGAGGTGGCGTTCGAGCGGCCGGCGTTCACGCCCAAGCGGCGCGTGTTCAATCCTTCCGGCGTGCAGCGGGTGCTGGGGCTGATGCAGCCGGCGCTGGCTCCCGACGCGCGGCAGGTGGCGTTTGTCGCGCTGGGGGACCTGTGGGTGATGCCGGTGGAGGGGCCCGCTCGGCGCGTCACCAACGACGCGTTCATGGAGCTGACCCCCGCTTGGTCCCCCGACGGCCGGTGGCTGGCGTACAGCAGCGACCGTGACGGGGTGATGCGGCTGTACCTGCGCAACCTGGCCACCGGCGCCGAGCACGCGGCCACGGGGCGGGAGGCGTCGGCCACCAACCCGGCGTGGTCCCCAGAGGGGACGCGGCTGGCGTTCCTGGCCGCGGGCGGCCGCATCGAGGTGGCCGACGTGACGCGCATCGTGGGGGCCGACGTGCCGCGTGACAGCACACTCCCCCCCATCGTGGCATCGAAGACCGCCGGCTACGAGCCGGGGGCGCCGTCGTGGTCCCCCGATGGACGGCATGTGGTGGTGGCGGCGCTGCGTCCCAACTCGTCGCGCTTCCGCGAGGGGACCAACCAGGTGCTGCGGCTGGCGGTCACCCCCGAGGGGGACCAGACGGACCGGTGGTACGACCCGGTGCCCGGGACGTCGGTGGGGATGCGCGGCGACCAGGGGCCCGTGTGGTCCCCCGACGGCACGCAGATGGCGGCCATCATCGACGGGCGGCTGGCGGCATTTGCGGTGGGGCGCGATGGGGCGCCGACGGGGCCGGTGCGATTCCTTTCCACCGAGCTGGCGTCGTCCCCCAGCTGGTCGCGCGACGGGCGCCAGCTGCTGTACCAGGCCGTCCACGGTTTCCGCCTGGTGGACGCGCTGGACGGGAGCGTGCGCGTCGTGGATCCCGCGCTCAGCTGGCAGGCGGCCTCGCCCACCGAGGTGCAGGTGGTGCATGCGGGGCGGTTGTGGGACGGCGTGTCGGCCGCGGCACGCGAGCACGTGGACATCGTGGTCGCGGGGAACCGCATCCGCTCGGTGGAGCCGCATCGCGACGCGCTGCACCGCGGCCCGGTGATCGACGCCTCCGCCGAGACCGTGGTGCCGGGGCTGATTGAGCTGCACACGCACCAGGTGCGCGAGTACGGCGAGGCGCTGGGGCGCCTCTGGCTGGCGTGGGGGGTCACCACGGTGCGCAACCCCTCCACCAACGCCTTCGAGTCGGCGGAGGAGCGCGAGGCGGTGGAGAGCGGGCGCCGCCTGGGGCCGCGCCTCTTCAGCGCCGGCGAGGCCATCGACGGCACGCGCATCTACTACGCGGGGGGGCGTTCGCTGGACGGCGCGCAGCTGACGGCACAGCTGGACAAGGCCGCGGCGCTGGGGATGGACTTCGTGAAGACGTACGTGCGCCTCCCCGACGTGCTGCAGCAGCGCGTGGTGGAGGAGGCGCACAAGCGCGGGATGCCGGTGACGTCGCACGAGCTGTACCCGGCGGTGGCGTACGGCGCCGACGGCGTGGAGCACTTCCGCGGCACGAGCCGCCGCGGCTACTCCACCAAGCAGAGCCAGCTGTTCCGGATGTACGACGACGTGATCCAGCTGCTGGCGGCCACCGGGATGACGATCACTCCCACCACGGGGATCCAGGGAGGGTTCCAGCTGCAGACGCTGCGCGACTCCAGCTGGCTGGCCGACCCGCGGATGGCGCTGTACCCGGTGGGGATCCTCACGGCGCCGCGCGCGCTGGCGCGCCAGGGGGCCACGCCGGCGGAGCTGGCGCAGCGCACGGCGCTGGTGACGCCCATCGAGCAGGCGGTGGGGCGGGTGGCGCGGGCGGGGGGGCGCATCGTGGCGGGGACTGATGCGCCCATCAACCCCGTGGGGATCTCGCTGCACCTGGAGCTGGAGCAGTACGTGGCGGGGGGGCTGTCGCCGCTGGAGGCGCTGCGCGCGGCCACCGTGGAGAATGCGGCGGCACTGGGAGCGGCCGGCGACCTGGGGACGATCGCCCCCGGCAAGCTGGCCGACCTGGTGATGGTGGACGGCAACCCGCTGGCGGACATCCGCGCCTTGCGCCGCGTGACGCGCGTGATGAAGGACGGCACCGTGCACACGCAGGCGTCGCTGCGGGAGCGCCCGGCGGGGGGGAGCGCCCCCCGCTAGCGGGGGGGCGTCTGACACCGTCGCTACAGGATGTGCCGTCCGAAGGCGCTGGCCACCAGCTCGGCGGCCAGCTCGGCGGTGGCGTTGCGCGTGTCGAGGATGGGGTTGATCTCCACGAGGTCCATGGCGCAAAGGACGCCCGCGTCGTGCACGATCTCCATGGCGAGGTGCGCCTCGCGCCAGGTGGCGCCCCCGCGCACGGGCGTGCCCACCCCCGGCGCCTCGGCGGGGTCGATCCAGTCGGCGTCGCACGACACGTGCACGCCGCCGGTGTGGCGCGACACGTGCGCCACCGCCTCGTCCATCACGGGGCGCAGCCCGCGCTCGTCGATGTCCCGCATGGTGAAGGCCAGGATCCCCAACGACGCGATGGCGGCGCGCTCGGCGGGGTCCACGTCGCGGAGCCCCACGTAGGCCACGTCGCAGGCCCGCACCGCGGGGCCGTGCGGCGACAGCCGCGCGAGGCGCGGGTCCCCGAGTCCCAGCAGGTGCGCCACGGGCATGCCGTGCACGTTGCCGGAGGTGCTGGTGCCCGGGGTGTGCAGGTCGGCGTGCGCGTCCAGCCACAGCAGCCCCACGCGCTCCCCCCGCTCGACGAGCGCGGCGGCCGATCCCGCCACCGAACCGGCGGCGATGGAGTGGTCGCCCCCCAGCACCAGCGGCACCTCGTTGCGGCGCATGGCGGCGGCGGTGGCGTGGGCCAGCTCGCCGCAGCTGGCAGCGATGGCAGCCAGGCGCGCGTCGAGGGTGTCGGCCAGCAGCGTGCGGTCGGGCACCACCAGGTTGCCGTCGTCGTGGACGGTGATTCCCAGCGCGCGCAGCCGGCCGGCGAGCCCGGCCAGGCGGAGCGCGGAGGGGCCCATGTCCACGCCGCGGCGGCTGGCGCCCAGGTCCATGGGGACCCCGATGATGCGCACGGGGCGCGCACTCGGCGGGCGGTGGGGGGCGGTCATTCCGGAACGATGGGGTGATGGCGCGGTGCGAGCAAGCACCGGCGGGAGGCGGTATCGTAGGGGGGTTTCCTGCGATGGGGCCGGAGTGCGGCGTGGCGCACGCGGAGACGAGCCTGCTGCTGTCCACGCACAAACTCCAGGGAGGGTGAGCCGATGCGTCGCATGCCCGTGTCGCTGGTGCTCCTGCGGTGGGGCGCCGCGCTGGCCGCCTTGGCGCCGCTGGGGGCGCAACCCGCGGCGCGCGCCGACTTCGACCTGCTGCTGCGCGGGGGGCGCGTGGTGGACGGCACCGGCGCGCCGGCGGTGGCGGCCGACGTGGGGGTGCGCGACGGACGGATCGTCGCGGTGGGGGCGCTGACGGGGCGCACGGCGACGACGGTGGTGGACGTGCGGGGGCACGTGGTGGCGCCGGGGTTCATCGACCCGCACACGCACGGGCGCGACCGGCTGCGCGACATCCCCACGGCGGACAACCTGGTGCGCCAGGGGATCACCACGATGGTGGAGGGGAACGACGGCAGCTCCCCGCTGCCGCTGGGGGCGTTCCTGGACTCGGTGGCGTCGTGGCGGCCGGCGCCCAACGTGGCGCTGTTCGTGGGGCACGGCAGCGTGCGGCGCGAGGTGCTGGGGACGGCCAACCGCGCGGCCACCGCGACGGAGCTGGCGGCGATGGAGGCGCTGGTGCGGCAGGCGATGGCCGACGGCGCGGTGGGGCTGTCGTCGGGGCTGTTCTACGTGCCGGGGAACTTCGCGCCGCCGTCGGAGCTGGCGGCGCTGGCGCGGGTGGCGGCGGCCGCGGGGGGGATCTACACGTCGCACATGCGCAACGAGGACGACAGCGTACTGGCGGCGGTGTCCGAGACGATCGAGGTGGGGCGCGCGTCGGGGATCCCGGTGCTGATCTCGCACCACAAGGTGGGGGGAAGCCGCAACTACGGGCGGTCGGCGCAGTCGCTGGCGCTGATGCGCGCGGCGCGCGAGGCGGGGGTGCGGGTGGCGTTCGACCAGTACCCGTACACGGCGTCGCACACGGGGATCTCCAGCATCGTGCCGGCGTGGGCGCGCGCGGAGGACGGGCTGGAGGCGCGGCTGCGGGACCCGGCGCTGCGCGCGCGCATCGAGGGGGAGATGCGCGCGTTCGTGTCGATGCGCTTCGGCGACGACCCGTCGCGGATCCAGCTGGCGCGGTGCGGCTTCGACCGCACGCTGGCGGGGCGGACGCTGGCCGACCTGCTCGCGGCGCGCGGGGTGCCGCCGTCGCCGGCGTCGATCACCGCGCTGGTGCTGGAGCTGGTGGGGCGCGGCGGGTGCAGCGCGATCTTCCACTCGTTCGACGAGGGGGACGTGGAGCGGCTGCTGGCGTCGCCGTACGGGATGATCGGCTCCGACGGCGCGCTCACGGCGTTCGGCGAGTCGAGCCCGCATCCGCGCGCCTACGGCACGTACCCGCGCGTGCTGGGGCGCTACGTGCGCGAGCGCGGGGTGATTGCGCTGGAGGAGGCGGTGCGGCGCATGACGTCGGCGCCGGCCGACCTGCTGGGGTTCGCGGAGCGCGGGCGCATCGCGCCGGGGCTGATGGCGGACCTGGTGGTGTTCGACCCGGCGACGGTGGCGGATCGGGCGACGTTCACCGCGCCCCACCAGTACCCGGTGGGGATCCCGCACGTGTTCGTGGGGGGGGTGGCGGTGGTGCGCGACGGGGCGGTGACGGGGACCCGCCCGGGGGTGGTGTTGAGAGGGCGGGGGTGGACGGGGATCAGGGATCAGGGGTCAGGGCACGGCCCGGGCAGTAGAGGTTAGGACCGATAGGTGGTAGGGATAGGGACCAGGTCGTGGGTGGTAGGTGGGGGCGCGGGGGGTGGCTAGCGCCTACGGCCTCGTACCTATGCCTGATCGCCATCGGTCCTGGTACCCGGCCCCAGGAGGGAACTGGGACCTGGGCAGTTGCCGGGCCATGAGCAGGAGCCAGCATCTGAGACTTGCCTTGGCGGGTGCCAACTGGCACCGCTACGCCGCCTGCGCCCGGTAGGCCGCCTGCAGCCGGTCCACCGCGTGCGCCGCCAGCGCGGCGGTGCGGTGTCCCCCCTCGGGGTCCACGTCGGGCCCGCACCAGCGCCAGCCGTCGGCGCCCACGATCCCGGCGTGGAACACGCCCTCCCACAGCTGCGTGGCCGACTGCGTGGCCGGCGCCTTGGCGGCGCGGTCCAGCTGCAGGTCGCGGCGCGGTCCCACGACGCCCTGCCACACGATCACCAGCAGCTCGCCGGCCGACACGTCCTGCTGCGGGGCGGGGAGCCAGGCGAAGCTGAGCGCCACCGGGCCCACCTGCACGGAACACCGCCCGGGGCTGCGGCGCGCTGCCGGCTTGTCCGCCAGCGTGGCGGCCAGCGCCTCGCCGTGCCACACGTTCACCGCCGCCACGATGGCATCGCCGAGCGCTTCCAGCTCGCGCGCGCAGGCGGGGAGCGCCTTGGCCGACTTCAGGAACGCCACCGGGGCGTTCCACCCGCGTTCACTACCCAGCGTGTTGTCCACCAGACTACCCCACCGATCAGGGGACCTGCCGGACCGGCCGCGATGACCGGTCCCCGCGCCGTCACTCCCCGGCGGAACTCCCATCCGAGGCACCGTCGCCACCCTCGGCGTCGTCGCCCCCGCCCTCGGCCAGCAGCGCCTCGTCCTCGGTGATCCCCAGCGCCTTCAGCTCCTCGCGCCGGCGCGCCTTGGCTTCCTTCTTCGCCTGGCGCTCCTGCTCGCGACGACGCTTCTCAAAACCGTAGTTGGGGGTCCTCGCCATGCCGTGCGCTCCAGTCCGGGGAATCAACGCCGCACTGGAGTCCAAAGTGCGCCAGTGTCCCTGCAAGCTAGCGGGTTGCGCCGGAAACGGGGGCACACGCGTCTCCTGCCCGCTCGCGCTCGGCACGGGCGAAGGCGGAGTCGCCCGGGGCGAGCCGACGGATCAGCACCACCCCCCGCGTCCCGGCCAGGCGCACGACGGGCTCGCCGGGCGCGGCCGTGACCGATGCGCCGGTGCGCGCCACCACCAGGGTGATCCCGTCGGTGGGCCACTGCCGGTCGTTCAGGGTGAACACGTTGTCGGTGGTGCCGTCGTAAACGGCCACGCTGGCGTACGACGACGCACCGCCGAGGGTGACGCGCACGGGGCCGGTGGCAAGGTCGAGGGCGCAGGTGGCGTAGGCGAGGTCGGGGGAGGTGCGCACCACCTGCTGGTTGGCCGGTGTGGGACGCGGCGCCTGGTACAGGCGGTTGGCCTCGCCGGCGCGTTCGGCGATGCGCCCCACCGCCACGCGCATGATCGCCCCGGGGATCACGGTTACGGTGGCGATGTGCGTCGCCGCGGCCACCGCGATACCCAGCAGCAGTGGCCCACCCCATGCGCGCCCCGTCACAACGCGCACCCCGTGCGCCGCACCGTCGGGAGCGCCAGCGCCCGCAGCGCCGCCGCGTCCACCCGCGGCGCATTGTACAGCCGCAGCGTGAGGGAAAACGTCCCCGCCCCGCGACTGGAGATCCACGCCCCGGCGGCAGGGCGCGCGGTCGAGACGGTCGCTGTCCACGTGCCGGCGGCGTCCGTGGCCAGCCGCGTTGCGTCCACCGAGGCGGCATCATCGGGGTTCCGGGGGAGCATCTGGTCGGCGCCGTAGATGGTGACCGACCACCAGCGCGCGGGGAGCGCGCCGCCCGCCAGCCGGTAGCGGCACGCGTCGCGCAGCGGCTCCCCCTCCTCGTCCGTGGTGCGATCGAAGTACACGGTCTCCTCACGGCTGAGGGCGAGGAGCCCCACGCGGGCGACACGCGCCCGCACCCACGGCGATGCCGCGGGGCCGCCGATGGCGAGGTCGGTGGACCACCGCCCCACCACCAGCGACCCGTCACCCATGGTGCCGCCGGTGACGGACGCGGCGGAGGCGACGCCGGCGGCGAGGCCCACCAGCGTGGCGGCGAGGTACCGCCGCAGGGCGCCACGGCGCCGCAAGCGCGGGCGTGGTTGCCGGGAGGGAATCGCGGAGTCCGTCACCCCGTCGGTCCTCCCCCTAGCACGCCCCCCCGCCGCGGCACGCCGGCCCGAGGTCATTCCAGTTCAGTAGGCTGTTGAACACCATCCCGAACTCGCCGTGGTTCTGCCAGCGGTAGATGGGATTGTTGGCGAACAGCAGCACGCGCCCGCGCCCCTTGACCGCGTTCGGGACGTCCACCGCGAAGGGGCGCGCCTTGAGGGAGTCGGCCCCGGTCATCAGCCCCGAGAGCACGGCCTTGTCGCCGCCCACGTAGCGGGCCAGCACGTTCCCCTCGTCGGCGATCCCGACCTTGAAGGGGGTGCCGCCCACGTACTTCACGGGGATCACCTTGCGCCCGAAGCCGTAGAACACCGGATGCTCCGGGCGCACGATCTCCGCCTCCACCAGCGGCCGCTGGGCGGTGAGCCCCGGCACCGGCGTCTTGTCCACGGTGCGCGCCCACCCGAACTCGATGGGGAGGCGCGCGCTCTCGCCGATGGCGATGAGCGTCCCCCCCTGCTCGAGGAACGCGGCCACGGCGTCCACCCCCTTCTGGCCGAAGCCGCCGGTCATGTCGTCGGTCTCCCCGTACATCCCCAGGAACGGAAACCGCGCGTCCTTCCGGTACGGCACGGGGCGCGCGGCCGGCGCCTGCATCACCGTGGTACGCGCCAGGTTCTGCTCCGCCATCAGGATGACGTCGTAGTCGCGCCGCAGGTTCCCCTGCGCCACGCGCTCCTTGTAGATCAGGTCGAACGGGATGCGGAACTCGTCGAAGGTGAGGCGATACCACCCGAGGTTCTGCGTCCCCGACCACTGCGAGTAGATGGCCACCCGCGGCACGTCAGCGTCATGCGTGGCCACGGCCGGCATGGCCGGCAGGTGGGTGGCGGTGAGCCCGAGCGAATCGACGAGGCGACGGACCGCCGGCGCATGCCGCGCCTCCACCAGGAACGAGCCGGCCGGATAGGTGGAATCGCCCGCCGCGAACGCCGCCTCCGCCACCTTCATGGGCACGTTCCGCAGCAGGTACCGGAAGGTGACCATGTGGTTGCTCCCCAGGTGGGCGACGGCGATGACCTTGCCCCCCGTGCCGACCACCGCGCCCTTGGGCACCACGCGATCCACCGGCGTCACGGGGACGCGCAGGATGCTGGAGTCGGCCACCTCGACCACATCGACGCCCATGGCGAAGCCCATGCTCCAGCCGCTGTCGTCGTACGTGTTGAGGCGCGCATCGGGGTACTGCTGCCGCTCCAGGAGGTTCTTGGCCAGCCGCCCGTACGGCTGGTCGCGCTTGATGACGTACGAGCCGGCGGGATAGGTGGCGTTCCCCACCCGCACCGGCTGGGTGGCCTGGCCGATCTCGATGCGCTGCACGCGGAGCAGGTTCACGAACTCCGCCACGCGCGTCATGTCCCGCTGCACCGGGATCACGAAGCCGTGCGGCGCCTTGGTCTTCCCCTCCTCGATGCTGTTGCGCGACTTGATGTAGAAGTTCTCCAGCACCGTCTGCGGGAACATGCTGGCCAGCTGGAGCGCGCTCAGCACGCCGGTCTGCATGTAGTTCGCGTTCGAGCGGCGCGTGAAGGTGGCCAGGTCGTTGAAGCCGATCGGATTGCCGCGGTACCACTCGCGCTCCTGCGCCCCCCCGCGCCCCGTGGGGACCGCCCCGCCGCGGCCGCCGAAGCCGCCCCCCTGCGCCGCGGGGCCGACCGCGAGCCCCTTGCGGGCGTTCGCGATGGCCGCGCTGTCGAGGTCACGCCCCGACTGGGTCTCGTACATCTTCATCAGCCCGTTGTGGTTGTAGGCCACGGAGCCGAGGTAGCCGGGGGACCAGCCGTCCATGAAGGCGTGCGTGTACACGCCGGGCATCCCCCACTTGGTGAGCTGCGCCATCTCCCAGTTGCCGAACCACGGCAGCTCGGCGAAGAGGATGGGGTCGAGGTTCGGGTTCTGCGGCGGGCCGCCGGTGTAGGTGTAGAGGAGCGGCTGGGCCTCGTGCAGGTCGTGCATGATCGGCGGGAACGCCGTGAAGTACCAGTCGACGATCGCGCGCATCTGCACCAGCTTGACGTTGATGTCGCGGTTGTTGTCGTGGTACACGTACTTGCCCCAGTAGGGGACGGTGCCGCCGGAGGCGGGGCGCGCCTCGGGGCCCGCCGCCGGGCGCCGGGTGGTGTCGTTCGGCGCCGCCGCGGAGGGCGCCTGCGCCGTCACGCCTGGCTGGTTGAGGAGCAGGGTGCGCTTGAACCAGTCCACGTTGCGGTCGCGGCCGTCGGCGTCGGCGGCGGGCGTGAGGGACACGAACAGCTCGTCGCGGATCTGGGCGATGAGCGGCGAAGTCTCGGTGGCCAGCCGGTAGGCCAGCTCCATGAGCATCTCGGAGGG
>JAGWYS010000074.1 GCA_018969225.1 Gemmatimonadota bacterium | reverse complement strand
AGCTACTACGACGAGATGACCGCGCAGTACACCGCCAAGCGGACGCTCTTCCTGGAGGGGCTGGCGCGCACCGGGCTGACCTACACCGAGCCGCAGGGGGCGTACTACGTGATGGTGGACATCTCCCCGCTGGGGTTCGCCACCGACACCGAGGCGTCGGAGTGGCTCATCAAGGAGGTGGGGGTGGCCGGCGTGCCGGGGTCCAGCTTCTTCCGCGAGCCGGAGCATCGCTACATCCGCTTCCACTTCGCCAAGCGCGAGGCCACGCTGCAGGCGGCGCTGGAGCGGCTGGCGCGGCTGAAGCAGGGGCGGTAGCACCGCCCCCTCCGCTACATCCGCGCCGAGAGCACCAGCGCCACCACGGTCACGATCGCCAGCAGCACCATCAGCACCTGCATCACGCGCATCGGGAGTCCTCCGGCCAGGGGGTTTCCCCCAATCTACGGCTGCGCCGCCCTCGTGCGGCGCAGCACGAACAGGAACGGCGCCGGCTCCCCGCGGCGGTCCATCAGCCCCAGCAGCGTGTCGGCGTCCACCCGCCGGAAGCTGTCGATGATGGGCAGGTGGTCGTACACCATGGACGCCGTGGCCACCCCGCGGTACGTCACCAGGCGCAGCCGCGCGCGCGGCGCCCCGGTGCGCAGCAGCGGCATCAGCAGCCGCACCGCCACCCGCGCGGGCCACGCCTGCGCCAGCCACCGGTGCGGGGCCAACCCCATGGGAATCCGCCGCGGGTCCACCGCAAAGCGACGCCCGTCCCCTCGTGCGAACACCAGCGGGTGCACCCGTTCGGCGTCCACGAAGGTCTTCCCCCGCCACGCGTGCGCGCGCAGCAGCCCGTCCATGGGGTGCCCGGTGGGAAACTCCTCGCCGTCCCATTCCCCCAGCATGTCCTCGCACGCCACCGCGGCCAGGGCGTCAAAGCACGCCAGCGCCTCCGCCAGCGGCGCCCCCGTGCCGCGGTGCGCCGCCAGCCACGCCGCCGCGTCGGCGGCGTCCATCAGCGCCCGCCGTCCAGCGTGGCCAGGTCGATCACGAAGCGGTAGCGCACGTCGGCGTGCACCACCCGCTCGTACGCCGCGTTGACCCCGTCCACGCCGATCAGCTCCACGTCTGACGTGATCCCCCGCGCGCCGCAGAAGTCCAGCATGGCCTGCGTCTCGGCAATGCCGCCGATGAGCGACCCCGCGATGGACCGCCGCTTGCCGATGACCGAGAAGGCGCGCACCGCCGAGTGCGGCTCGGGGGCGCCGCCCACCAGGCAGAGGGTGCCGTGCATGCGCAGGAGCCCCACCAGCGGCTCCAGGTCGTGCCCCGTCCCCACGGTGTCGATGATGAGGTCCAGGGAGCTCCGGTGCGGCTTGAGGGCCCCCGTCTCGGTGGCCACCACGGCGTCGTGCGCCCCCAGCCGCCGCGCCTCGGCGGCCTTGGCGGCGGAGCGGGTGATGGCCACCACCTCGGCCCCCAGCGCGGAGGCCAGCTTCACCGCCATGTGCCCCAGCCCGCCAATGCCCACCACCCCCACCCGCTTGCCGGGGCCGGTGCCCCAGTGCGTGAGCGGCGACCAGGTGGTGATGCCGGCGCACAAGAGCGGCGCGGCCGCCGCCGCGTCCAGCCCCTCGGGGACGCGCAGCACGAAGTGGTCGTCCACCACGATCGTGTCGCTGTAGCCCCCCTGCGTGACGCCCCCTGACACCAGGTCCTTGCCGTTGTAGGTGTCGGTGAAGCCGGCGTCGCAGTACTGCTCCAGCCCCTGGGCGCAGGGACCGCATTGGCGGCAGCTGGCCACCATGCACCCCACCCCCACCCGGTCCCCCACCTGCCAGCGGGAAACCGCGCTTCCCACCTCGGCCACCCGCCCCACGATCTCGTGCCCGGGGACCAGTGGGTAGCTGATGGGGCCCCACTCGCCGCGCACCGTGTGCACGTCGGAGTGGCAGATGCCGCAGTAGTCGATGGCGACGCGCACGTCGCGGGGGCCCACCGGGCGGCGGGCGAAGTCCCAGCGCCCCAGGGGGGCGGTGGGGGAGAAGGCGGCGAGGCCGCGGGCGGGGATCGCGTCAGGGGGCATGCCGGGAAAGATGGCGCCGAACGTGTGCGGGGGGCTATCCGTTCTCTACCGGGGGCCGCGGCCGTCGTGCCGCGCCCCCGCGTCTCCCTCCCTCACCCCCTCCCCTTCATGCTTCGCTCCCGCCTTGCCCCGTGGCTGGTGGCGGCCGCGGCGGCGCTTCCCGCGGCCGCCACCGCCGGCGCCCAATCCGCCGGCCTCGACTCCGCCACCGTTGCCGGCCTCCGCTGGCGCACCGTGGGCCCCGCCAACTTCATGGGGCGCCTCTCCGACGTGGTGGGCATCCCCAGCCCCTCCAAGACCGTGTTCGTCGCGGCCGCCGGGGGGGGGATCTGGAAGAGCACCAACAACGGCATCACCTGGCGCCCCGTCTTCGACGACAAGCGCGTGATCTCCATGGGGATGCTGGCCATCGCCCCCACCGACACCCAGCAGGTGTGGGCGGGCACCGGCGAGCCCAACTCGCGCAACTCCATCGAGCCGGGCGGCGGCGTGTACAAGTCCGTGGACGGCGGGCTCACCTGGACGCTGACGGGGCTGGAGAAGACCGAGCACGTGGGGCGGATCGCCGTGCACCCCAAGGACCCCAACACCGTGTTCGTGGCGGCGCTGGGCGCGGCGTGGCGCAGCAACCCCGAGCGCGGGCTCTACCGCACGACGGACGGCGGCAAGACGTGGCAGCTGGTGAAGTACGTGAGCGACAAGGCCGGCTTCGTGGACGTGGCCATCCACCCCGCCAACCCCGACATCGTGTTCGCCACCAGCTGGGAGCGGCGGCGCACGCCGTATTCGCTGTGGAGCGGCGGCCCCGGCTCCGCGCTGTGGAAGAGCACCGACGGCGGCACCACCTGGGCCGAGGTGAAGGGCGGGGGCTTCCCGGCGGGGCTCAAGGGGCGCATGAGCCTCGACATCAACCGCGCCAACCCCGACGTCATCTACATGATGATCGAGGCCGCGGAGCAGGCGGCCAGCCCCATCGTGGGCGAGCGCTCCCCCAAGCGCAACGGCCTGTGGAAGAGCACCGACGGCGGCGCCACGTGGGCGCAGATGAACAACATCAACGTGCGCCCCTTCTACTACAGCCAGGTGCGCTCCGACCCGCGCAACCCCGACCGGGTGTACTTCTCCAGCACCGAGCTGCAGCTGTCGGAGGACGGCGGGAAGACCTCGCGCAACGCGGCGCAGCAGGTGCACGTGGATGACCACGGCCTCTGGATCGACCCCAACGACCCGCAGCGGTGGTTCCTGGCCAACGACGGCGGCGTGGCGATCACCTTCGACGCCGGCGGGAACTTCCTGCAGCCGCAGAACCTCCCCATCGCGCAGTTCTACGAGGTGGCGTTCGACTACGCCGTCCCCTACAACATCTGCGGCGGCGCGCAGGACAACGGCACCTGGTGCGGCCCCAGCCGCCGCCGCGCGCCCACCACGCCGCTGGGCTACTGGTTCACCATCGCCGGCGGCGACGGCTTCTACGCCGCCATGGACCCCACCGACCCCGACATCGTGTACGGCGAGTCGCAGGGGGGGAACGCCTCGCGCCTCAACCTCCGCACCGGTGAGCGGCTGAACTTCGCCAAGCCGCAGTGGCAGCCGACGTACCGCCGGTGGGAGGACAGCATCGCCGTGGTGCGCGGCGACCCGCTCGCGCCCGCCACCAAGGCGCAGCAGGCCGCCATCGCCGCCCTCCGGGCGCGGCAGCAGGCCGACTCGGCGGCGCTGGCGCTCCGCTTCAACTGGAACGCCCCCTTCTTCCTCTCGCCGCACAACCCCGCGGTGGTGTACTTCGCCGGCAACCGCCTGCTCAAGTCCACCAAGCGCGGCGAGGACTTCCAGCTCGTCTCCCCCGACCTCTCGCGGCAGCTCACCGCCAAGCTCGACACGGCGCTGCGGCTCACTGGCGGCATCACGCTGGATGCCACCGGCGCCGAGACGTACGGCACCATCGTGGCGATGGACGAGAGCCCGGTGAAGCCGGGGCTGCTGCTGGCCGGCACCGACGACGGGCACCTGTGGATCACCCGCAATGACGGCGCCACGTGGGAGAACCTCTCGGCGCGCGTGCCGGGGCTTCCCAACGGCGGCGAGGTGTACGTGACGCGCGTGGAGGCGTCGGCGCACGACACCAACACCTTCTACGTGGCCTACGACAACCACCGCAACGGCGACTTCCGGCCGTACCTGTTCGTCACCACCGACGGCGGGCGCACGTTCCGCTCCATCGCGGCGGGGCTGCCGTCCGACGGGCCCGGCGACTTCCTGCACGTGGTGCGCGAGGACCCGGCCAACCCGCGGCTGCTGTACGCCGGCACGTCCATCGGCGTGTACGTGTCGCTGGACCAGGGGGGGAGCTGGACCCGCTTCATGGCGGGGCTCCCCAGCGTGCCGGTGTACGACCTGCAGGTGCACCCGCGCGACAAGGAGCTGATCGCCGCCACGCACGGGCGCGGCTTCTGGATCGTGGACATCGCGCCGCTGCAGGAGATGACCGCCGCGGTGGCGGCGAAGCCGGCGCACCTGTTCACGCCGCGGACGGCCTACCAGTGGGGGGAGGGCCCCACGCGCGCGGCCAGCGGCAACGGCAACGCGCAGGGGTTCTTCGCCACCCCCAACCCGTCCTACGGCGCGACGATCAGCTATCGGGTGACGCAGGCGGGGCAGGGACCGGCGCGCATCAGCATCGTGAACGCCATGGGGGACACGGTGGCGTCGCTCACGGGGCCGTCCTCGGCGGGGCTGCACACGGTGACCTGGGGGTATGCGCTGGCCGCGCCGCCGGCGCCGCGCGCGGCGCTCTCGCCCAGTGAGAAGCGGGACAGCATCCTGCGCGCGGTGCGCGCTCCCAAGGTGCTGGACTCGCTGGCGGCGGCCAAGTACGACAGCAGCGCGCTGGCCACGGCGAAGCAGCTGCTGAACCCGCCCGGCGGCGGGATGGGCGGCTTCGGCGGCCGTGGTGGCGGCGGCGGTGGCGGCGGTCGCTTCGGCGCGAACGGGGCGTGCGAGCGCCCGCTCACCCAGTGGGACACGTTCTGCGCCCGTCCCGCCGAGGCGGCGGCGGCGCGCGGCGGGGCGAACCCGCAGGCGCAGCAGCTGGCCGAGCGGATGCAGCAGATGACGGCCGCGGCGGGGACCCCCGCCGTGCGGAAGGTGTTTGACCTGATCGGCCTTCCGGCGCCGTCGCAGGGCGGGCGTGGCGGCGGCTTCGGCGGCTTCGGGGGCGGTGCCACCGCCACCACCGGCGACTACGGCGTGGTGGTGCGCCTGGGCGACACCGTCCTCAAGGGGCGGCTGCGCGTGGAGAATGTGGGCGGAGCCGGTGCCGATGCGGGCCCCGGTGGCGACGAGGGGGACGACCGGGGGCGCTGAGTCCCCAGGCACGACACACGGCGGGGTGGGGAGCGATCCCCACCCCGCCGTGCATGTGGGGCACCGTGGCCGACGCGCTACTTCTTCGGGGCGCGCGCCAGCAGGATGAAGTCGCCCTTGGTGCGGTGCGCCGCGCCGTCGGCGGTGAGCGGGTCGGGGACGGGGACCGCCGAGAGCACCACCACCTTCGCCCCGGGCGCGCGGCGGCGCACCCGCTCCGCCGTGCCCAGCCCCTCGTCGCTGTGGAACGCGCCGTTCACGTGCAGCACCAGCGTGCCGCGGCCCCCGCGCCCCAGCGCCTCCGCGATGGCCTCGGCCATCGCCTCGTCCTTCACGCACTGGGCCTGGTAGAAGCGGTCGGTCATGGCCCGCATCTGCGCCGCGTCCGCGGCCGTGGGGGGACCGCCCCCGGCGCTGTGCCCCGTCATGGTGGCCGCGAACTTCACGTAGTACGCGTCGGTGGCCATGGGGCACTGGTGGTCGCGCGCCATGTAGCCGCGGTCGGTGGCGTTGAGCGTGTCCAGCATGGCCAGCCCGCGGCGGCTCACCCCGCTGGCCAGCCGGCGCGGCACGTTGGCGGCCACCACCGGCCACCCATGGGTGCGCGCCAGCTCCACCAGGGGCCGGTAGTCGGTGGCGTAGCGGTCCCACGGGCGCGACGCCGCCAGGAACTCCGTCTCGCTGCGGCGCCCCGCCAGGTAGTCGTTGAGTGCCCCCTGCACGTCGCGCTCGAACATCTCCAGCGACAGCACCATCGCCGGCCGCCGCTCCCCCAGCGACGCCAGCACCGCCATCTCGGCGGCGTGCGTGGCGGGGTCGTCGTGCTGTTCACCGAAGAACACCACGTCGGCGCCGGCCACGCGGTCCACCAGCGCGGACCAGGGGACCACCCGCCCGCGCTGACTGTCGTACACCTGCACCGCCGCCGGTGCCGTCCCTGGAAGCGCGGGGCGCGCGCGCAGCGCCGGCTGGCAGGCGGCCAGCAGCAGCGCCGGGGCCAACGCCGCCAGGGCAGGAACGGGCCGCCCACGGCGCGTGGTGCGTGGCGCGGCGGTGGCCGACGGGGTGGTCAGCCGCGGGGCGGCGGGGAAGCCGAAGGCAGGGGCCATCAGGGGCGCATCCGGGTGCGGGGCCTTGGGGAGACACGCGGGGGGCGGGGCATGCGCCCCGCCACGAATCTACACGGGACGGGGTGCGGGGCTGCATGATTCCCGGATGCTCCCCCTCATCGGGATCCTCATCGTGGTCGCCGGCTTCGCCCTGCGCCTCAACGCCCTGCTGGTGGTGACGGTGGCGGGGCTGGCCACCGGCGTGGCCAGCGGCCAGTCGCTCCCGGAGGTGGTGGCCGCGTTCGGGCACGCCTTCCTGGAGAGCCGCTACGTGGCGCTGGTGTGGCTGGTGGTGCCGGTGATCGGCGTGGTGGAGCGCGCGGGGCTGCGCGAACGGGCGCGGGTGCTCATCCAACGGGTGCCGGCGGCCACGCCGGGGCGGGTGCTGCTGGCGTACCTCGCGCTGCGGCAGGTCACCTCGGCGCTGGGGCTGGTGTCGCTGGGGGGGCACGCGCAGATGGTGCGCCCGGTGGTGGCCCCCATGGCCGAGGGGGCGGCGGAGCAGGCGGCGGAACGGGCTGGGGGCACGCTCTCGTGGCCGATGCGGGCGCGCCTCCGCGCCATGGCGGCAAGCGCCGACAACGTGGGCTTCTTCTTCGGGGAAGATGTCTTCGTGGCCATCGGGGCCATCCTGCTCATCCGCGGGTTCCTGGAGCAGAACGGCATCGCGGTGGAGCCGCTCCAGCTGGCGCGGTGGGCGATCCCCACGGCGTTGGCGGCGCTGGCGGTGCATGGCGCGCGGCTGCTGTGGCTGGATCGCGACGTGCGGCGCGCGGCGCCAGCCGAGGCGCCGGGCGAGGCGCCGGGCAAGGTGATGCGCGAGGCGGCCCCGGACACGCCACGGGACGCGACACGGCCGGCGGACCATGTCGCGGAGGGCGCCTGATGTCCGCCATGGTCACGCTGGACCAGGTGTACCTGCTGATGGGCGCGCTGATGCTGGGGGTGGCGTGGGGGCATGCGCGCACGCCGGGGCGGTGGCGGGCGGCGCTGTTCTGGGGCGGGTATGGCGTGCTGTTCGTGGCGGGGGCGCGCGTGGGGGACTTCGGCGCCGGGTGCCTGGTGCTGGCCATGGTGGGGGTGGCCGCGTGGGGGCTGGAGGGGCGCCGCCCGCAGCGGCATGTCGAGCCCGCGACCGACGCGCCGACGGGGCAGGGGGGCGGACGGCTGCACGGGAACCGGCTGTTCGTGCCGGTGCTGGTGATCCCCGTCCTGACCTATGTCGGGGCGCTGTGGCTTCCCACCGTGTCCGTGGGGGGGATGCCGGTGGTGGCGCCGCGTCAGGCGACGCAGGTGGCGCTGGCGGGGGCGGTGGTGGCGGGGCTGGCGACGGCGCTGCTGCTGCTGCGCCCGCCGGCCTCGGCGCCGCTGGCGGAATCGCGGCGGTTGCTGGATGCGGTGGGGTGGGCGGCGGTGCTGCCGCAGGCGCTGGCGGCGCTGGGCGCGGTGTTTGCCGCGGCCGGCGTGGGGGACGTGATTGCGCGGCTGGCCCGCGACACCCTGCCGGTGGGGACGCCGCTGGCGGCCACCGCCACCTACGCCGTGGGGATGGCGCTGTTCACGATCGTGATGGGAAACGCCTTCGCCGCCTTTCCCGTGATGACCGCCGGGATCGGGCTGCCGCTGCTGGTGCAGCAGTTTGGCGGCGACGTGGTGGTGGTGAGTGCCGTGGGGATGCTGTCGGGGTACTGCGGGACGCTGTGCACGCCCATGGCGGCCAACTACAACCTCGTGCCGGCGGCGCTGCTGGAGCTGCCGGGGCGCCACGACGTGATCCGGGCGCAGCTTCCCACAGCGGCGGTGCTGCTGGCCGCCAACATCGGCATCCTGTACTGGGGCGCCTTCCCGCACTGAGCCCCACCGCGCCGTCCGGGCACCGGGCGTGCGTTATACCGTTTACCTGAGATCATGCCGCACGAAACCGCCCTCCTCCTGACCATCGCCGGCGCCTTTGCCGCCGCGTTCCTGTTCGGCTTTGCCGCCAACCGGCTGGGGTTCCCGCCGCTGGTGGGGTACCTCCTGGCCGGGATGCTGCTGGGCCCGCATTCCCCGGGGTATGTGGCCGACGTGGCGGCGGCGCAGCAGCTGGCCGAGATCGGCGTGATCCTGCTGATGTTCGGGGTGGGGCTCCACTTCTCGCTGGGGGACCTGCTCCGGGTGCGACGCGTGGTGGTGCCGGGGGCGCTGCTGCAGATGCCGGTGGCCGCGCTGTGCGGCTACCTGCTGGCGCGCGCCTGGGCGTGGACGCCGGCGGCGTCGCTGGTGTTCGGGGTCGCGCTGTCGGTGGCCTCCACGGTGGTGGTGCTGCGCACCCTGGAGGACCGCGGCATGATGGACTCGCTGGACGGTCGCCTGGCGGTGGGGTGGCTGGTGGTGGGCGACCTGCTGGTGGTGCTGGTGCTGGTGCTGCTGCCGGTGGTGCTGGCGGTGATGCCAGGCGGGGACGGCGCGGCGGCGGCCACCGGCGGGCGGGCGCTGGCGGCGGCGGTGGCGGAGACGTTGGCCAAGATGGCGGCCTTCGTGGCGCTCATGCTGCTGGTGGGACGGCGGGCGGTGCCGTGGCTGCTCACGCGGGTGGCGCGCAGCGGCTCGCGGGAGTTGTTCACGCTGGCGGTGCTCACCGTGGCGCTGGGGGTGGCGCTGGGGGCCGCCGGGCTCTTCGGCATCTCGGTGGCGCTGGGGGCGTTCGTGGCCGGGGTCGTCATTGGCGAGAGCGACCTGAGCCACCGGGCCGCCGCCGACGCGCTGCCGCTGCAGGACGCCTTCGCGGTGATCTTCTTCGTGTCGGTGGGGATGCTCATCGACCCGCGGATCCTGCTGCAGGAGCCGTTGCGGGTGCTGGCCACGTCGGGGGTGGTGGTGCTGGGGAACACGGTGGCGGTGGCGCTGCTGCTGGTGCTGCTGCGGCACCCCGTGGGCCCGTCGCTGCGGCTGGGGGCGGCGTTCGGGCAGGTGGGGGAGTTCTCCTTCATCCTGGCCGGGCTGGGGGTGGAGATGGGAGTGCTGGCCGAGGAGGGGCGCAGCCTCATCCTGGCGGCCGCGCTGGTGACCATCGTGGCCAACCCCGCGCTGTTCGCGCTGACGCGCCTGCTGGCGGCGTGGCTGGCGCGCTTCCCGCGGTTCATGGACCGGGTGGAGGGGACGGCGGAGCCGCGCGTGGCCACCACCGCGCTCTTCCAGGCGGTGCCGCGCGACCATGTCATCCTCGTGGGGTACGGCCGCGTAGGGCGCACCATCGGTGACGCGCTGCAGCGGCGCGGCGTGTCCTTCGTGGCCATCGAGCAGGACCGCCGCGTGCTGGAGGTGATGCGGTCGCTGGGGGTGGTGGCGCTCTACGGCGACGCCACGCGCCCCGACATCCTGGCGCTGGCGCACCCGGAGACCGCGCGGCTGCTGGTGGTGGCCACCCCCGACCCGTACCACGCGCAAGCGGTGATCGAGCGGGCGCGCGCCGCCAACCCGGCGCTCCAGGTGGTGGTGCGCACCCACGGGGACGAGGAGCAGGCGCTCTTCGAGCGCATGGGGGTGCAGCGCGCACTCATGGGCGAGCGGGAGCTGGCGTACGGCATGGCGTACCACAGCCTGCGCGCGATGGGGTGCACCGACGACCAGGCGGACGACGTGATCGACGGGCTCCGCAATGGCGGACGGATGGCGACGACGGAGTTCCGGGCGATGCTGCCGCAGGAGTAGCCGGGCGGGGGGCGCACGGGCACGCCGCACGGCGCCCCGGAGCGCCCTCGCGTCAGGCCCGCACGATCCCCGGCCGCCCCCGCTCCAGCCGCCACCGCGACGCGGTCGTCACCGGCGCGTCGGGCTGCCGCACGTACGGCACCGTCCGGTAGTCCGTGTGCCATGCATCCGCCTCCACCCGGCAGTGCACGTACCCCCGCCGCGTCTGGTACCACTGCACGTGCGGGTTCTCGCGCCGCATCGCGTCCCACCGCTCCGCCGGCACGTCGCGCCCGTCGCCATCGGAGGTGATGGACGTCCCCACGAACTCCGCCGCCACCACCGGCTGGTCGGGGCGCAGGAAGCCGCGTCGCAGCTCGTTCACCCAGTTCGTGTGGATGTCCCCCGTGATCGCCACCGTGCGATTGGGCGCCCGCTCGGCGATCGCCGCCAGCAGGCGATCGCGCGCCACGGGGTAGCCGCTCCACTGGTCCATCGACGTCGTCACCTCGGGCCCCGGCGAGGCGTCCTGCGGCGCCAGCATGACCTGGTTGGCCAGCACCTGCCACCGCGACTCGGAGGCCCCCAGCCCGTCCACCAGCCACCGCTCCTGCGTCGCCCCCAGCAGCGTGCGCGACGGGTCCAGGTGCGTGCCGCACCCGAAGGGCTGGATCCGGTCGCCGCACGCCTGGTCGTCGCGGTACTGCCGCGTGTCCAGCACCCAGAAGCGCGCCAGCGCCCCCCAGTTCGCGGTGCGCGTGATCGTGAGGTCGGCCCACGACCGCGCGCGCGGCACGCGCACCGGCTGGTGCTCCCACCACGCCTGGTAGCCGGCGGCGCGGCGCGCGCGCATCTGCTCCTCCGACTCCCACTCATTCTCCCCTACCGACCCCGCGTAGTTGTTGTCCACCTCGTGGTCGTCCCAGGTGACCAGCCATGGGCACCGCGCGTGCGCCGCCTGCAGCAGCGGGTCCCCCTTGTACTGCGCGTAGCGCCGCCGGTAGTCGTCCAGGGTGCGGATCTCCCCGCCCGCATGCGCGCGCACCGCCGACGGCCCGCTGGGCCCCTCGTAGATGTAGTCCCCCAGGTGCACCGCCAGGTCCAGCTGCGCCTCGCGCGCCAGGTGTCCGTAGGCCGTGAAGAAGCCGTCGTCGTACTTCTGGCACGACATGAAGGCGAACGCCAGCGGCGACACCGCCCCCGCCGCGGGCGTGGTGCGCAGCATCCCCACGGGGCTGGTGTCCACGCCGCTGCGGAAGCGGTACCAGTACCAGCGGTCGGGCTGCAGCCCGGTCACGTCCACGTGCACGCTGTACCCCAGCTCGATGGCCGCCGTCGCGCGCCCCTTCTGCACCACCTTCGCGAACCGCTCGTCCTCGGCCACCTCCCAATCCACCGCCGCCTTGGCCGTCAGCATCCCGCCGTCGGGGTCCAGCGGGCGCGGGGCCAGCCGCGTCCACAGCACGGCGCCCGTGGGGGTGGGGTCGCCGCTGGCCACGCCCAGCGAGAACGGGTCGTCGGCCAGGCGCAGGCGCCGCTCCACCCGCCAGTCGTTGGGGACCACCGCGCACAGCGCGGCCAGCTTGGTGAGATCAGCGAGGAAGTCGCGGCGGTCCATGGGGCGGCGTGGCAGAAGGGTGGGACGGGGGGCATCGCTCCCCGGGATCCCCCTATGCTACGCCTGCGGCGCCTGGGGGGAAGCATCGGGACCGCCTCGCAAGGCTGGCCCCGCCGTGTCACGGCGCCCAATCTCCCCGGCATGCGTCCTGTCACGATCGCCGCCGCGCTGGCCGCCCTCTCGGCGCCGGCCACGCCCTCCCCCGCCGCGGCCCAGCCGCTGCCGGTGATCACCCCGCGCCCGGGGCTGGTCATCACCCATTCCGTGCGCGTGGCCCCAGGGCACTACCGCTTCCGGGCGGCGCACGGCGACTCGGCCATCCTGGTGGTGCGCGGCGACGGCCTCACCGTGGACCTCCGCGGCGTCACCTTCGAGGGGAGCGACCCGGCGCGCGACCCCGACGACGCGCGCGGCATCGCGGTGCGCGTGGACGGTGGCCGGGACGTGCGCCTGCGCGGGCTCACCGCCCGCGGCTACCGCATCGGCATCCTCGCGCGCGGAGTGCGCGGGCTGGTGCTGGAGGACCACGACCTCAGCCACGGCTGGAAGCCGCGCCTGTACTCGCTGCGCGAGCACGAGAGCCTGGCCGACTGGCTCTCGTACCACAAGAACGACGCCGAGGAGTGGCAGCGGCACGGCACCGGGATCTACCTCACCGGGGTCTCCGGCGGCACGCTGCGCGGCAACCGCGTGCGGCAGGGGATGAACGGCATCGCGCTGGTGCGCACCGACTCGGTGGCCGTGCGCGACAACGACGTGTCGTTCAACAGCGGCGTGGGGATCGCGCTGTACCGCGCGCGCGACAACCGCATCGTGGGCAACCGTGCCGACTACAACGTGCGCGGCTACGTGCACGGCGTGTACGCCCGCGGGCAGGACTCGGCGGGGATCCTGCTGTTCGAGCAGTGCACCGGCAACCTGGTGGCCTACAACAGCCTCACCCACGGGGGCGACGGCGTGTTCCTGTGGGCGGGGCAGCAGACGATGGACACGGGACTGGGGGGCTCCAACGACAACCTGTTCCTCGCAAACGACGTGAGCTTCGCCCCCACCAACGCGCTCGAGGCCACCTTCAGCCGCAACAGCTTCGTGGGGAACCGCGCGGTGGGAAGCACGCACGGGCTGTGGGGGGGCTACAGCTTCCAGTCGCGCATCGTCGGGAACTGCTTCGGCGGCAACCGCATCGCCGTGGCCGTCGAGCACGGGCAGGACAACCTGGTGGGCGGCAACCGCTTCGACGGCGACAGCACCGGCGTGCGCCTCTGGGCCAACCCGGTGGAGCCCTCCGACTGGGGGTACCCCCGGCACCGCGACACGCGCAGCCGCGACTGGCGCATCGTCGAGAACCGCTTCCACGGCGTGGCGCAGCCGCTGTCGGTGGCCGCCACCACCGGGGTGGACAGCAGCCGCAACGTGGTGGCGGCAGCCGTGCCCGACTCGCTGGGGCCCTGCGACCCGCTGCGGATCGTCCCCACCACCGCCTGGTGGAGGATCCCCGCCATCCCCGAGGCGCCGCGGCGCTGGCCCACCTCGCCGCTCGCGCAGCGCGACCGGTCGGCGATCCTGGTGGACGCGTGGGGCCCCTACGACTGGCAGGCGCCGCGGCTGTTCCCGCTGGACAGCGTGCGCGCGCAACCGCTGCGGCTGCTGGTGGCGGGGCCGACGGGGCGGTGGCGCGTGGTGGCGCGCCCGGGGGTGGCGGCGCTGTCGGCCGCACGCGGGCGCACGGGGGACACGCTGGTGGTGACCCCCGCCCAGGGGCGTGGGGGTGACTGGGGGGTGACGCTGGAGTACGTGGGCAGCGCCACCGTGTCCCCACGAGGGGTGCGCCGCGCCGCCGGGGCGCCGGTGCGCTTCTCCTGGCGGTGGTTCGAGCCCGCCGCCACGTGGACGCAGCGGGTGTTCGCATGGGATGAGGCCACCGATCCGCGCACGCACCCCGAGGCCTTCGCCGCCCTGCTGCGGGGCGCACCGCTGCTGGTGCGCGAGGCGCCGCGGCTGGACTGGTTCTGGTCGCGCCCGCGCGACCCGGCGATCCCCGCGCGGCGCATGGCGATGGAGGCGGAGGCCACGGTGGCGCTCCCGCCGGGGGCGCACGCGCTGCGCGTGCTGAGCGACGACGCCGTGCGCGTGTGGGTGGATGACGCGCTGGTGGTGGACGACTGGGTCCCCCACGAAACCGCGGTGCGCACCGCCCCGGTGTCGGGGGGCACGCACCGCGTGCGCGTCCAGTACCTGCAGGTGGACGGGTGGGTGGAGCTGCGCCTCGACTGGCTTACTTCCGCGCCACCGGCTCCAGGCGGATGATCGCCGAGGGCTGCGAGGCGCGGTCGTCGATGGCGAGGTAGATGAAGCCGTCGGGGCCCTGCTGCACGTCGCGGATGCGTCCCTTGCGGCGCACGAGCACCTCGGCCAGCTCGGCCTTGTCGCCGGTGAGCGCGATGCGCGCCAGCTGCTCGCCGGCCATCCCCCCCACGAACACGTTCCCCTTCCAGCGCGGGAAGGCGGTGCCGGTGTAGAGCATCATCCCCGCGGTGGCGATGGAGGGGACCCACACCAGCTTGGGCTGCTCCATCCCCTCCTTGAACGTGCCGCCGTGGATGGCGCTGCCGGTGGTGTAGTTCACGCCGAAGCCGATCACCGGCCAGCCATAGTTGGCGCCCGGCTTGACGAGGTTGAGCTCATCGCCCCCCTGCGGGCCGTGCTCGGTCTCCCACAGCGCGCCCGTCTCCGGGTGGATGAGCAGCCCCTGCGGATTGCGGTGTCCGTAGCTCCAGATCTCGGGGAGGGCGCCCTCCTTGCCGACGAAGGGGTTGTCGGGGGGGACGCGCCCGTCCTCCAGCAGCCGGAGGATCTTGCCGTGATGGTTGGAGAGGTCCTGCGCGGGGTGCGCGGCCAGGTTGCCGGTGGGGGGAACCTGCCGGTCTCCCACCGACACGAACAGGTGCCCCTTGCCGTCGAAGGCCAGCCGCGAGCCGAAGTGCCCCGGCGCGCCGCGCGTCTTGGCGACGAAGATCTCCTGCACGTTGGTGAGCTGGTCGTTCACCAGCGTGCCGCGCACCACCGCGGTGGTGCCGTTCTCCCGCTCGCCGGTGGGCTTCGAGAAGGTCAGGTACACCAGCTTGTTGGTGGCGAAGTCCGGGTGCACCGCCACGTCCAGCAGCCCCCCCTGCCCGCGCACCAGCACGGCGGGGACGCCGGGAACGGGCGTGGGGAGCAGCTTCCCCTGGCGCACGATGCGCAACCGCCCCGGGCGCTCGGTGACCAGGAGGTCGCCGTTGGGGAGGAAGGCCAACCCCCACGGGTTCACCAGCCCCTCCACGACGGTGCGCAGGCGGTAGTCGTGCTCCGCGGTGCGGAACACCTCCTGGGCGGCGGCGGGGCGAAGGGGAAGGGCGGAGAGCGTGGCGCCAACGGCCAGCATCGCGCCCGACAGCGACAACGCGAAACGACGGGGCATCAGGGATCCTCTGGAAAACGGGAAACGGGAAAGATAGGGGCGGGCGGTGTCACGGGAGCCGTCGCACGCCCAGGTTGCGGTAGTACGCCTCCACCTGGGCCCGGAAAGCGGGGGGGACGGTTCCCCGCCCGCCGGAGGCGGGCGGACGCCCCGCCTCACGCCCCAGCGCCTGCGCCAGCGCCACCTCGAAGGCGCGCAGCCGCTCCAGCGCGCCCTGCTGCAGGGCGGCGGTCTCCTGCGGGGCGCCGCCGCGCCGCTGCTCGAGCGCCCGGAGGGCGTCAATGCCCCGGTCCAGCGCATCGGTGTCCACCCCGGCCTCCGCGACCTCACGGCGGACCCCCTCCGCCGCCGCGCGCCGCGCCCCGAGGGCGCGTGCCGCATCCGGCGCGCCCACCGCGGCTTCCACCCCGGCCACCACGTCGCGCAGCCGCTCCAGTGACCGCTCCAGCCGGGCCGCCGGCGACTCGCCGGTCAGCGCACCTGCGGCGTTCTGCATCCGCTCGGCCACGTCGCGCACGTTCTCCCCGATCTGCGCCTCGAAGGCCTGCACATACTCCGGCGAGCGCCCGCGCAGCAGCTGTCGCGAGAACGCCACCTTGTCGGCCAGCCGGGTGTCGCGGATGGCCTGCGCGCCCTCCTGCAGGGCGCGCGCCGCGCG
>JAGWYS010000319.1 GCA_018969225.1 Gemmatimonadota bacterium | reverse complement strand
TCGCGGGGGTGCGCGACGGCGTTGCACAGGGCCCGGCGGTGGGGGCGCCACCCTCCCATCCTGGAGACGGTGGCGCCGAGGCGGAGGCCGCGCGCCTGCTGGCCGCCGACGCGCCGGTGCTGGTGTTCAAGCACAGCCGCACCTGCCCCGTGAGCCACGCCGCCCATGCGGAGCTGGAGGCGTTCCGGCGATCACATGCCGCCGTGCCGGTGCGGGTGGTGGTGGTGCAGGACGAGCGGCCGCTTTCTGCCGCCCTCGCCGCCGGCACCGGGGTGCGCCATGAGTCGCCCCAGGCGCTGCTGCTGCACCGCGGCGCCGTGCGGTGGCATGCGTCGCATGGGGCCATCACCGCCGCCCGGCTGGCGGCGGCGTGCGGCGGTTAGTGCAAGCGACACGCAAGCGACACGCAAGCGACACGTGAGCCGAGAGCCAAGCGTGAGCGGCCCCCACTCTCTATAAGTAACCTGCCAGCTTCGGGAACGCCCGGCCTCATTGGGCCGTTTCCCGACTGATGGGCTTGCCACCTCGCCAATTCCCCCCCTGCCAGTCGTGCGGTGCCACCACGCACCCTGAGGCAGGCGGTGCCACCCCCGACGGGCTGTGGCAGCACCTGAACGACGCCGTGGCGGCGTTCCAACTGGCGGCCACCCGCGATGAGCTGCTCCGCACTGCCGCCCGCGTGCTGCTGGAGGTGACCGGGGCGCAGCGGGTGGATGCAACAGTGGCTCCGGCCGCTGACGCGGTGGCGATGGGCGCGCCACCTCCGACCAGCGATCAGGGCACGACGCACCCGGCCCATGCCGGCGCTCCCGGTGCGCCGCTGACGGTGGTGCTGTGCGCCCGGGACGGCCGGAGGCTCGGCGAGCTGGTGTTGCACCCCGGTGACGTCCCCTTCACCCCGGCGACGGCCTTGATGGCCACGACGGTGGCGCAGGCGGTGGCGCTGGTGCTCGCCCAGATGGAGCTGGTCGAGCGGTGGCAGGCGGAGGTCGTGCGACACGACCGGCTGCTGGGAGCAATGGCCCACGCGGTGCGCCATGCGCTGGACCCCGTGGTGCACGCGCTCCCGCTGCTCGCCTCGGCCGTGTCCGCGTCCCCCACGGTGGCGCGTGCGCACGGCCTGCTGGCCCAGCACGCCCCGCGCGCGGCGGGGCTGCTGGACGACCTGCTCGACCTTCGTCGCGCCGAGGCGGGGCAGTTGCCGCTGCATCGCGTCTCCTGCACGCTGGGGGCCGTGGTGGAGCGGGCGGTGGCGGCGATCCGCCCGGAGGCCGACGGGCGCGCCGTGCGCGTGGAGGTGCACGGGCTGGCGATGGACCTCCTCCTGATGGCCGACCTCGACCGGCTGGTGCAGGCGTGCGGGATCCTCCTGCACAACGCCGTGCGCGTGACCCCCAGGGGCGGGGTGGTGGTGGTGCGGCTGGCCGCCACGGACGCCCGGGCGCGCGTGGCGGTGGTGGACCACGGGGGCGGGATCGCGGCCAACGCGCTGACCACGCTCTTCACGCCGCACGCCGACGCGGCGGTCAACGCCGCTCCCACCACGGGCGCCTCCTCCGAGGGGATGGGGGTGAACCTCGCCCTGGCCCGGCACCTGGCGGTGCTGCACGGGGGCACCCTGCACGCGCACAGCGACGGGATCGGCCGCGGCAGCACGTTCACGCTGGAGCTCCCGGCCACGCCGCTCCCCGCGCACGCGCCCTTCCCCGTGCCGCGCCCCCCGGCGCCGCCGGGGGGCGCGGCGCCTGCGACGAGCGCTGCCCCGGGGCATGCCGCGCGCGACGGCACGCCGCCAGGCGAGGCCGTGCGCCCCCTGCACATCCTCGTGGTGGACGACCATCACGACGCGGCCGACGCGCTCGCCCTCCTGCTGGCGCAGGACGGCCACCGGGTGACGGTGTGCTACGAGGGGGAGGAGGCGCTCCGGCGCCAGCGCCGGGACGGGCACGAGGTGGTGCTGCTGGACATCGGCCTGCCGGGCTCCAACGGCTACGACGTCGCGCGCGCCATCCGGAGTACCGAAGCAGGGACGCCGGCGCTGCTAGTGGCGCTCACCGGCTGGGGACAGCCCCCCGACCGTCGTCGCTCCTTCGAGGCGGGGTTTGACCATCACCTGGTGAAGCCCGTGGCGTACCCGGCGCTGCGCGCCCTGCTGCGGCACTGGACCGGGGCGGCGATGGAGGCCGCGGCGGGAAGCGGGGTGTAACTTCCGGGGCATGTCCCCAACCTGCTCCTCCGTGCGCGCGCCCCGTCGCGATCGTGATCTCGCCCCGCGGCCACGGGCGCACCACCTGACGTCCGTCCTCCTCGGCGTCGCCCTGCTGGCCGCGGCCGCCCCGCCCCCGGCCCCACTCACCGCGCAACCGGCTGCGCCCCGTCCGGTGCCGCCACGCGCCATCCGGCGCGACGTCCCGCTTCCCAACGGCATTCGCCGGGCGTTGGCCGCCGGCACCCGCGACTCCACCGGGCGCCCCGGCCCGCGCTACTGGCAGCTGCGCACCGATTACGCCATCGACGTGGCACTCGACCCCGGGACCCAGCGCCTCACCGGCACCGCGCGCATCACGGTGCA
>JAGWYS010000318.1 GCA_018969225.1 Gemmatimonadota bacterium | reverse complement strand
CCTGCGCCTGCGCCTGCGCCTGCACCTGCGCCTGCGCCTGCGCCTGCGCCTGCGCCTGCTCCCGATGACGTGGTGCCTGCTGAGCGGCGCACGGACTGGCGATCGACGGGGGTGCCGGGTGGGATACCGGCGAGGACGAGGGTGTGCGCGAGCTTTGCGCCGGGGGCGAGCGCGGCGTCGATCAACGCGGCGATGGCGTCTTCGGCGTGTGCCGACGGGGTGGTGCAGCTGGCCGCGGGCACCTACAACCTGACGGGGCTGCAGCTGTTTGCGAGCAACGTGACGCTGCGCGGCGCGGGGGCGGACCAGACGGTGCTCAAGGGCTGCAACGTGGTGAGGATGGGCAACGGTGCAGCCACGAGCGCGGGCATTGCGATCACGGGGGGCGGAGCCAAGGACAGCCGCACGATCACGGTGGCCTCCACGAGCGGGCTGGCGGTGGGCAAGATGATCGAGATCGACCGCGACAACGAGGCCGGGGTGGTGGTCAGCACGATCGGGGGCAGCCGCCACATGCGGCAGGTCAACGTGGTCACGGGCATCAGCGGCAACGTGGTGACGCTGCGCAACCCGCTGCTGTGGAACTTCGGCTCAGGCAACCCGAGGGTGAAGTTCACGTACACGGCCACGCGGCTCAGCGGGGTGGAGGACGTGAAGATCGACCACACGGGCACCAGCGGGTGCACGAACTTCATGATCCAGTACTGCGACAGCTGCTGGATCAAGGGGGTGGACTCGTACCTGGCGTCGGGGTACCACTTCACGATGCTCGGGACGGTCAACGGGGAGTTCCGCGACTCGGTGGTGAGGCTGACGCAGACCTACGGGCCCAACAACGCGGGGCTGCAGGTGTACGGGAGCCCGACGTACGGCTCGAACTCGAACTGGAAGATCGAGAACAACGCGTTCAACAAGCTGTTCCCGGCCATCGAGCTGCAAAACGGCTCGAGCGGTTTTTACGTGGGCTACAACTTCAGCTACGGCTCGGCCAGCCAGGCGGGGTCGGATGCGGACCAGCCGGTGACGTGGACGTTTGCGGACAACCACGGACCGCACGACATGATGAACCTGTGGGAGGGCAACGTCGGGGAGATGTTCGGCTCGGACGGGTACTTCGGGGGATCGAGCCACGCGATGGTGTTTCGCAACCACCTGCTGGGGGTGAACCGCAACTCGGGCAAGGTGGACGAGCCGGTGAGGCTCAACCGGCTGAGCTACGCGATCAACATCGTGGGCAACGTGCTGGGGGCCTCGACGTGGGTGCCGGCGAAGTACGAGCAGGCGGCCGACAACTGCGCGGGCGGGGCGGGGGTGTACCGGCTGGGGTACCCCAACATCGGCAACTGCCTGCTCAGCGACTCGACGGGGCTGGCGGTGCCCGGCGGGATGAGCTACCCGGACGCGAAGGTCAAGGGCACGCTGCTGAGGTGGGGCAACTACGACAACTACACGAAGGCGGTGCGCTGGGAGGCCGGTGAGCTGCCTGCCGGGGTGGTGGTGCCTGCCACGCGCGCGCTGCGGGCGAGCTATGTGTACGACGCCAAGCCGGCGTGGTTCCCGGCTGCCACGGCATGGCCGCCCATCGGGCCGGAGGTGACGGGCGGGACGGCGTGGGGCGAGGCCAACGGGCGCGTGCACAGCATCCCGGCGCAGCTGTGCTGGCAGGCACGCAACCTCGGCGCCGGCGGCTCCTTCTCCCGCACCGCCTGCTACCCGGGAAGCTGAGCGCCCGAGGGGCCCGCGCCCCGCATTGAGCGGGCGCGGGCCTTCGCCCCTAGCTTGCCGATTGCCCCGTCGGCGACCCCCGAACACACTGGGCTCCAGACAAGACGACGCGCGGTGCACCCGGCACTGCGGTCCACCTGGAGCAGTGCATGCCGGTATCGGACACGGTGGTGATGGAA
Source organism: Gemmatimonadota bacterium (assembly GCA_018969225.1). Lineage (GTDB taxonomy): Bacteria > Gemmatimonadota > Gemmatimonadetes > Gemmatimonadales > Gemmatimonadaceae > Gemmatimonas. The sequence continues at coordinate 688 of JAGWYS010000318.1, read as the reverse complement.
GAGGGGGTGCAGGTGTTCCAGCCTGCGCTGGTCAACCTGTACGGCTGCAGCATCGGCGCGGGCACGCGCATCGGGGCCTTCGTCGAGATCCAGAAGAACGCGCGCATCGGGGCGCGCTGCAAGATCTCTTCGCACAGCTTCGTGTGCGAGGGCGTGCGCATCGACGAGGAGGTGTTCATCGGCCACGGGGTCATGTTCACCAACGACACCTACCCGCGTGCCACCAACGCACAGGGCGAGCTGCAGACGGAAGCCGACTGGAAGGTCGAGCCGACCCACGTGAAGCGTCGCGCCTCCATCGGCAGCAACGCCACGATCCGCAGCGGCGTGACGATCGGCGAAGGGGCGCTCGTGGGCGCCGGTGCCGTCGTCGTGGCCGACGTGCCGGACCACGCGATCGTGGCTGGCGTGCCAGCGCGCGTGATGGGTGACATGCGCAGGCGTGAGGCCGCTCGCCTGAGGGCCGCGTGATGGTCGGCATCGGCGTGGTGGGCTATGGCTACTGGGGCCCGAACCTGGTGCGCAACTTCTTCGAGACCCCCGGGGCGCGCGTGGCGGGGCTGGCCGAGCTCGACCCCGCGCGGCGGGCGCTGGCCGAGCGCCGGCACCCGGGGCTGACGACCACGGCCGACCTGGACGTGCTGCTGGCCGACCCGGCGGTGGACGCGGTGGCCATCGCCACGCCCGC
>JAGWYS010000317.1 GCA_018969225.1 Gemmatimonadota bacterium | reverse complement strand
ACCATGTGGAGCCAGCCCAGCGCCAAGAACTCGGTGCCGTACCAGGGGCGCGGCACCTGCCAGCGGTGCGACACCTGTTACCCCATCTGCCCCAGCGGCGCCAAGTATTCGCCAGACTTCACCTTTGACGCGCTGGTGCGGGCGGGGCGCATCCGGCTGGCCACGCACACGCTCGTGCGGCGCCTGGTGGCCGACCCGCGCACCGGGCGCATCACGCTGGCCACGGGGAACCTCACCTCCGGCGCCGGGGAGGCGGTGCGCATCAAGGCGCGGCAGTACGTGCTGGCGGGGGGGTTCGTGTGGGCGCCGCACCTGCTGCTGCTGTCGGCCGACGCGAAGCACCCCGACGGCCTGGCCAACCGCTCGGGGCTGGTGGGGAAGTACCTGTGCGGGCACCGCAACGTGGCGGCGCAGATCCGGCTGCCCATGAAGCTGTACCCCGGCGTGAACGCGCAGCACTCGCTGGTGACCAAGCAGTTCATGCGCCCCGGGAAGCTGGACCGCTACATCCGCCACGACCTGCGCGTCTGGGAGTCCAGTTACGGACAGGAGCCGCGCCTGCGCGACGCCAACGGCGGGGTGCTCTTCGGCGACGCCATGCTGGCCGAGTGGCGGTCGCGCACCGCGCAGGGGACGGCGCGGGTGCGGGCGTACTACGACGTCCTCCCCGACCGGGAGAGCAAGCTCACGCTGAATGCCGCCTCGCGGAACCGGTGGGGGGACCCGCTGCCGCAGGTGGCCTTCCGCGACGCCCCCGAGTCGGTCGCCCTGCGCGGCTACACCGAGGACACCATCCGCGCGCTCTTCGCGCGCATGGCCAAGGCGGGGGACGGCACCATCATCTCCAACGCCTCGGCGGCGGGGGACATCGGGCAGGAGCACCCCGGCGGCGGCTGCCGCATGGGGAACGACCCGGCCACCAGCGTGGTGAACCGTGAGGGGCGCGCGCACGACCACGAGAACCTGTGGGTGGCCGGCGCGCCCACGCATGTGAGCGCCAGCTGCTGCAACGGCACGCTCACGTTCGCGGCCATGGGGCTGTGGACGGCGAACGCGGTGGGGCGGGCCGTCTAGGACGGCGGCGCCGGTGCGCGAGGGTCACGAGCGCACAAACCGGTAGAGCGCGTCATAGCTCCCCGCATCCGCCGCGCGTAGGGCGTGCAGGTACTCGCCCCTTGCGGTGGCGGTACCGCCCCCGTCGGCGCGAGCGCCCCAGCCAAACGGGGGCCGGCCCCAGCGCTCGAGCAGCAGATCCGTTGCCAGGCGCGCATGCCGTCCGTTGCCGTTCGGCCACGGATGGATCAGCACCAGCTGGTGATGGAATCGCGCGGCGAGCGCGTCCAGCTCGGCCGGCACCGGCTTGGCCTGGGGGTACTGGGCCTTGGTGTTCTCCAGCAGGTCATGCACCAGCCGGGGCACCTCGTACCAGGGATAGGGACCGACGTTCTTGTCCCGTGTGCGGAAGGTGCCCGCCCACGTCCACGTGCGCCCGAACATCCGCTGGTGCAGTCCGCGGAGTCCTCGCAGGTCGAGCATATCCGGCCTGCGCGTCTCCGCCCACCGGATCGCCTCCCGGATGTTCTCGGCCTCCCACGCGTTGAGTTCCGAGCGACGGACCAGATGCCCCGGGATCAAACCCTCCGATTCGTCGTCGTCCAGAGGAGTGTTGCCATCCTCGTCCTGCGGCCATGGCTCGGGTGACACGGCGCTCAGTCCCACAGGCGACCGCGACGCCCCGCGAGCGGCACGTCCACGGACACCGAGTCCGCCGGGGACGCCGTCACACCCTCGCCCTGGTTCTCCAGTTGCATGGTGTGCAGCACGCGACGGTCCTGCTGCTCGCGCTTGCGGATCACCTGTCGCCTGACCATCTCGGTCAGCGGCTCCCTCGGCACGAAGGCGATCACCAGGTCGCAACCCATGGCGTCCGCGGCGGCGCGAAGCCGCGCCACCGAGACCGTCTCCCGTCCCTCGCGCGCCTCCAGGTCGGCGACCGCCGGCGCCGACACGCCCAGCCGGTGTCCCAGCTGGGCCATCGTCATGCCAAGCGCCCGCCGAATTGTCCGAATCCACCCGCCCTTGGGGATCCGCTCCCTCGGCATCCCCATCAGGCGCGCATCCAGTTGGCGACGCTGCAGGTCTCGCTCGTCCACGGGGTCCTCCACCGGTGCGTTTCTTGTATAGCTTAATTTTTTGCTACCAAAATATAAAGTGTCATTTAATATAAACGATGTCAATATTAGACTATCGTTGAATAACGTAAGTCCGTGGGTTGGCGCCTTCCTCCAGGAGCCAAGACTGGAACATGGGGCTGGAGCACCACACCAGCGGCCGCCGCACGGGAAACGCCCCCGGTCCGACCGTGGTCAACCGCGAGGGGCGCGCGCACGACCGCGACATCCAGTGAATGGCGAACCAGGTGACGCTGCTGGGAGCAACGGACGCTTCGGCTACGGTGGGCAACACGGCGACCCACGGTCAAGTGCCGATTTGTGTGTACTTCGCTTCTGAGCAGGGAGGCGATCAGGCCGCGCGTGCGGTGCGGAGGATGCTTTTCACGTTGAGGGTGGGGGACGCCGGGATGATGTAGCGCCGCTT
>JAGWYS010000316.1 GCA_018969225.1 Gemmatimonadota bacterium | reverse complement strand
CGCAAGGTCCCTTCAGCGTCGTCGGGGAAGCCACGGCGGCAGGCGATGGCGTGGTGACGTTTGTCGCCGCCCTCCGCGGCGACGCAGCATTTTACAAGCTCGAGCTGCGGTGAGGCAGCCGGACGACCACTCAAATCCAAGAAAGGCGGGAAACGATGAGGACCATGACGAAGACACGCGTGTGGCTGGCCCTGGGATGGACGCTCCTGGGAGCCGCCCGCGCATTGCACGGCCAGTCGAACCAAGCCACCAGCGCGGGCATGACCGGCAACTTCCTCCGCATCGTCGGCACCAAGACCCCGTCCTTCCCGGGCGAGTCCACCGAGAAGATCGCGCCCGGCCAGCACAACGTTCTCGCCTACGAGCACGAGATGGCCGTGACCATGGATGCGGCGGGCCAGCCCACCGGCAAGGTCCAACACCGCACCTTCCGCGTCGTCAAGCTGCTCAACGCCGCCACCCCGCTGATTTCCCAGGCCTTGGTCACGAACGAAAACCTCAGCGACGTCACCATGACCATGACCACCACGGACGCGAATGGCACGCAATCCCTGCTCATGACCTACAAGCTCACGAACGCGCGCGTCGTGCAGGTGCGGAGCTGGACCCCCAACAACCGCGACGCGTCCTCGCGCGGCTACGTGCCCGCCGAGGAGGTCGCCTTCACCTACACCAAGCTCACCATCACGCACCACCCCAGCGGCAACGTCACCATCATCGACCGTATGCCCGGGAACTGAAACCGGATCAAGCGAGGCGGGGAGCGGCAGGCGAGGGGCGAGGGTGGGAAACTGGGGAGAACCCAGAAGTTGGGAATCCCGCCCAATCCAAGGGAAGTGCCCCAACGGCGTATCCGTCATCTTCCCCCCGGATGGTGCGCACGGCAGGACTTGAACCTGCACGCCTTACGGCACTACCACCTCAAAGTAGCGCGTCTGCCAATTCCGCCACGTGCGCGTGCTCCGGGGAGCATGGCCACCCCTCGCGGGGCGACTGCAAATGGTCGGGGCGGTGAGATTCGAACTCACGACCTCTTGTACCCGAAACAAGCGCGCTACCAGGCTACGCTACGCCCCGACTCCAAATGCGGGCGAGACGATGGCCGACCGCCGCCTTGCGCTGCAATGGTTTTTTCTCCCGCATTCCAAATAGAAGTCTCGCCGTGCGCCGTGCGCCGCACCCAGGCCCCGCAGCCCGGATGCCTCAGCGTCCCGCCGTCCCCGACTCCAGCCAAGGACGGATCACCCCCGCCCACCGCCGGTATCCCTCGGGGTTCAAGTGCAGGTGGTCGTCCTTGAAAAGGGTCGCGTCCGGCCGTCCATCCGCCCCAAGCAATGGCGTGAACGTGTCCAGCACGGTCCACTGACGGTCCCCGCGCACCTGCGCCGCCGCCAACGCGTTCGCCTCCCGTTGCACCTCCAACGCCGAAACCCGCTTCGGGCTTGGCTTGATCGCCAGGAACGCACACCGCGCCTCCGGCACCCGCTCGCGCACCAAACGCCGAAACTCCGCCAGGTCCGACGACACGTCCGACGCCGTTTTCCCCTCCACCAGGTCGTTGTCGCCCGCATACAGCACGATGACCCGAGGCCGATACGCCCCCACCACGCGGTCAAAGTGATGGTTCACGTCCGAAAGATGGCATCCGCCAAAGCCCCGGTTCAGGACTGGTTGACCCGGGAAGTCCGCCGCCAACGTCCTCCAGGCGCGCACCGTCGAGCTGCCCACAAACAACACCGGACGGGATGGCGGCGCTTGGATGGCATCGGTCCGGGCGAATGCCGCCACCTCGGCATCCCAACGATTTGTCGCGCCGCAGGCCGCCGCCGCGCCCGCCAGCCACAGGAAGCCCACCACCACCCACCGCCCGAATGCCCGCATCCGAGAAACGCTGCCCACGCCCATGATCCGCCTCCAGCGTGAATCACCCGTTCCCCGCATCTCCGCCCCTCGCTCCCCGTTCCCCTACGCCGCCTTCCGCCTGCGCCCGTTCAGGAACCATCCAATCGGGGTCGGGCGCACCAGCACGTGGTACGAGCCCAGCAATGCCGCCACCATCACCAACGACATCACGGACAACTTCAGCCATGCCGGGTAGGGCCACTGGCTGATCCAAGACTGCGCCACGATCACCGGCGGCAGGTGCGCAAGGTACATCCAATACGCCGAGTCCGACAGGTACCGCACCACGCCGCTCTCGCGCGTGAGCAACGACCGGAAGACGCCCATCCAGCACAGGCTCATCGACCAGGCGTACGCCGATTGCAGCACAACGGCGGCCGGCCGATGCCATGCCGCCGCGCCCCAGGGCCCGCGCACCTCGAAGGCCCCGGTCGAGGCCTCCAAGGCCGCCGGGAACACCACCAGCAACGTGACCGGCAACGCCCACCGCCACCCCTTCCCCAGCAACGGGCCGCCATCATCCCGGTCGTAAAACAACACCCCGAAGAAGAAGAACGTCGCGTAGTACGCCAACACGTGCGGCTTCGGCACGATCCCCATCACGGTGTCCGGCCCGAACTCGCCCTGTCCCACGCCCATGAACCAGCCCGGGATGGCCGTCAGCGGCACCCACCACGCCAGCTTCCACCGCGACAACGTCACCCAGGC
>JAGWYS010000315.1 GCA_018969225.1 Gemmatimonadota bacterium | reverse complement strand
ACCGGCAGCCCGTACATCGCCTCGGTGGAGTCGGTGAAGGCGAACGCGTCGCCGTACAGGTCGGTGAGCACCTCGGCGGCCGCGGTGGAGATCACGCTGTGCCCGCTGGGGTACTCGGGGAACGGGGGGGTCTGCAGCAGCGGCTGCCACTGCTCGTCCATCCACTTGTTGATCACGGTCTCGGGGCGCAGCACGGCGGAGCGGTACTTCTCCTCCCACGCCCCGATGAACGCGTCGGCCAGCGCCACCGCGGTGCGCGCGTAGGCCTCGGCGGTGGGGACCAACCCGCTCCCCGCCTGCCGCGTCACGAGCCCGGTGATGGCCATCCAGTGCCCGCCGGGGGTGATCTTCTTGGTCGCGAACATCGTGTGCCCCTGCACGTTCATCACGTAGGGGTTGCAGTCCCAGAACGCGGCGATGTTCCGCTGCTCGTCGGTGAGCCCGCGCGCGGTCTCGACCACCTCCTGCGCCTGGCGCATGAAGGGGCTGCCGCGCGCGCTGTCGAAGGGGATGGCGGGGGCGGGGCGGAAGGCGGCCACCGAGTCGAGCGTGAAGGGCTTGATGGTCCCCCAGTTGGGCTCCACGCCGTCCATGTACGCCGGGGGGGTGGGGATCCACCGCCCCGGCTCGCGCGAGACCGAGTACTTCGGCATGCCGCGCGACTGCAGGTAGCCGTCGGTGCCGGCCCACGCCAGGATGCGGGCGCCCACGGTGTCGCCATAGGCGAGGGAGCGCTCGAGGTCGGCGCGGGGGATGCCGGCGCGCGCCAGCACCCGGTCGAAGTGCGCCCGCACCGAGTCCATGCGGTCGCGGGAGAAGGTGAGCTGGCGCCCCACCACGAGGAAGGCGCGCACCGAGGCGGCGCCCCAGTGGTACGCCGCGCCGGGTTGCGGCGCGGGGAGCGGCGCGAGGCGCGCCACCTGCCCCGCGAGCGACCGCGCGCCGGCGTCGGCGTGGCGCGCCGCCTCATAGGCGGCCACCGACGCGTAGGCGTAGACGCGGCTGGCCTGCGGCGGCGAGAAGATGTCGTAGACGATGACGCTGGTGAGCGAGTCCATCGCGGCGCGCAGCGCCTCGGCGCCGTCGCCGGCCGCCTCGCGCGCGGGGGTGGGGGTGCAGGCGGCCAGGCTTCCGAGCAGCGCGCCGAGCAGCGCGGCGCCGACGGCCAGGCGCGGGCGCCAGCAGCGGCGGTGGACACGATCGCGCGCGGGCGACGTGACGCGCGCTGGACGGCGGAAGGACGGGCTCATGGATTGGCGGGGGCGAAGCGGAGGGGCGCCGCGTTGTTGCGGGCGGCCAGCACCCGGACGCCGCGGGCGGTGCGCAGGCGCTGCAGGTCGCGCAGCTGCCCCGGCACGAGGAAGCCGCTGCGCGCGGCGGGGACGGGCTCGACGCCGCCGCGCCCATCGTTGCGCAACAGCAGCCCACGACTGGCCGCCAGGCGCCCCACGTCGGTGCGGAAGCCGTCGAGGTTGCCGCCCACCAGCAGGTCGAGGCGGCCGTCGCGGTCCACGTCCATGGGGAGGATGGCGTACACGGGGGCCAGCTGCGCCTCGCGCGGGAGCGGCGCCAGCGTCCACCGTCCCCCGGACGCGCGGCGCAGCACGCTGCTGGCAAAGGTGTCCACGCGCCGCTCCACCGCGCCGCCGCGGGCCGCGGCGGGGAACACGTCGTCCATGGTCTTGAGGGCGTAGTCCTCGTACTTCAGGTAGCGCGCCTTGAGCGGCGGGAGCGCGCGGATGAGGTCGTCGCGCAGCGGGAGCGGATACGACCGCCCCTGGTTGTACATGCCGATGACCGGCTCGGTGTAGCCGTTGGCGTCGAAGTCCTTCACCAGGAGCGTGAGCGGCTCGGCGGGGGACGCGCGGAGGCGGCTGTTGAGCCCCAGGTTCCCCAGCACGAACTCCGGGGTGCCGTCGCCGTCGAGGTCGGCGGGGACGATGCGGCTCCACCACCCGGCGCTGCGCTCCGCGCCGGGGAGGGGCATGGGGACGAGGCGGCCGCCCCCGGCGTTGCGGAAGGCGGTGACGGGCATCCACTCGCCCACCACCAGCAGGTCGGGGCGGCCGTCGCCGGTGAGATCGGTCCAGCAGAGGTCGGTGACCATCCCCGCCTCGGCGAGCGCCGGGGCCAGCGCGGTGGTGACGTCGGCGAAGCGCCCGCGCCCGTCGTTGCGCAGCAGCACCGTGCGCGGCGTGAGGCCGTACTTCCACGGGACGCTGCGCCCGCCCACCGCGAGGTCCAGGTCGCCATCGCCATCGATGTCGGCGGCGGCCACGCGGCTGCCGCTGACGGAATCGGCGGGGAGGGCGGCCGCGTCGCGCACGAAGCGCCCGCGCCCGGCATTGCGATAGAGTCGGTCCTGCAGCGCGGGGCTTTCGTCGCTGTATTCGTTGCCGCCGCTGACCACGTAGAGGTCCAGGTCGCCGTCACCGTCCACGTCGGCGAAGAGGGCGCCCACATCCTCGCTCGCCGCGTCGGCCAGGAAGGGGGCGCTGTCGACAGCCATCGAGCCGTCGCGCCGCTGGATCAGCAGGCGTCCCGCCTGGTCCTTGGCCCCGCCGAGGTAGGCGTCGTCGAGGCCGTCGCCGTTGACGTCGGCCACCGCCAGTGCGGGCCCCTC
>JAGWYS010000073.1 GCA_018969225.1 Gemmatimonadota bacterium | reverse complement strand
CCCCATGCCCATCGCCATGGTGCGGGCGCGGCTGGGGACGATGACGCTGTCGCGCGACGGTGCGGCCCCGTGGCGCTTCGCCGAGCAGCTGCCGCCGCCGCGCCCGTTCCCAGTGCGGTAAGCGGGCGAACCCGCGCGGGGGGGGCGGCACAGATCGTGCCCCGCGTGGGGGCTCCCCCAAATCGGAGAGCCTCCATGTCCATTGTCCCCCCCGCCCTGCGCCGTCGGGGCGTTCGACGGCTCGCCCTGCTGGGGAGCGCCGGCGCCCTGGCGCTCGCCTGCGGCGGCGAAAAGAAACCTCCCACCCCGGTGGTGGAGGGGCAGACCCCCGCCGCGGGCACCGTCGCTGGCCCCATGGTGGCCCCGGCTGTCCCCGCCTCGGCCGGGGAGGTGGCCTACACCCGGTGCGCCGTGTGCCACACCCCCACGGGGGAGGGGATGCCGGGGGTGTATCCGCCGCTGGCCGGCTCCGCGTGGGTCACGGGTCCCGCCGCCCGGCCGATCGCGGTGGTGCTGCACGGGGTGCAAGGGCCGATCGCCGTGAAGGGCGCGACGTACAACAGCGCCATGATGCCGTACGGGACCGGGGTGCCGATGTCGGACGCGGAGGTGGCGGCGGTGGTGTCGCACATCCGTTCCAGTTGGGGGAATACGGCCGGGGCGGTGACGGAGGCGGAGGTGGCGCGGGTGCGGAAAGCCACCGCCGGGCGGACGGCGCCGTATGCGGCCGCGGAGTTGGAGACGCTGCGGTGAAAGGGAGACTGGCGCGGGGCAGCGGCACCGCGCTATGTTTCGAGGCTCTGGCGCCTCACGGGTTTTCCGGCGGCTGGCGCCCCCATACCCAGAAGTGGCTTCAGGAGTGGCGCATGCACCCGTTCATCGAAACCCAGAAGGAGTGGCTGAAGGACAACATCCCCCCGTTCCGGCCGGGTGACACCGTGCGCGTGAACGTGCGCGTGAAGGAAGGGGACAAGGAGCGCCTCCAGGCCTTCGAGGGGGTGTGCATCGCCAAGCGCGGCGGCGGGGTCAGCGAGACCTTCACCGTCCGGAAGGTCTCCAACGGCGTCGGTGTCGAGCGCATCTTCCCGCTCCACAGCCCCATGATCGCCGACATCGCCGTGGTGCGCCGCGGCGTGGTGCGTCGCGCCAAGCTGTACTACCTGCGCAACGTCACCGGCAAGGCCGGCCGCATCAAGGAGCGCAAGGTGGTCCGCCCCGCGGCGGCCGCCTCGAAGTAACCGGCCGCGCGCCCGCCGTGGCGCGCTGGAGTGCCATCGAGCGGCAGGCACGCGCCACCCACGGTGCGCTGCTGGCCGGTGTGGACGAAGTCGGACGGGGCCCCCTCGCGGGCCCCGTTGTCGCATGCGCCGTGGTCATGCCCCCCGACCGCCGCGCCATTGCCGGGGTGGACGACTCCAAGCGCCTGGACGCCGCCACCCGCGAGCGCCTCGCGGCGCGCATCCGTGACGAGGCGCTGGCCGTGGCGCTGGGCGCCGCCAGCGTCCGCGAGATCGAGGCCCGCAACATCGCCCGCGCCACCGTCCTCGCCATGCAGCGCGCGCTCGCGCGCCTCACGCCGCGGCTGTGCCACCGCGTGGGGGAGGGGCCGCACCACGTGCTGGTGGACGGCATCCCGCTGCGCACCCTGGGCGTCCCCCACACCGCCGTGGTCAAGGGCGACGCCAAGTGCTACGCCATCGCCTGCGCCTCCATCGTGGCCAAGGTCACGCGCGATCGCCTCATGACGGCGCTGGACGCCCGCCACGGCGGCTACGGCTGGGCGCGCAACAGCGGCTACGGCACGCCGCAGCACCGCGAGGCCATCGCGCGCCTGGGGCTCACGCCGCACCACCGGCGCACCTTCTGCCTGACCATTCAGGGCGACCTGCTGGACGACCTCCCCTGACCCTCGGGGGCTCCACCGCCCCCCGCCGCGTCGTTATTGATTCGCCATGACCGGCGAGCCCACAGCCCCGACCGCCTGGCGCGCGCTCGAGCCCGCCATCATCCGGCTCTGGCGCGCCCTCTGGGTGCTGGAGGCGGCGGCCCTCGCGCTGGTCGCCGGCGGCCTCGCTGCCCGCTGGGGGGCAACCCCGCGCTGGGGGCTGGTGGTCGCGGCGGTCGCGCTCCCCCTCGCCCTCGGCGCGCTGCTCGCCCTCCGCCTCCCCCCGCGACGCCACTCCGCGTGGCGCTTCCGCCTGGGGGACGAGGCATTGGCGGTGCACCGCGGCGTGCTGTTCCGCGTGGAAAGCGTCATCCCCTACTCGCGCGTCCAGCACGTGGACTACACGCAGGGCCCCCTCGCGCGCGCCTTCGACCTGGCCACGGTGGTGGTGCGCACCGCCTCGGCCGACCTGGGCGCCCTGCGCATCCCCGGGTTGCGCCCCGAGGACGCCATCGCCCTCCGCGAGGCGCTCGCCCAGCGGGCCGGGATGGTGGAGCCGCTGTGAGCGAACCGGGGGCGCCGGCGTTCCGCCGCCTGCACCCCGCCTCGCTGGTGCTGGGGGTGTTCCTCCGGCTGCGGCAGGTGGCCGTGCCGGTGCTGGTCCCCGCGCTGGTGGTGGGGAACGGGGGCGTGCGCGGCCCGCATGCCCACCGCTGGTTCATCGTGATCGCCGTCGCCGCGGCGCTGGTGATTGTGCTGGCGGTGGCCGAATACCTCGCGCTGCGCTTTGCGCTGGCGCCCGACGCGCTGGTGATCCGCAGCGGGGTGCTGCGGCGGGTCACGCGCAGCATCCCCTATGCGCGCATCCAGGGGGTGAGCACCGCGCAAACGCTCCCGCAACGGCTGCTGGGGGTGGGGACGCTGCGCGTGGACACCGGCGCCGGGGGGCTGGTGGCCGAGGCCGAGCTGGCGTCGCTGCAATGGGGCGAGGTGCAGGCATTGCGCGAGACGCTGGTGCGCGCGCGTCAGGCGTGGACCGTGGACGCGGCGGGCGCCGAGGGTGGCGCGTTGGCGGTGGCGGTGCCCGCCGAGGACGCACCAAGTGCGGCCATGCCGCGTGCGGCGATGCCGGACGCGGCCAGCGCCGTGCCGACCCAGGCCGTCCCGTTGGCGGTGGTGGATGACGAGGAGCTGCTGGTGGCCGGCGCCACCTCCATGCAGCTGCTGGTCATCCTCGGCGCGGCGGTGGGGGTGCTGCAGCGGCTCGGGGACGACTGGGTGGAGCTGTTCGTCTCCGACGCGGTCCGGGATGTTGCCACGCGGGTCCCCACCGGGGGCGCGGCGGGGCTGCTGCTGGGCACGTTGGCGGCCGTGCTGGCGCTGTCGGTGCTGGCGGTGCTGTGGCTGGGGGTGGTGGTGGTCACGTGGGTCCGCTACCGCGGCTTCCGCCTGTCGCGGGTGGGCGGCGCGCTGGTGCGCGAGTACGGGCTGCTGCACCGGCGCACCGCCTCCACCCCCGTGTCGCGGGTGCAGGCCGTGAAGGTGCGCGAGACCCCCGTGCGTCGGCTGGCGGGGCGGGCGGAGGTGCGCCTGCAGTCCGCGGGGGCCATGGCGGTGTCGTCGTCGGGGGACGAGCCCGACGTGCCCGTGCTGCTCCCCATCGTGCGCACCGGGGCGGCCGCGGCTGCGGTGGCGCACGTGTACCCTGGCGTGCGGGCCGACGTGGCGGCGGCGGCGCCGGTGCCGGGGTGGCGCCGCGCCTCGCGCCGGAGCTGGGTGCGCACCGGGGCGCAGTGGACCGTCACCCTGCTGGCGGCGCTGGCGGTGCTCTCGGTGCTGCTGGGGGGCGGGGTGTGGCGGCTGCTGTGGCTGCTACCGGTGCTGTGGGCGCTCACGCCGCTGGCGTGGCGCGCGCGCGGCGTGGGGGCCGACGGGGCGTACCTCGTGGTGCGCGAGGGGGCGCTGTCGCGCACCACGTGGGTGCTGCCGGTGGCCAAGCTGCAGCAGGTGCAGCTGCGGCAGGGGCCGCTGCAGCGGTGGATGGGGCTGGCCACCGTGCGGCTCACCACCGCAGGGCTGGGCGGGGTGGCGGACGTGGTGGATCTCCCCGTGGCGGACGCGCGTATGTTGGTCGATGATCTGGTGGCGCGGCTTCCCGCGCTCCGGCGCCGGCGGTCGGCGCCGCCTGCTCCCCTTCCCGTGCCCTCGGGTGCCCATGTCTCCTGACGTGTCTTCCATCTTTCGCCCCGGGCTGCTGGACGGCCAGGTGGCCCTGGTCACCGGCGGCGGCACCGGCATCGGGCTGGGGATCTCCACCCTCCTGGCCGACCTGGGCGCGCACGTGGTGATTGCCAGCCGCAAGCCCGAGCACCTGGCCGGCGCCGAGGCGGGGATCCGCGCGCGGGGCGGGGCGGTGAGCACCGTGGCGCTGGACGTGCGGCAGCCGGAGGCCGTGAAGGCCGCGGTGGACGGCATCGCGCAGCGCCTGGGCCGGCTGGACGTCCTCGTGAACAACGCCGCCGGGAACTTCTACGCCCCCAGCGCCACGCTGTCGGCCAACGCGTGGAAGAGCGTGGTGGAGATCGACCTGTACGGCACCTTCCACTGCAGCCAGGCGGTGTACCCCGTGATGGCGGCGCAGGGGGGCGGGCGCATCATCAGCACGTCGATGACGCTGCACTACCGCGGGTGGCCGCTCATGGCGCACGCCACCGCGGCCAAGGCGGGGGTGGACGCGCTCACGCGCACGCTGGCGGTGGAGTGGGCGCCGCAGCGCATCCGCGTGAACGCCATCGCGCCGGGCCCCATCCCCACCGAGGGGGTGCGCAAGGCGTTCACGCCGCCGGCGGACAGCGGCGTCCCCGACGTGTTCGCGGCGGCCGAGGCGAAGATGGCCGAGTACGCGCGGAAGGGGATCCCGCTGGGGCGGTGGGGGACGCCGGAGGACATCGCGAACATGGTGGCGTTCCTGGCGTCGCCGGCGGGGGACTGGATCACCGGGGCGATCTTCGTGATCGACGGCGGGGAGTGGCTGGCGAAGGGCGGGGGGTAAGGGTCACGTCGGTGACGAACGCGTCACCCTTGCTCAACGAGTGGACCATGCCCGTTGTACGGAAGCCGTCGCGCCGAGAGCGTTCGGGCGATGTCCTTCGCTTCGTTGGTGTCCCCCGTCGCCGCGCGTCGCCTTCGCACCTGCCTGCGTGCGGCGGGCTGGCGCGCCGGGATGGTGCTGGCGGCACTGCTCCTGCTCCCGGCATCGGTCGCGCCTGTGTACCGATTCCCGGAGCCCGCACCTTTTGCCGGCGACCAGTGGCACAACCCGTACGCGGGGCTTGAGGCCGCGGCGTGGCGCACGATCAACCTCCATGCACACACGGCGGCTTGGGGGGGCGTGACTCACGGCGTCGGAACCGCCGGCGAGGTGCGCCGCGCGTACCGGCGTCTCGGCTACGATGCGGTGGCCATCTCCAACTATCATCAACGCAGCGCCGATGGCGCGCCGGGCGCGTTGTCGGTGTACGAGCACGGGATGAACGTGCCGAAGGCGCATGTGCTGGTGCTGGGCGCGCGCGAGGTGCATTGGCTGGACTCACCCGTCGTCCAAACCGTGCACCACCAGCAATGGGTGCTGGACCACTTGCGGGGCGCTGGCGCCCTCCTGGCCATCCCCCACCCCGGCGTTCGACGTGCGCGCGATGCCGTGGCGCTGCGGGCCCTCACCGGGTACCAGCTCATGGAGGTCACCAGCACGTACGGCAACTGGGAACGGGAGTGGGACCAGGCGCTGGGGGCGGGGCGGCTGGTGTGGGGATTGGGGAATGACGACGCCCACGATGTGCGGGATCCCCTCCAGGTGGGGGAATCGTGGACCAGCGTGGCGTCGGGGTCGGTGGCACCGGAAAGCCTGCTCGCCGCGCTCGCGGAGGGGCGGCACGTGGCCGTCAGCGGGCACCGCGGACACTCGCCCTTGCGGGTGCGCTCGGTGGCCATGCACGACGGCGTGCTGCGGGTGCGGGTCGACGGGCCCGTCACGGAGATGTCGTTCGTGGGGCCGGGCGGCCGCGTGCGGCATCGCGTCGCAAGCGGTGTCGGGTCCTACCGTCCGTCGCAGGACGACGCGTACGTGCGCGTGGTGGTGCGCGGCGATTCCACCGTGCTGTACCTGAACCCGATTGTCCGGCACCGTGGCACGGGCGTGCCGACCCAGGCGGCGACGGTCGATGCGCAGGCCACCTGGCTGTTGCGCACGGTGCAGGGCGCGACCCTGCTGACCCTGCACGGCGGTGTGCGACGCCTCGCCCAACACATGGGAAGGCGTGTGGTTGGCAGCAGTCTGCGGTGGGCGTTGGCGATCGCCCTCCGCGCGCTGGCCGCGGCTTGGGTGGCGCTGGCCGCCGCACGTCGCCGCCGCACCGGTCAGCGCGGCGCGGAAAAGACCTCGCGCGGGGGCGGCGTCCAACCGGTGACGAGGTAGCGTTCCACGCGCGCCACGGTGCTCCCCCGTCGTCGAATGGCGAGGTCGGGCAGGCGAAGCACGCCGGAAAACGGCGCGATCGACCACGGTTCCAAGGGCGCACCATCACGGGGAGCCAGGCGCACCAGCGCCCCCGTGTCCGATCGTGCCAGTGCCGGCGAAGGTCGAAAGCGGAAATGGCGGCGGTCTTCCGCCACCACCACCACCGGCAGCGATGCGCCAAGCGCCGCTCCAAGCTTCCCCCCCTGCATCCAGTGCACGGTGGCCACATAGGCCAGCGGTCGCCCCGCGCCCGTGCGCATGGCCACCAGCGAGTCCGCCACCTCGTCCCAGCCGAGCGCCTCGAGCGTGGGGTCTGGCAGGCGTCCGCCCGTGGCCCACCCGGTCCGCACCGCGCTGACCAACAGCAGTGCCAGCACGGCGGTGGCCGTCAGGCTCCGCGCCCCCCAGCGCACGGGCCAACGCGCCCCAGCGCGCTGGGCGCGGGCCAGCTGGGCGCCCACCACGGGCGACAGCAGGAGGTACCCCAGCGCCGTCCAGTGCGGCAGCACCCGACGCCCGCCCAAGGCCACGCCGGTGAACACCAGCACCGGCAGTCCGCCCATCCACACCAGTAGACGGTGCCCTGCGGAGGGGGTGTCGCGCACCGTGCGCCAGACTCCCCACGCGATGACGGGGGCCACCCACGGGAGCAGGTATCCCAGTTGGCCGCCCACCGCCTCCAGCAGCGGCGCGGGCGTCCAGCCTCCGGCGGGAAGGGCCCGCGCGCCCTGGAAGCGGAAGGAGGCCCAGTCATGCGTGGCGTTCCACCACACCGCGGGCGCCGCGCCCACCAGCGCCACCAGCGCCGCCACCCACGGGCCGGGGGTGAGCAGGAGGCGATGCGCCTTGGGGGTGGTGAGCAGGTACGCCATGATCCCTGCCGGGAGGAAGATCGCGTGGTACTTCGACAGGGCGGCCACGGCGGCCCCCGTCCCGGCCACCGCCCACCACCGCAGCGCCGACGTGTCGCCATCCCGCGGCACGCAGGCGCGCGCGCTCCCCCAGGCGCACAGCGCGCTGCCGACCAACAGCGGCCCGTCCGGCAGCACCCAGGTGCCACCAGTTATCCCCAGCATCCCCGTGGCGTTGAGCACCACGGCGCTCCAGAAGCCGGCTGGTTCGCCGAAGAGGTGGTCGCCGGTGCGCGCCATCAGCCAGGTGGTTGCGCCGAACAGGAGCATGAACGGCAGGCGCACCAGGAGCGGCACGCGATCCCCCCACAGCCATTCGCCGAGCGCGGAGAGCCAGAACACGGCCGGAGGGTGGTCGAGGTAGCCGGCGCTCAGGGGGCGCGCCACGGCCACCGCGTACGCCTCGTCGATGCCAAAGTGCATGCTGCCGGCCACCACCAATCGCAGGACCAGCGAGCCACCAAGCAGCCAGCCAAGTCGCGCGGGCCAAGGCGATGGGTTGTGGTGTCGGGAGGGCATGCGCGCCAATTTGTCGAGGAATCCGGCACGCTGGCGTCGGCAGCGCGGGCCGTGCCGCAACCGTGGCAATCGTTACACCCGTGTGGTGCACTCGCCGTCCGGACCGTGCAACTTGCACAGCATGCCGCCACTGACGCACCTCCTGATCATCGATCCCCAGCACGACTTCTGCGACCTGCCGGCCGACGCCTGTCCGCCGGGGGAGGCGCCGGCGCTGCCGGTGCCCGGGGCCGATGCCGACCTGCGTCGGGTGGCCGCGCTCCTGGACGCGGCCGGAGGCGGCATCGACGCCGTGACCATCACGCTGGACACGCACCAGCGGCACGACATCGCGCACGCGCCCTCGTGGCGTCGCGCCGACGGGGGCGACGTCCCGCCCTTCACCCCCATCTCGGCGGCCGAGGTGCGGGCCGGGGTGTACGTCCCGCGCGACCCGTCGTGGGGGGCGTGGGCCAGGCACTACGTGGAGTCGCTGGAGGCGGCGGGGCGGTACGCGCTGATGGCGTGGCCGGTGCACTGCGTGCCGGGCACGTGGGGGCACGCCGTGCACGGGGCCGTGGCGGAGGCGGTGGCGCGGTGGGAGGCGCGCACCATGCGGTCGGCGGTGCGGGTGGTGAAGGGGCGCAACCCGCGCACCGAGCACTACAGCGTGGTGCAGGCCGAGGTCCCTGATCCCGACGATCCGGAGACGCTCCCCAATCGGCGGCTGCTGGAGGCGCTGGGGCGCGCGCACCGGCTGCTGGTGGCGGGGGAGGCCGGGAGCCACTGCGTGCGGGCGTCGGTGGAGCACTTGGCCGAGCACCTGGCGCCGCAGCGGATGGTGCTGCTGGCCGACGGCATGAGCCCCGTGACCGGGTTCGCGGGGGCGCAGGCGGCCTTCCTGGCGGACATGGCGGCGCGAGGCGCGCGCGTGGTGGAGAGTGCGGCGCTGGTGGCGGAGCTGGTGGCGGAGGGGCGGGCGGCGGGGCGGGGCGTCGGCCGGTGACGCCGGTCATCGGGAGCCTGCTGGACACCGACCTGTACAAGTTCACGATGTGGCAGGCGATGCTGCACCGGCATCCGGGGACGCAGGCCGCGTACCGCTTCACCTGCCGCAACGTGCCGGCGCTGCCGCTGGCGGCGCTGTGCGACGCGGTGAACCGCGAGCTGGACCAGCTGTGCGCGCTGGCGTTCACCGAGGCGGAGCTGGGGTACCTGCGGGGGCTGCGGTACCTCAAGGCCGACTTCGTGGACTTCCTGCGGATCTTCCGGTTCCAGCGGCGGTTCATCGAGGCGCGCGCCGAGGGGGACCGGCTGGCGGTGGAGGTGGAGGGGCCGATGGTGCACGTGATGTTCTTCGAGCTGTTCGTGCTGGCCATCGTGAACGAGCTGTACTTCCGGCAGCTGGATGCCGCGGGGGTGCTCCCCGAGGGGCGGCGGCGGCTGGCGGCCAAGGTGGCGGCGGTGCGGGCGGGGGTGGCGGCGGCGCCGCGGCGGCACCCGTTCGCGTTCGTGGACTTCGGGTTGCGGCGGCGGTTCAGCGGGGCGTGGCAGCGCGAGGTGGTGGCCACGCTGCAGGCGGAGGCGGCGCCGTGGTTCCAGGGGACCTCCAACGTGGCGCTGGCGCGGGCGCTGGGGGTGCCGCCGGTGGGGACCATGGGGCACGAGTACCTGCAGGCGTACCAGGCGCTGGGAGTGCGGCTGCGCGATTCGCAGGCGGCGGCGCTGGAGGACTGGGTGAAGGAGTACCGGGGGGACCTGGGGATCGCGCTCACCGACGTGATCGGGATGGACGCGTTCCTGGCGGACTTCGACCTGTACTTCGCGAAGCTGTTTGACGGGTTGCGGCACGACTCCGGGGACCCGGTGGCGTGGGGGGAGCAGGCGCTGGCGCACTATGCGCGGCTGGGGGTGGACCCGCACACCAAGCGGCTGGTGTTCTCCGACGGGCTGGACATCGGGCGGGCGCTGGCGCTGCACGGGCACTTTGCCGACCGGGTGCCGGTGGTGTTCGGGATCGGGACGCACCTGACCAACGACCTGGGCCCCGCGCCGCTGCAGGTGGTGATGAAGCTGGTGCGGGTGAACGGGCAGCCGGTGGCGAAGATCTCGGACAGCCCCGGGAAGACGCAGTGCGACGACGCGACGTTCCTGGCGTACCTGCGGCAGGTGTTCGGGGTGGTGGGGTAGGGGGCGCTGGGGGGCTGGTGGCGGCGGGGCCGGGCATTGGCGCGGCGGCGGGCGCGGCGGTCGGGCGGGGCGGGGCGGGGAGGCGTTGAACTCCCGGGCCGGCGCGGGTTAGGTTCCCGGGCTGGGACCGGGTAGCTCAGTCGGTAGAGCAGCGGACTTTTAATCCGTAGGTCGTGGGTTCGATCCCCACCCCGGTCATTGCCAAACGGCCGCGCGCGCGACTGGTACCCTTGGGTAGGCGGGGTGCCCCCCGCCCCCCCCTTACCGCCCCGGGTCCGGCTCCATGTCGAAGTACGTGAACAGCCCGTCGAACCGCCCCGCCGCATCCAGGTGCACCGCCAGGTGCGCGGGGAACGTCGCCGAGTGTCCGTCCTGGTAGGTCGCGGTCACGGTTGACCACACCATCAGGTACTTCCCCGGAATGGCCGGGGCCCCCGGGCGGAAGGCGTTCAGCCCCAGGTAGCTGGACCGCGCGTAGGCGACCTCCTTGAGGTCGGTCTTGAAGCGCGTGGTCCAGTAGTCGTACAGCTGCTGGCGCCCCTTCATCTCGGTGCCGTCGGGAGCGACCACCACCACCGTGTCGGCCATGTTGGCCACGAACCCCGCCACGTCGCCGCGCTCGAGCGCGGCGACGGCCTCGCGCAGCGGCCGGGTCTCGGTGTCGCCCAGCGGCAGGAAGGTGCTGTTGGCGTCCGCCGTGTCGATGGGCACGATCGACGTCCGCTCGGGCGGCTGGTTCCGCCTGGCGATGCTGTCGCAGGCGGTGGCCGCGACGGCCAGGACAAGGGCAGGAAAGCGCTGGATCCGCACCGCGACACCTCCGTCAGGAACGGAAGGCCGGGCGCGCCCTCGGCGCCCGCCCCACCATCGGTGCCGGGAGTCTCCCGTACCCGCTCCCCCCTGTCAAGCGACCCCCGACCCCCCCGGGGGCACGACTTGTGAAACATTTCACAATCCCGCGCGTTCTTCTCCAAATCCCCTTGGAGCCCTCCATGACCCCCGCCAGCGCCGCGCCCCTCTCCTTCACCGACGCCCACGCCATCGATCCGCGCCCCCACGTGCTGATCGTCGGCGGCGGCTTCGCCGGGCTCGCCGCCGCCCGCGCCCTGGCCGATGCCCCCGTGCGCATCACCCTGGTGGACCGCACCAATCACCACCTCTTCCAGCCGCTCCTCTACCAGGTCGCCACCGCCGTCCTCAACCCGGCCGACATCAGCGTCCCCATCCGGTGGCTCCTCCGCGACCAGGCCAACGCCACCGTCATCATGGCCGAGGTGGACGCCATCGACCCCGACGCGCGGCGCGTGTCGCTCGACAGCGGCACCGTCCACGTCGCCTTCGACTACCTCGTCCTCGCCGCCGGCGCCCGCCACGCCTACTTCGGCCACCCCGAGTGGGAGGCGCACGCCCCGGGGCTCAAGAGCCTCGAGGACGCCCTCGAGATGCGCCGCCGATTCCTCCTCTCCTTCGAGGCCGCCGAGCGCACCTCCGCCGCCGGCGAGCGCGACGCGCTCCTCACCTTCGTGATCGTGGGCGGCGGCCCCACCGGGGTCGAGCTGGCCGGCATGATCCCCGAGGTCACCCGCCACGCCCTCCACCGCGAGTTCCGCCGCATCGACCCCGCCTCCGCCCGCGTGCTCCTCCTCGAGGGCGGCCCCCGCATCCTCCCCGCCTTCCCCCCGTCGCTCTCCGACCGCGCCCAGCGCGACCTCGAGGCGCTGGGGGTCACGGTGCGCACCAACTGCACGGTCACCCGCGTGGATGCCGACGGCGTCGTCGCCAACGGCGAGCGGATCCCGGCGCACACGGTCTTCTGGGGCGCCGGCAACCAGGGCGCGCCCCTCGCGGCCACCCTCGGCGTGCCCCTCGACCGCGCGGGACGCGTGCGCGTGCGCGAGGACCTCAGCGTCCCGGGACACCCGCACATCTTCTGCGCCGGCGACGTGGCCACCGTCACCAACCCCGACGGCACCCCCGTCCCCGCCGTGGCCCCCGCCGCCAACCAGATGGGCGCCCTCGTGGGCGCCAACATCCGCCGCCACCTCGACGGGCGCGCCACCGCCCCCTTCCGCTACTGGAACAAGGGCGACCTGGCCACCATCGGACGGCACCGCGCCGTGGCGCGCATCGCCGGCCGCGAACTCACGGGGTTCGTCGCGTGGCTCACCTGGCTGTTCGTCCACATCCTGTACCTCGTGGGGATCCGCAACCGCGTCACCGTGCTGGTGCAGTGGGCCTTCCAGTACGCCACCTTCCAGCGCGGCGTGCGCCTCATCACCGGCACCACGGTGCACCGGCTGCTGCGCGCCAGTCGCGCCGCGCACGAGCGACGACGCGCGGCGTAGCCGCGTCGATGTAGTCCGCAGGACGCAGCACCCGGGATGCCGGGCGCCCGGCGCAGGGCGCTCGGCACCTCCCGCTTTCATGTCCACTGTCCACCCCAATGCCCCGTCCCCTCTGGCGGCGTCTCCTCGGCCTCGGCGATCCGGCCCGGGCCGATGAGGCGCTGCGGCAGCTCCTCGCTGCGCGGTTCCCCGACCCTCCGTCACGCGACGAGCTGGCGGCGCTCCTCGAGACCTACGGGCTTTCCGGCCCCGCCGTCCGCACCCTGTGCGTGACCCGCTACGCCGAGGCGGTGTCGCGCGCGGCGCGCGACGCCCAGGTGGAGGCGCGGGAGCTGGACTACCTGCGCGCGCTGCGCGGGGTGCTAACGATCTCCGAGCAGGAGAGCCGCGAGGCCTTCGCACGGGCCGCCGCCGGGCCGGTCAAGCGTGCCATCGACGCCGCCCTCGCCGACGACCTGCTGTCGGCGGCGGAGAAGGAGCGGCTGCCGGCGCTGGCGCGCGCCCTGCAGCTCCCCGAGGAGACGCTGTTGGCCTGGACGCGCGAGGCCGCGCTGGGGATCCTCAACCGGCGCGCCGAGGCGCTGGTGGCCGACCGGCGGCTCTCCCCCGACGAGGAGCGCGAGCTGCACGAGCTGGCGCGCAGCCTGGGGGGGGAGATGCGGAACGACGCGGCCACGCAGGCGGTGCTCGATCGCTACCGGCTGCTGTGGGAGGTGGAGAACGGGATCCTCCCCACCATCGCGGTCCCCCTCACGCTGCACCGCGGGGAGCGGTGCCACGCGCAGGTGCGGGTGACGTGGCACGAGCCGCGCACGCGCACCACCGGCGTGTCCTACGCGGGGGTGGGCGGCTCCTTCCGCATCGCCAAGGGGGTGCGCTTCCGCGTGGGGCACGTGGTGCCGGTGCGGCACACGGTGGACCAGCTCACCCCCATCGACGAGGGGACGCTGTACGTGACCGACCGGCGGCTCATCCTGCGCGGGGGGCGCGGCAACAAGACCGTGCGGCTGTCGGCGGTGCTGGGGGTGGAGGTGTACGGCAACGGCGTGGAGGTGCAGAAGGCGCAGGGGCGCCCCCCCTTCCTGGAGATGGCCGCCGATGACGTGGAGTACGCCGGCGCGGTGATCGCCGGCGCGCTGGCCGGCAGCGGCGGCGGCGCCCTCCCCTAGCGCGGCGGGAAGTACACCACGTAGATGCGGTAGAGTCCGTTGCGATCGCGCACCAGCCCGGGCACCGATCCCGGCCCCACGGGCGTGGGGAGTCGGGTCCAAGAGGTGCCATTGGTGCTGGTGGCCAGGTACGTGGAGTCCGACCGAGGGTCGTTCGAGCCCATGGGCCGGGTCTTGAACGCCATCACGTGGCTGGACGGCCCGGTGCTGATGGGGCTGGGATCGCAGGTGATCCCGGAGTACGAGGAGATGGCCACGGCGCGCGCGCCAAAGGTGAGCCCGTCGGTGGAGGTCGCGTAGCTGATCCCCTCGGCGCACGTGTACAGGTAGTACGTCGCGCCGATGCGCAGCGCACCCGGGATGCTGGCCCCGATGGAGCGCGTCCCCGGATCGGCGGCGTACGGGAGCGTGAGCCCCGTGGAGTCGGCGGAGGTGGCGCTCAGCACCTGCGAGGTGCCCGCCACGGTTTGCGCGTACAGCATCCGGATGCGCCCGTCGGCCAGCACCATGGGGAACGGGTCGGTGATAGCCACGGGCGAGGTGAAGGCGGTCCCGCGTTCGGTGAACGACTCGCCGTGGTCGGTGGACTCGGCCACCCCCATCTTCCACTGGTTGCCGGGCTGGTTGCTCGCGGGGTCGCCCCCTCGCTGGTAGTTCATCAGGTAGTACAGCAGGATCCGTCCGTCGGGCATCAGCACCGGCGAGGGGTCCACCACCTCCAGCGCGTCGCCGCCGCGGATGCTGACGGTCTTGAACGCCCACGGGCCGGTCAGGGTGGCGCTGTAGTACATGCGCAGCGTCAGCAGCGCCGAGACGCGCACCGTGGCCGTCGCCGTGCGCCCCTCCACCGTGGCGGTGATCGTGGCGGTGCCGGGGGCGATGCCGCGCAGTACGCCGCTGGCACTGACCTGCGCCACGGCGGGCGCGCTGCTGGCCCACGCGGCCGGCCGGTCGGCCAGCGTGGCGCCGGCGCTGTCGCGCGCGACGGTGGCGAGCTGCGCCGTGCTGTCCACCAGCAGGGCCACGCTCGTGGGGGTGATGCTCACCGAGGCCACGGGGACGCGTTCGACGGTGACTACGGCGGTGGCGGCGCGCCCCTCCACCGTAGCGGTGATGGTGGCGGTGCCAGGCGCCACGCCGGTGACCACCCCCGCGGCCGTGATCGAGGCCACGGCCGGGGTGCTCGATTGCCAGGTGACCGGACGGCCCGTGAGCACGCCCCCGGCGCTGTCGCGGGCGCTGGCCGTCATGGGCAGCGTGGCCCCCACGCGCAGCGTGGGCGCGGCGGGGGACACCGCGACGGTGGCCACGGGGACTTGGGTCACGGTGACCGCGGCGGTGGCCGTGCGCCCTTCGATGATGGCGGTGATGGTGGCGGAGCCGGGCGCCACCGCCGACACCGTGCCGGCGGTGTCCACGACGGCCACGGCCGCCGCGCTGCTGCTCCAGGTCACCGGGCGCCCCGCGAGCGTGGCACCCCCGGCGTCCCGCGCGGTGGCGCTGAAGGCCTGCCGTCCGCCCACGCGGAGGGCGGCCGACACGGGGGTGATCGCCACGCTGGCCACGGGTACCGGCGTCACCGTCACCGAGGCGGTGGCGGACCTCCCTTCGGCGGTGGCGGTGATGACCGTGGAGCCCACGGCCACTGCGGTCACCACGCCGGCGGCGGACACCGTGGCCACCGCCGGCGTGGCGGCGCTCCACGTGATCGGACGCCCGGACAGGGCGACCCCCGCGGCATCCAGCGTGGCGGCGGTCAGCGTGCAGCTCCCTCCGGGGATCAGCGCGCAGCTAGCGGGGGTGACGGTGACGCTGGCCACGGGGGCGGGTCCGACCGGGGTGGTGCCGCCGCCCCCGGGCGGGGTCACGGGGGCGGTGCCGCCACTGTTGCCGCTGCTGCAGGCGTGCAGGGCGAGGGCCCCGACGAGGGCGAGCGCGGCGAACCGGGCGGCGGGACGGGGGAAGGGCATCGGGGCGGCGGGGAGAAGGCGGGGAGGGCTTCTTTAGTCCCCAAACGATATCCCCCGTGCCGGCGGGTGGGAAATGCGGGACGTCTTCGCCAAGGGTGACGCGGCCGTGATGGCGCCCCACGCCCCCGCGACCTATCTTCGCGAAACGCGGCATTTCTGTGGTCTGTCCATTGACGCGAGTCCCCCATGAGCGAACTCGAGACGCTCGCCGCCGCCCTGGCGTCGCGGGGGCTGCCGAAAGCGTACACCGAGCGTGGGGCCCATCCGAACCAACACGCCAATCCCTTCCTCGAACCCCTCCGCGGTTTCCCGCCCTTCGAGGCGTTCGTGAAGCCCCGCTGATCCCGCGATCTGGCGCCCAAGCCGCCGCTGGCTCGAGCGCGACGCCCCCCTGACTCCCGGCCGTCCGGCTCCACCTTCCCGTGACCCTCCCCCCCGACCTGCAGGACGCCCTCGCGCCCGACTACCAGCTCGAACGCGAGCTGGGGGGCGGCGGCATGAGCCGCGTGTTCCTGGCGCGCGAGCGGCGCCTCGACCGCGCCGTGGTCATCAAGGTGCTTCCCGCCGACCTCATGTCGGGGGCGGCGCGGGCCCGCTTCGAGCGCGAGATCGCGCTGGCGGCCCGCCTCCAGCATCCGCACATCGTGCCGCTGCTGGCTGCGGGGCAGGCGGGGGCCATGCCCTGGTTCGCGATGCCCTTCGTGGACGGGCAGTCGCTGCGGTCGCTGGTCGACCGCGGCGAGCTCCCCATCCCGCACGCCGTCCGCATCCTCCGCAACGTGGCCAGCGCGCTGGCCTACGCGCACGAGCGCGGCATCGTGCACCGCGACATCAAGCC
>JAGWYS010000314.1 GCA_018969225.1 Gemmatimonadota bacterium | reverse complement strand
CGAGGCCGCCGTTTCCGAGATCGTTGACCGCGCCTTGGCGTCGCTGGCTCGCCAGCGGCGCAGCCGTCGGCAACTGGAGGTGGCAGCGCGGCGCCGCGGGGCGGATCCCGCGCTGGTGACGGTCGCCATGGAGCGCCTTGAGGCGGCGGGGGCGCTGGACGACCGGATGCTGGCGGAAGCCGAGTCTGCGGCGCGCTTGCGGCGAGGGGAGGCGCCGGCGCGCGTGAGGCAGCACCTGCGGCGCAAGGGGGTGGCGTCCGCGCTGGTGGACCAAGCCCTGCGGCAGTCCGTGCAGGAGGAAGAGTTTGACGAGCGGGCCAGTTGCGAGGCGGTGGCGCGCCGTCGATGGCCCGCGGTGGCCGCGCTCCCCCCTGAGGTGCGCCGCCGGCGGCTGGTGGGGTTCCTCCTGCGGCGGGGCTTTGCGGGGACGGTGGTCCAGGCGGTTGTGCGCCAAGTGGAACGGGACGTGTCCGACCTGGACGGCTGACAGGCGCTGGTGGCTGATTGACGGGACGGTTGGGGACCGCCGTTCGCCCCTCGACCCGTCTATATTTCCGGGCTTATGCTCGCGTCCGAAATCCGCGCCCGATTCCTGGCCTTCTTCGCCTCGCAAGGCCACGCCGTCCGCCCCAGCTCGTCCCTCGTCCCGGCGGACGATCCCACCCTGCTGTTCACCAACGCGGGGATGGTGCAATTCAAGAAGGTGTTCCTGGGGATGGAGGAGGTCCCCGACGGGAACCCGCGCGCCGTGACCGCGCAGAAATGCGTGCGCGCCGGCGGCAAGCACAACGACCTCGAGCAGGTGGGGCACACCGCCCGGCACCACACCTTCTTCGAGATGCTGGGGAACTTCTCCTTCGGTGATTACTTCAAGGGCGACGCCATCCGCTTCGCGTGGCAGTTCATCACCGAGGACCTGAAGATCCCGCGCGAGCACCTGCGCGTGACCGTGTACCATGAGGATGACGAGGCCCGCCAGCTGTGGCGCGAGGTGGCCGGCGTCCCCGAGAACCGCATCTACGGGCTGGGGGCCAAGGACAACTTCTGGCAGATGGCCGACACCGGCCCCTGCGGCCCGTGCACCGAGATCTACGTGGACCTCGCCAAGATGGCGGCCGACTGGGCCTTCCCCAAGGACGCCAGCGGGGAGTGGACCGACACCACGATCGAGGACTACTCGCTCGATGCCTTCGTCGAGGGGGCCGAGGCGGGGCGGTTCCTGGAGATCTGGAACCTGGTGTTCATGCAGTACGACCGGCAGGCTGATGGGACGCTGGTGCCGCTCCCCAAGCCGTCGGTGGACACGGGGGCGGGGCTGGAGCGGATCGCCGCCGTCATGCAGGGGGTCACGAACAACTTCCACACGGACGTCTTCGCCCCCCTGATCACCCGCGTCGAGGAGGTGGTGGGGATCCGGTATCCCTATCGCCCCGGAGTGGGGCTGGGCACGGCGCATGACCGGGACGGACGCGAAATCGACCCCGCCTCGTTCCGGGTGCTGGCCGACCATGCCCGTGCGGTGGCGTTCCTCTTGGCCGACGGGGTGTTCCCCAGCAACGAGGGGCGTGGCTACGTGCTGCGGCGCATCCTGCGGCGCGCCGTGCGGCATGCGTGGCTGCTGGGGCGCCGCGCGCCCACGCTGGTGCACGTGGTGGAGGCGGTCATCGACAGCATGCACGGGGCCTATCCGGGGCTGCAGGCGAGGCGATCGCACCTGCTGGAAACGACGCGTGCGGAGGAGGAGCGCTTCCTGGCCACCATCGACGCCGGCATGTCGCGCTTCGAGGAGCTGGCCCCCATCGGCTCAACGCAGGGGTCCACCGCCCTGCGTGGCACCATCGACGGTGAGGACGCCTTCCGCCTGTACGACACCTTCGGTTTCCCCATCGACCTCACGGAGCTGATGGCCCGGGAGCGCGGCTACCTCGTGGACATCGCCGGCTTCGAGCAGGCGCTGGCGGCGCAGCGCCGCCAGTCGCAGGAGGAGCGCAAGTCCCGCCAGTTGACCGTGAGCGCCGATGACTTCGGCGACCCGACGCAGTGGTCACACGACCAGCAGCACCGGGAGGGGCTGGGGCGCTTCGTGGGCTACGAGCGGACCGCGGTGGACACGGTCGTCACCGCCGTGCGCACGCTCCCCGATGGGCGTGTCGCGGTGATGCTTCGCGACACCCCGTTTTACGCCGAATCCGGCGGGCAGGTCTCCGACCAGGGCGCCATTACCGGTGCGGGATGGCGGGTCGAGGTTTCCGAGGTCCGCAAGCTTGAGGGGCGTATTGCCGCCATCGGCACGGCCACCGGCGAGATCGGCTTTGGCCCCGCCCATGCCGAGGTCCCGCGGGAGCGCCGGATGGACACAGCGCGCAATCACACCGCCACCCACCTGTTGCACGCGGCGTTGCGTCGGGTGCTGGGCGACCACGTCCATCAGGCCGGTTCGCTGGTGGCCCCCGACCGCCTGCGCTTCGACTTCACCCACCATGGCCCCGTGACGGCCGAGCAGATGGCCGCCATCGAGGCGCACGCCAATGCCGGCGTGTGGGCGGCCGCCCCCGTGGACACCCGTGAGGAGGCGTACGCCGATGCGGTGGCCGGCGGGGCCATGGCGCTGTTCGGCGAGAAGTACGGGGACGTGGTGC
>JAGWYS010000072.1 GCA_018969225.1 Gemmatimonadota bacterium | reverse complement strand
GGCGGTCGCGGCGGTCGCGGCGGTTGTGGCGGTCGCGGCGGTTGTGGCCATGGCCGGGGTGGGCTTGGCGGCGAAGCTTGAGGCCAGGGCGGTCGCCAGTTCGGCGGCCTCGCGCGCGGCCTGCGCGCGCCGCCCCGCCTCGGGATCACTGCCACCCGGTCGGCTGGGCACGGGGCCCCGGGTCTTGCGGGGGGCGGGGGGGCGGCGGTCGAGCGCGTCCAGCTCGCCGTGCGACCGCCAGCTCATCCCCCACCCGTACAGCGCCACGAAGGCAAAGACGTGCAGCAGGATGCCGAAGAGGAGGTACAGCATCGGCATCGCCAGCAGCGTAAGGTGGCGGATCAGGTACGCGTGGGTGGCCACCTGCAACGGGATGAGGACCACCAGGTGGGCGATGATGACCCCGGTGAGCGCCAGCTTCTGCCAGAGGCGGAAGTCGAAGGCGTTGAAGGTCAGCGCGGTCCCCACCGGCACGAGGAACACCACGACGCACCCCAGGTACATGACCGCCTCCTGGTACCCCTGCAGCGTGTAGGTGAACGGGGGGGAGGCGAAGGTGAACCAGAGCTGCGCCGTGACTTGGATGGCCGCCATGGCGCGGAGCAGGTAGCCAAAGGGGGTCGCGCGTCCGCGCAGCAGCAGGCCGCCGATGGCGAGGAGGACGGCCACCACCCACCCCACCACGAGCGCCAGCGTCCCGGGCCAGGCGGCGCTGGCGGCGAAGGCGGGGAGCACGACGGTGGTGGGCCCCAGCTCCCAGCGCGTGGCGGAGACGCCGCCCGGAAACCCGAGCGGTCCCACCAGCGCCTCGAAGACGTGCTGCCAGCCGGTCGTGACCGGATCGCGGAGCACCGCGAGCACGGCCATGGCCACGAGGGGCAGCAGGAGCAGGTCCACCAGCAACCCCCACCCCACCCGCAGCCCGATCATGGCGCGGTGCGGCATGATGCGCCCGCCGCGGAAGCCGACCTGCTGCAGCTCGCGAATGCGCCGTTCGCGGGCGCGGGTGACCTCCGAGGACGCGCCCAAGTCAGGCCACCTCGCGGAGGCGCCCAAGGGCAGCCTCGAGCTGGTCGCCCCGCAGCCGGCGCGGCGGCCGGCGCGTGCCGGCGGCGCCGAGGCGCGCCGCCACGGCGTCGGCGATCCGCTCGGCGGCGTGCCCGTCACCGAAGGGGTTGGGGCCGGCGCAGCGTGCGCGGAGGAGCGCCGCGTCCTCCAGCAGGAGGGAGGCGCGGCGCACGATGCCGGGAGCGTCGGTCCCCACGAGCTCGCCGAACCCGGCCTGCACCACCTCCGGGCGCTCGGTGACGTCGCGCAGGATCAGGACCGGCTTGCGAAGGGTGGGCACCTCCTCCTGGATCCCACCCGAGTCGGTGAGCACCAGCGTGGCCCGCCGGAGCACCTCCAGCAGCTCCGGGTAGGGGAGCGGGTCCACGAGGTGCGCCCGGGGCGCCCCCGCCAGCCGCCGGAGCACCACCTCGCGGACCTGCGGGTTGACGTGCACCGGGAGGACGACCGCCACGTCGCGGTGCGCGTCCAGGAGCGCCAGGAGCGCGTCGCAGATGGCCTCGAGCGGCTCGCCGTGCGACTCGCGCCGGTGGACGGTGGCGAGCAGCACGCGGTGCCGGCCCCAGTCCACCTGGTCAAGCCCCGGCGTGGCAAAGGCGGTGACGCGAGGGACGAGGCGGATGGCATCCACCACGGTGTTGCCGCACACCACGATGTCGTCGTCCGGGACCCCCTCGGCCAGCAGGTTGCGGCGGGCGGTCTCGGTGGGGGCGAAGTGCACCGAGGCCAGGCAGGACGCCACGCGCCGGTTGGCTTCCTCCGGAAACGGGTTCGCGAGGTCGCCGGAGCGGAGTCCCGCCTCGACGTGCCCCACGGGGATCCCCAGGTAGAAGGCCGCCAGCGCGCCGGCGGTCACCGTGGACGTGTCCCCCTGCACCAGGACGAAGTCCGGGCGCGCCTCGCGCAGGACGTCGGTGAGCCCCGCCATGGCGCGAGCCGCGAAGCCGCCCAGCTCCTCCCCCTCGCGCATCAGCGCCAGGTCCTCGTCCGGCGCGATCCCGAAGATGTCCAGCGCCTGCCGCGCGACCTCCCGATGCTGGCCCGTGGCCACGAGCAGCGGGGACAGGGCGGGATGCCGCCGGATGGCCTCATGCACCGGGGCCATCTTGATGGCCTCGGGGCGGGTGCCGATGATGAGTGCAACGCGGCTGCGGGGACGGTCGGGCATCGGGGAGTGTGGGCGCGCGCCCCCCTCGCGCGACGGCGCGGGATGTGGGCGCTACCCCCATCGGACGCCCGGATCGGCGGGGTGGTCACGCCCGCGGAGGGCGACCGACCCGCGGGCGCCGTGCTGCGCCTCGCCAAATGCCTCGCGGGGCGGGGGATCCGCGCCGGCTCCCTCCCCGCCCCGCGTGGTGCCTGCCTGTGGCCCGGTCTGCCGGGCTACCGACCGTGCGCCTCCGAGTCGTCGGATCGTTCGCCGTTGCGGCGCCGGTCGCCGCCGCTGCGCCGGTCTTCCAGGACGCGCCGTTCGCCGCGCCGGCGGTGTCGGACGACGACGCCGACCCCGACGAGCCCGGTGGCAATGAGCGCAAGGGAGGCCGGCTCGGGAATGGTCGAGGTGGTGAAGTCGAAGTTGGTGTTGAGGGCGAGGGTCTGGGCGGGGCCGAAGCCCATGCGGACGTTGTCCACGGCGCCCTCCCACTGGAGGGGCCATGCCGAGCCCACGCCCACCCCCACGCCAAGCACGCGGACGTCGGTGGTGCCGGCGAAGCAGCCGCCGGGGGAGAAGAGGCTGGAGGTTGCGCCGGAGGCGATGCCCCCCTGCCAGAAGGTGAAGGTGCCGTTGCATCCGCCAGCGACCCCGTAACTGGTGGCGTTGCCGTTGGCGTCCACCTGCGTGTACCAGAAGTTGCCGAGGTTCATCCCCGCCTGACGCACCCACTGGTCCACCGGGGTGTAGCCGTTGAGGGCACCAAGGGCGGCGAGGCTGGGCTGGTTGTAGTACCCCTCCCAGATGAGCTCGCTGAAGACGTCGGCCTGGCCGACCCGCAGTTCCTGCAGGCGCAGGCGCATGACCGGGGTCTTGTAGCGCCAGTCCACCGGCGGGATGGGCTGGGCGCCGACGCCCGGGGGATCGTTCCAGCCGGGGACGGCCACGCGGTACCAATCGAAGGAGAGGGCCGTCAGGTTGGAGAGGGATCCGAAGGAGGCGTTGGCCGCGATGGTGTTGGCGAGGCTCCCCTGGGCGAAGCGGTACCAGAAGGCCCAGTCGGGGTAGTTGGCGCCGGGGTTGGCGCCGGTGACGCGCAGTTCCAGCGCCCCGGACCCGACGTTGCCGAAGCCGCCGGTGCAGGCGCCGGATCCGACGGCGAGGCCGCAGGGGAAGCGGGTGGTGACCTGTCCGAACCCTCCCATGCGCTGGTCGATGATCCAGTTGGTGGGATTGCCGAGGGTGGCGGTGCCATTGGTGCCGACGACCTGGCCGGCCTGCGCGCGCAGGAAGCCGGGGGAGGCGGCCGTCGCCAGCCCCGCCGCGAGGGCGAGGACGGGCAGGAGACGGATCGGGCGCATGGAGGTCCTGTGCAGGTGACGAGGAGAAGCGGCGGGGCTGGTGTGGCGCGCGTCGCACAGGGGGTGCGGCGTGCCGCGGGAGCTGCCCACGTACGCGCTCGCTTCGCAGCATTTTTCATGCCGGGGACCTGGGAAAACGGAGGACGGGCGCACGGAGGGAGCTTCGTCGCAACGTGTTGCGGCGTGGCGGGTTGCGGGACGGTGCCGAACATGGGCTGGCGGGCTGATCCGTGGGGTGTGTGGCGCGGGGGCGACAGCTGTGGCGTGCGCGCGACAGCGAGATGGGCGGCGGGCGGCGGAGGCGTGGCGGAGGCGTGGCGGAGGCGTGGCGTGGCGGCGCCTGACGGCGGCGGACGGGGGTGAGGGAGTTGACATGGCGGGGCTGACCGGCCATGATTGTGGTCTTCCGTTTTTTGGCCGCCTGCTCTGGCTTGGGTT
The DNA here is from genome assembly GCA_018969225.1 of Gemmatimonadota bacterium. Taxonomy (GTDB): domain Bacteria; phylum Gemmatimonadota; class Gemmatimonadetes; order Gemmatimonadales; family Gemmatimonadaceae; genus Gemmatimonas. Next base: position 12,408 of record JAGWYS010000072.1, on the reverse strand, counting down.
CCCGGGTACTGGGAACGCTGACTGGGCGAGGCGGCGGGAAGCGGGGGGAACGGGCAGGGGTGTCGGGCGGGACATGGCCGGGCACCGGACAACCAGGCAGACGTGGCCAGCGCGACCAGACACCGGGGAACCGGGGTGGCGCCGGCGGCGCGCCAGGGTCCCCATCCGCGCGGCAGTGGCGGATGCACCCGGCGGCAGCGGATGGATACCGGCTCCTCGGGGGCGTCTGGTCCAGCCGTTTTTTTGCTGGCGCGCGCGGGTGATCGCGGCGCGCGGCGAGGCCGTCCCCCGCCGGCAGCACTTCACGACCGACCCTTACTCTCGGCGGCGCGCCCACGCGCCGCCTCGCACACCCGGACCCATGGCGCGCACCACACCGCTCGAGCACTACCGCAACATCGGCATCATGGCGCACATCGACGCCGGCAAGACCACGACCACGGAGCGGATCCTCTACTACACGGGGAAGTCGCACAAGCTGGGCGAGGTGCACGAGGGGGCGGCCACGATGGACTGGATGGAGCAGGAGCAGGAGCGCGGGATCACCATCACCTCCGCGGCGACGACCTGCTTCTGGAAGCGGCACGGCCAGTCCCACGAGAAGGGGGATGGGCCGGAGTACCGGATCAACATCATCGACACGCCGGGGCACGTGGACTTCACGGTCGAGGTGGAGCGGTCGCTGCGCGTGCTGGACGGCGCGTGCGCGCTGCTGGACTCGGTGGCCGGGGTGGAGCCGCAGACGGAGACGGTGTGGCGGCAGGCGGACCGGTACCGGGTGCCGCGGCTGATCTTCTCGAACAAGATGGACCGGGTGGGGGCGAACTTCGACCGCTGCCTGGCGATGATCCGCGACCGCCTGACGAAGCGCGCGTTTCCGCTGCAGCTGCCGGTGGGGTCGGGGGAGACGTTCACGGGGCACATCGACGTGCTGGAGCGGAAGCAGTACATCTTCCACGACGAGACGCTGGGGAAGACGTTCTCGGTGGTGGACGTGCCGGCGGAGTTCCGGGACGCGTGCGAGCTGGCGCGCCACGAGGCGATCGAGGCGGCGGTGGAGCACGACGAGGCGCTGATGGAGAAGTACCTGGCCGGCGAGGAGCTGACGCTGGACGAGGTGCGGGGGGCGATCCGGAAGGCGACGGTCGCGATGGAGTTCGTGCCGGTGCTGTGCGGCGCCTCCTTCAAGAACAAGGGGGTGCAGGCGCTGCTGGACGCGGTGATCGACTACCTGCCGGCGCCGATCGACGTGCCGGCGATCGAGGGGCACCTGCCGCACCACGACGAGACGAAGGCGACGCGCGAGGTGAAGGACGGGGCGCCGTTCGCGGCGCTGGCGTTCAAGATCGCGACGGACCCGTTCGTGGGGAAGCTGACGTTCTTCCGGGTGTACTCGGGGGTGCTGGCGTCGGGGTCGTACGTGTACAACAGCACGAAGGACAAGCGCGAGCGGATCGGGCGGCTGCTGCAGATGCACGCGAACAAGCGCGACGAGATCGAGGAGGTGCGCGCGGGGGACATCGCGGCGGCCATCGGGCTCAAGGACACGCGCACGGGCGACACGCTGTGCCTGGAGGAGGACGACGCGATCATCCTGGAGGCGATGAAGTTCCCGGCGCCGGTGATCGACGTGGCGATCGAGCCGAAGACGAAGGCGGACCAGGACAAGCTGGCGATCGCGCTGCAGAAGCTGTCGGAGGAGGACCCGACGTTCCGGGTGCGGTCGGACGCGGAGACGGGGCAGACGATCATCGCGGGGATGGGGGAGCTGCACCTCGAGATCATCGTGGACCGGATGATGCGCGAGTTCAAGGTGGACGCGAACGTGGGGCGCCCGCAGGTGGCGTACCGCGAGACCATCAAGAAGCGCGTGGAGAAGGTGGAGGGGAAGTTCGTCCGGCAGTCGGGGGGCAAGGGGCAGTACGGGCACGTCGTCATCAACATGGAACCCAGCGAGCAGGGGCAGGGGTTCGTGTTCGAGGACAAGATCGTGGGCGGCGTGATCCCGCGGGAGTTCATCGGGCCGGTGGAGGCGGGGATCAAGGAGGCGCTGGAGACGGGGGTCCTGGCCGGGTATCCGGTGGTGGACGTCAAGGTCCAGCTGACCTTCGGCTCGTACCACGAGGTGGACTCGTCGGAAATGGCGTTCAAGATCGCCGGGTCGATGGCATTCAAGGAGGCGGCGAAGGCCGCGAGCCCGTGCCTGCTCGAGCCGGTGATGAAGGTCGAGGTCGTGAGCCCGGAGGCCTACATGGGCGACGTCCTCGGGGACCTCTCCTCCCGGCGCGGCAAGATCGGCGGCATGATGCAGCGGGGCGAGGCGCAGGTGATCTCGGCGACCGTGCCGCTCGCCGAGATGTTCGGCTACTCGACGCGCCTGCGCAGCATGTCGCAGGGGCGGGCGGTCTACTCGATGGAGTTCTCGCACTACGAAGAGGTGCCGAAGTCGAAGGCCGAAGAGATCATCAGCAAGGTGAAGGCGTAAGCCTCACCCCTCATTCACTACCCAAGCACAGACAGAACCATGGGCAAGGCAAAGTTCGAGCGGAACAAGCCGCACGTGAACGTGGGTACGATCGGCCACGTCGACCACGGCAAGACCACCACCACCGCGGCGCTGACGAAGATCTCGGCTGACAAGGGGTACGGCACGAAGTACGTGGCGTACGACGAGGTGGCGAAGGCGTCGGAGTCGCAGGGGCGCCGCGACAGCACGAAGATCCTGACGATTGCCACGTCGCACGTGGAGTACGAGACGGCGGCGCGCCACTACGCGCACGTCGACTGCCCCGGGCACGCGGACTACGTGAAGAACATGATCACCGGCGCGGCGCAGATGGACGGCGCGATCCTGGTGGTGTCGGCGGTGGACGGCCCGATGCCGCAGACGCGCGAGCACGTGCTGCTGGCGAAGCAGGTGAACGTGCCGAAGGTCGTGGTGTTCCTGAACAAGTGCGACCTGGTCGAGGACGAGGAGCTGCTGGACCTGGTGGAGCTGGAGGTGCGCGAGCTGCTGTCGAAGTACGAGTTCGACGGCGACAACGCCCCGGTGATCCGCGGCGCGGCGTACCCGGCGATCCAGGGCGAGCAGAAGTGGATCGACAAGATGCAGGAGCTGTACGACGCGCTGGACACGTACATCCCGGAGCCGGTGCGCGAGATCGACAAGCCGTTCCTGCTGCCGGTCGAGGACGTGTTCTCGATCACCGGGCGCGGGACGGTGGCGACGGGGCGCATCGAGCGCGGCATGATCAAGGTGGGCGAGGAAGTGCAGCTGGTGGGGTACAACGCCGAGAAGAAGTCGGTGGTGACGGGCGTCGAGATGTTCCGCAAGCTCCTGGACGAGGGGCAGGCGGGGGACAACGTCGGCCTGCTGCTGCGCGGCGTGGACAAGAAGGAGATCGAGCGCGGGATGGTGCTGGCGAAGCCGAACTCGATCAAGCCGCACACGAAGTTCACGGCCGAGGTGTACGTGCTGACCAAGGAGGAGGGCGGGCGCCACACGCCGTTCTTCAAGGGGTACCGGCCGCAGTTCTACTTCCGCACGACGGACGTGACGGGCAACATCGAGCTCCCCGAGGGGATGGAGATGGTGATGCCGGGGGACAACGTCACGATGACGATCGAGCTGATCATCCCGATCGCGATGGAGGAGGCGCTGCGCTTCGCCATCCGCGAGGGTGGGCGCACGGTCGGCGCCGGCGTCGTGACCAAGATCCTCGCGTAATCCCGTTCCGCGGCCCGCGCCGCGCCCCCGGGGGACCCCGGGGCGCGCGGCATCGGGACGCGGGGCCCACCGAGACCCGCAGATGGCCGGACGTATCCGCATTCGCCTCAAGGCCTTCGACCACGCCGTGATCGACCAGGCGTCGGCCGACATCGTGCGCACCGCCGAGAAGACGGGCGCGCAGGTGTCGGGGCCCATCCCGCTCCCCACGAAGACGCAGCGCTGGACGGTCCTGCGCTCGCCGCACGTGGACAAGAAGTCGCGGGAGCAGTTCGAGCTCAAGACGCACAAGCGCGTGATCGACATCCTCGATTCGCGCGCGGGCACGGTGGACGCGCTGACGAAGCTCGACCTGCCGGCCGGCGTGGACGTCGAGATCAAGGTGGAGTAGCAGGCAGGCGCAGGTGACAGTGCAGGCGCAGGAGTCGGTGCAGGTGCAGCACGGGCCGGGATTTCCCGGCCGTACCGGGGCCCCCGCATGGGGCGGCGGCCTCCACAGTCCAACGGTGCCCAGCGCCCTCCGGGGCGCGGCCCGCGACTCGTACGGACACCAGGATCCATGATCGGCATCATCGGCAGGAAGCTGGGCATGACCCAGCTCTTCAACGCGCAGGGGCAGCAAGTCCCCTGCACCGTGGTGGAGGCCACGCCCAACCCGGTCACCAAGGTGACCGACCAGGCGACGGCCGGCTTCGCCGCGGTGGAGCTGGGCTTCGGGGCGCAGCGCGTCGCCCGTCCCAACAGGAAGGGGGAGCGCACGCCCAAGGGGCGTCGCGCGACGAAGGCGGAAGTCGGGCACGCGGCGAAGGCGGGGCTGTCGGCCCCCCCGGCGGTGCTGCGGAGCTTCCGGCTCGATGACGCCCCCGGGAAGTCGCCGGAGATCCCCGCCTACACGGTGGGCGACACGGTGACGGTCGCGATCTTCGCCCCCGGCGAGCGGGTGAAGGTGACGGGGACGTCGAAGGGGCGCGGGTTCCAGGGCGTGGTGAAGCGCCACGGCTTCGGCGGCGGCCCCAACACCCACGGCAACACGAAGCACCGCAAGCCGGGCTCCATCGGCGCGGGCACCGACCCGTCGCGCGTGATCAAGGGCAAGAAGATGCCCGGTCACTACGGCGCGGCGCAGCACACGGCCATCGGGCTCCGGGTGGAGAAGGTGGACGCGGAGCGCAACCTCATCTATCTGCGCGGCAGCGTGGCGGGGCCGACCAACGGCATCGTCTGCGTGCGGAAGCAGGGCTGACCATGACGGCAGAGACGCAGACGTTCGAGGCGCCGGTGTACTCGGCGCAGGGGCAGCGGGGCGGCACGCGCGCGCTGCCGCCGGCGATCTTCACCGGCGTGGTGAACGTGCCGGTGATGCACCAGGCGGTGAAGGCGCACCTGGCGAACCGCCGGCAGGGGACCGCGAAGACGAAGACGCGCGGCGAGGTCACGGGCGGCAACCAGAAGCCCTGGAAGCAGAAGGGGACGGGCCGGGCGCGCCAAGGGTCGACGCGCGCGCCGAACTGGCCCGGGGGCGGCACGGTGTTCGGTCCGCAGCCGCGGTCGTACACCCAGGCGGTGCCGAAGCAGGTGAAGGCGCTGGCGCGGACGAGCGCGCTGAGCGCGCGGGCGCGCGAGGGCGCGGTGCTCGTGGTGGAGGCGCTGGCCTTCCCGGCGCCGAAGACCCAGGCGATGGTGCAGCTGCTGGCGAAGCTCGGGGTGGGGGCGCAGAAGGTGCTGGTGCTCACCGACGGCGCGAAGCCCGCGGTCTACAAGAGCGCGCGGAACCTGCCGGCGGCGCACGTGATGCCGTTCAAGGACGCGAGCACGTACCACATCCTCTGGTCGGACGTCGTCGTGGTGGAAGCGGCGGCGCTGGCCGGGGCGGAGGGCTGAGCCATGGCGGCAATCCACGACACCATCCTGCGCCCGATCATCACGGAGCGCACCTCGGCGGCCTACCAGGACCGCGGGGAATACACGTTCGCGGTGGCGCCGGGCGCCACCAAGCAGGCCATCAAGGCGGCGATCGAGACCCTGTTCGGGGTCAAGGTGACCGGGGTGTGGACCTCGAACGCGCGGGGGAAGGCGCGGCGGGTCGGGCAGTCGGTCGGGCGCCGTCCCCACACGAAGAAGGCGATCGTGACGCTGCGCGCGGGCGACAGCATCCCGGTCTTCGAGGGCTGAGGCGATGGGGATCCGTCAGTTCAAGCCGGTGAGCAAGGGCTCCCGCTTCCGCTCGGTGTCGGACTTCGCGGAGATCACGCGATCGACGCCGGAGAAGTCGCTGGTGGAGCCGCTCCCGAAGTCGGGGGGGCGCGACAACCACGGCCACATCGCGATGCGCCGCATCGGCGGCGGTCACAAGAAGATGTACCGCCGGATCGACTTCCGGCGGGACAAGCACGGGGTGCCGGCGGTGGTGGCGCACATCGAGTACGACCCGAACCGCTCGGCGCGGATCGCGCTGCTGACGTACGCGGACGGGGAGAAGCGGTACATCCTGCACCCGAAGGGGCTGAAGCAGGGGGACACGGTGGTGGCGGGCTCCGGGTCGGACGTGCGGACCGGGAACGCGATGCCGCTGAAGGAGGTCCCGCTGGGGACGTCGGTGCACAACATCGAGCTCAAGATCGGGAAGGGCGGCCAGATGGCGCGCTCGGCGGGGACCTTCGCGCAGGTGGTGGCGAAGGAGGGGGACTACGTGACGCTGCGGCTGGCGAGCACCGAGATGCGCCTGGTGCACGGTCGGTGCATGGCGACGATCGGCGAGGTGGGGAACGCCGAGCACGAGCTGCAGTCGCACGGGAAGGCCGGGAAGAGCCGGTGGCTCGGGAAGCGGCCGAAGGTGCGCGGCGAGGTGATGAACCCGGTGGACCACCCGCACGGCGGTCGCACGCGCGGCGGGCGGAACGTGGTCAGCCCGTGGGGCAAGCCGGAGGGCGTCAAGACGCGCAACAAGAAGAAGGCGTCGCAGCGCCTGATCGTCCGCGGCCGCAAGCGCGGCCGGGCCACCCAGTAACCCCCGCGAGGCCGAGCCGACATGTCGAGGAGCATCCGGAAGGGGCCGTTTGTCGCGGAGCGCCTGGAGGGGAAGGTGCTGGCGATGAACGCGCGCAACGAGAAGAAGGTGGTGAAGACCTGGAGCCGGGCGAGCACGATCCTGCCCGAGTTCGTGGGACACACGTTCGCGGTGCACAACGGGAACAAGTTCATCCCGGTGTACGTGACGGAGAACATGGTGGGGCACAAGCTGGGGGAGTTCTCGCCGACGCGACTGTTCCGGGGGCACGCGGGGCAGAAGGCGGACGCGAAGAAGCCCGGCGGGAAGGGGGGCAAGTAGCATGGCGACCAGGAGCGGGATCGAGGCTCGCGCGGTGCAGCGCACGGCGCGGCAGAGCCCCTACAAGATGCGCCTCGTGATCGACCAGATCCGGGGCAAGCGGGTGAACGAGGCGCTGGCGCTGCTGCAGTTCTCGAAGAAGCACGCAGCGGTGCAGATCGGGAAGACGCTGGCGAGCGCGGTGGCGAACGCGGAGCAGGCGGCGCGGGCGTCGAACGCGTCGCTGGACGTGGACGCACTGGTGGTGGTGCGGGCCGTAGTCAACGAGGGGCCGAAGCTGAAGCGCTGGACGCCGGCCGCGATGGGGCGGGCGACGCCGATGCTGAAGCGGACGAGCCACGTCGAGATCACCGTGGCGGAGGCGGTGCGCTGATGGGACAGAAGACGAATCCAATCGGGTTCCGGCTGGGGGTCACGAAGCCCTGGCGGTCGACCTGGTACGCGAAGAAGGAGATGCCGGCGCTCCTGAAGGAGGACGCGCTGCTGCGGAAGTACCTGAAGGCGCGCCTGGAGAACGCGGCGATCGCGGACGTGACGATCGAGCGGAAGCCCGGGAAGGTGGTGGTGACGATCCACACGGGGCGTCCCGGGGTGGTGATCGGGAAGAAGGGGGCGGAGGTGGACAAGCTCCGCGACGAGCTGGCGCAGCTGACGGGGAAGGAAGTGGGGATCAACGTCGACGAGATCAAGCGCCCGGAGGTGGAGGCGCAGCTCGTGGCGGACAACATCGCGGCGCAGCTCTCGCAGCGCATCAGCTTCCGGCGGGCGATGAAGCGGGCGGTGCAGGGGGCGATGCGGATGGGGGCGCTCGGCATCAAGGTGAAGGCCGGCGGGCGCCTGGGCGGGGCGGAGATCGCGCGGGTGGAGGGGTACCACGAGGGGCGGGTGCCGCTGCACACGCTGCGGGCGGACATCGACTACGCGACGAGCACGGCGCGGACCACCTACGGGACCATCGGGGTCAAGGTGTGGATCTTCAAGGGGGAGATCGTCGAGGAACGCCGCGGGAAGACCTATTCCACCGGTTCCTGAGGAGGGCGCGCGATGCTGAGCCCGAAGCGGGTCAAGTTCCGCAAGATGTTCAAGGGGCGCACCACGGGGCTGGCGTACCGTGGGGCCGAGGTGTCGTTCGGCCATTACGGGCTGCAGGCGCTGGAGCCCGGGTGGGTGACGAGCCGCCAGATCGAGGCGTGCCGCGTGGCGATGACGCGCCACATCAAGCGGGGCGGGAAGGTGTGGATCCGGGTGTTCCCGGACAAGCCGGTGACCAAGAAGCCGGCGGAGACGCGCATGGGGAAGGGGAAGGGGTCGCCGGAGCTGTGGGTGGCGGTCGTGAAGCCCGGGCGCGTGCTGTTCGAGATCGAGGGGGTGTCGCGGGAGCTGGCGGAGACGGCCATGGCGCTGGCCTCGGCCAAGCTGGGGGTGAAGACCAAGTTCGTGGCGCGCGAGGAGGCGGTGACCCATGAGGGCTGACGAGATCCGGTCGCTGGCCGACGCCGAGCTGGTGGCGCGCCTGGCGGCGCTGGAGGAGGAGCGGTTCCGCCTGCGGTTCCGGGGCGCGACCGAGGCGCTGGAGCAGCCGCTGCGGCTGCGCAGCATCCGGCGCGACATCGCGCGCCTGAAGACGGTCCAGCGCGAGCGGCAGCTCGCGGCGGGCCGGTAACCGGGGACCCGATCCATGGCAGACACGACGAACGCGGGCGCCGGGAACGGCGCCGCCCCGGCCCGGCCGGCGCGCAAGGTGCGCACGGGGCTGGTGGTGAGCGACAAGATGGACAAGACGGTGGTGGTGCGGATCGACCGCCGCATGCCGCACCCGCAATACGGGAAGATGATGACGCGGACCCGCAAGCTGAAGGCGCACGACGAGGGGAACGCGGCGAAGGTGGGGGACACGGTGCGCATCATGGAGACCCGGCCCTTGTCGAAGGACAAGCGGTGGCGCGTGGTCGAGATCGTCGAACGCGCGCGGTGAGGACCCGGCCATGATCCAGCAGGAATCGGTGGTGAAGGTGGCGGACAACAGCGGCGCGAAGCGCGCGCTGGTGATCCGGGTGCTGGGCGGGACGCGCCGGCGCTACGCGGGGCTCGGGGACCGGGTCATCGTGGCGGTGAAGGACGCGCTCCCGAACGGGACGGTGAAGAAGTCGGACGTGGCGAAGGCCGTGGTGGTGCGGACGGTGAAGGAGACGCGCCGCAAGGACGGCAGCTACATCCGCTTCGACGAGAACGCGGTGGTCATCATCAACGACAACGGCGAGCCGAAGGCGACGCGCATCTTCGGGCCGGTGGCCCGCGAGCTTCGCGAGAAGCGGTACATGAAGATCGTGTCGCTGGCGCCCGAGGTGCTCTGAGATGCGGAAGAACGTCTACTACCGGACGGACCGGGGGCAGCGCCTGGGGGCGGGGCGCCACGCGGCGAAGGCGGCGCGCGAGGCGATCCACGTGACCAAGGGGGACACGGTCCGGGTGATGCGCGGCGACGACAAGGGGAAGGAGGGGAAGGTCCTCCAGGTGTACCCCAAGACGGGGCGCGTGAAGGTGGAGGGGATCAACATCGTCAAGAAGCACCGGAAGGCGCGGACGGCGGAGGAGACCGGGGGCATCATCGAGATGCCGGCGCCGATGCACGCGTCGAACCTGATGCTGCTGGACGCGAAGACCGGGCGGCCGACGCGGGTGCGGACGCGGGTGGATGCGGACGGGACGAAGGAGCGGATCGGGGTCAAGAGCGGGCAGGCGATCCCGCGTTCGCGCTGACGGAGCTAAGGAGCCATGGCGACCAAGGAGAAGGCCGGCGGCAAGGCCGGGGCGAAGGGCGGCGCGAAGGGCGGCGGGAAGCCCGCCGGCGCGGCCAAGGGCGGGGCGAAGGGCGCGGGGAAGGGGGGCAAGGCGGGCGCCGGCGGGCGCCAGGCGGCCGACTTCACCAAGCGCGAGCACGCCGGGGCGGGGCTGCCGGTGGCGGCGCCGCGCCTGAAGACGCACTACGAGCAGGTGGTGCGAGGGGCGCTGGCGAAGCAGTTCGGGTTCGCGAACCCGCACGAGGTGCCGACGCTGTCGAAGATCGTGCTCAACTGCGGCGTGGGCGAGGCGGTCAAGCAGCCCAAGCTGCTGGACGTGGTGGTGGAGGAGCTGGCGCTGATCACCGGGCAGAAGCCGGTGCGGCGCAAGGCGAAGAAGTCGATCTCGAACTTCGGGCTGCGCGAGGGGCAGGACATCGGGGCCTCGGTGACGCTGCGCGGGGCGCGGATGTGGGAGTTCCTGGACCGGTTCGTGACGGTGGCGTGCCCGCGCATCCGCGACTTCCGCGGGCTGGGGACGAAGTCGTTCGACGGGCGCGGGAACTACACGCTCGGGATCAAGGAGCAGATGATCTTCCCCGAGATCAACTACGACATGGTGGAGCAGATCCACGGGATGGACCTCACGTTCGTGACGACGGCGACCAAGGACGCGCACGCGTTCGCGCTGCTGCACCAGCTGGGGATGCCGTTCCGCGGCGACGAGAAGCCGGTGACGCCGCGGGTGGCGCAGCCCGGCGCGGCCGCCTGACCCCCGACGAGCGAGACGACGCATGGCGAAGACGAGCAAGCTGGCGCGGAACGCGCAGCGGCAGGCGCTGGCGGAGCGGCACGCGCCGCGCCGGGCGCAGTTGAAGGCGGTGATCCGGAACCCGAAGAGCACGGACGCGGAGCGCATGGCGGCCTACGCGGCGCTGCGGAAGCTGCCCCGGGATTCGTCGCCGACGCGGATCCGGAACCGCTGCAGCATGTCGGGGCGCCCCCGGGCGTTCCTCCGGCACTTCGGCCTCAGCCGCATCGCGCTGCGCGAGATGGCCCTGAACGGGCTCATCCCGGGCGTGCGCAAGGCGAGCTGGTGAGCCGCTGACCCCACCATCCTACCCGGTCCGCCCGAGCGGGCGGATACCCTAGGAGACCTGAGTCCCCATGAGCCTGAACGACCCCATTGCCGACATGCTGACGCGGCTGCGGAACGCCTGCGCGTCGCGGCACCGCCGCGTGGACATGCCGGCGTCGAAGATGAAGCTGGAGATCGCGCGGATCCTGAAGGAGTACGATTTCATCCAGGATTACCGCACGGTGGAATCGGAGGAGGGGAAGCCCCTGCTCCGCGTGGTGCTGAAGTACGCGCACGGGGGGCAGTCGGTGCTCCGCGAGGCGCGCCGGGTGTCCACGCCGGGGCTCCGGAAGTACGTCGGGGTGTCGGAGATCCCGCGGGTGCGGAACGGGCTGGGGATGGCGATCCTGAGCACGTCGCGCGGGGTGATGTCGGACCGGCAGGCGCGCGCCGCCAACACCGGGGGCGAGCTGCTCGCCCTCGTCTGGTAAGGAGGCGGTCATGTCGCGCATCGGCAAGCGCCCGATCCCGGTTCCGGCCGGGGTGTCCGTGGCCATCAGCGGGAGCACGGTGACGGTGAAGGGCCCGAAGGGGGAGCTGGCGCGGACGCTGCCGGCGGACATCGCGGTGGCGCAGGAGGGGGCGGAGCTGAAGGTGACGCGCCCGTCCGACGAGGAGCGGCACAAGGCGCTCCACGGGCTGTCGCGGACCCTGGTGGCCAACATGGTGGAGGGGGTGACGAAGGGTTTCGTGAAGACCCTGGAGATCACCGGCGTCGGCTACAAGGCCGAGGTGAAGCCGTACGGCGCGCTGCTGTCGCTGGGGTACTCGCACCAGATCGAGTACCAGGCGCCGGCGGGGGTGAAGATCAACGCGCCGAACCCCACGACGGTGGTGATCGAGGGGATGAGCAAGGAGCTGGTGGGGCAGGTGGCGGCGGAGATCCGCAGCCTGCGGAAGCCGGAGCCGTACAAGGGGAAGGGCGTGAAGTACCAGGGTGAAGTGATCCGGCGGAAGGCCGGCAAGGCCGGAGGCAAGTGATGGGGAAGATCGCGATCCCGAAGACGGCGGCGGAGAAGCGGCGGCGGCGCCACCTGCGCGTGCGCAAGGCGGTGTCGGGGACGGCGGAGCGTCCGCGGCTGGTGGTGTTCCGTTCGCTCAAGCACATCTACGCGCAGGTGGTGGACGACACGGCGCAGCGGACGCTGCTGACCGTGGGCGACCAGGGGATGGACGGCACGAAGTCGGAGCGCGCGCAGGCGGTCGGCAAGCTGGTGGCCGAGCGGGCGAAGGCGGCCGGCGTCGCCAAGGTGGTGTTCGACCGTGCCGGTTACCAGTACCATGGCCGGGTGAAGGCCGTGGCCGATGGCGCCCGCGAGGGCGGCCTGGAGTTTTGACCATGAACGCAACGGGAACGGGGGGCGCGCCGGGTGGCAGCGCCCGCAGTGGCGGCGGTCGCGGCGGTCGGGGCGGCCCGGGTGGCGGACGCGGGCGC
>JAGWYS010000071.1 GCA_018969225.1 Gemmatimonadota bacterium | reverse complement strand
TGCCCTGCACGAGCCACTGGGGAAATTCCGGGCGGTTGAGCACGGGGCGCCGGCTGGCACTGTCGAGCGCCGCCTGCGCCGCGAGCGGGGCGGCGGTGAGCGCGGCCGCGGTGAGCGCGGCCGCCAGCAGGCCGAAGGTGGCCGGCCGCAGGTGGCGGCGCAGCGGGAGACGGAGGCGGGGGACGGGGCGTGGCATGCGAGGATGGACGGGCGATCGGCGCGACGCGTCACGGCAGCGGCCTCGACCCTGCGCCCTCGCCTGACACGGCAGCGTGCGGCGGACCGCGCCGTGCACCGCGTGGCGGAACACGCCGCCTCGGGGCAAGTTGCGGGGATGCCCGCCGCTCGCCTCCCCGCGCCCGCCCGCCGCGCCACGCCGGCGCAGGCGGTGATCCTGCTCCTGTTGCTGGCGACCCTTCCGGCTCCCACGCGAGTGTGGGCGCAGGGGGGGGTGCGACAGCTGCACGGGGTCGTCCAGCGGGCCGTGCCAGGCGGGGGATTCGAGGGGGTTGATGACGCGGAAGTGACGGCTGAATGGCGCGTCAATGGCGCCGAAAAGCGGCAGGTGACGCGGGCGGATGAACGCGGCCGCTTCACCGTCCGTGACCTCCCCGTCACCACCGTGCGCCTGACCGTGCGGGCGCTGGGCTATGCCCCAACGGTGCGGACCGTGACGCTGGCCGAGGCCGACCGGCTGGTCACGATCACGCTGGCCCCCGCGTCCACGGTGCTGGCGGCGGTGGAGGTGCGCGACACCGTCGTGGAGCCGCTCTCCCGGGTGACCTCCACCTCCACCCTGGACGCCAAGGCGCTGGCCGAAGTGCGGGGGCAGACGCTGGGGGAATCGATCAAGCACCTGCCGGGGGTGGCGCTGATCCAGTTTGGCCCGTCGGTGGCCAAGCCGGTGATCCGGGGGCTGAATTCGCAGCGGGTGCTGGTGATGAACGCGGGGATCCGGCAGGAGGACCAGCAGTGGGGAACGGAGCACGCCCCCAACATCGACAGCTTCGAGGCGGACGCGGTGACCGTGGTGCGCGGGGCGGCCACCGTGCTGTACGGGGCGGACGCGCTGGGGGGGGTGCTGCGGGTGGACCATGCGCCGGTGCCCACGGGGGGGGCGGTGCACGGCGAGGTGGCGGCCAACACGTTCAGCAACGCGCGGCAGGGGGCGGCGTCGGCAGGGGTGGCCGGGTTCACCACGCGGGTGCCGGGGGTGCGCGGGGGGGTGGGGTACCGGGCGCGGCTCACCGGGCGCGTCGCCGGGACCGCGACCACCCCCGATTATGCGATGGCCAACACCGGGTTCCGCGAGGTGAACGGGGCGCTGGCGGTGGGGGCCACCCGGGGGTGGGGGAGCACCGAGCTGCTCATGACGCGCTTCGGGACGCACCTGGGGGTGTTGTCGCAGGCGCACGCCGGGAACCTGGACGACCTGATGCGCGCCATGGCGTCCGCGCCGCGCGACTCGGGGTTCCGCTACGGGGTGGGGCGGCCAGACCAGCGGGTGTCGCACACCACGGCGCGCTGGCGCACGGTGCTGGCGCTCCCGCGGGGGCGGGAGCTGGAGGCGGTGTACGGCTTCCAGTACAACGACCGGCGCGAATACGACGCGCACGGCCCGCTGAAGCTGCAGGACATCCCGGCGTTCCACCTGCGGCTCTTCACCAATTCGGTGGACCTGCGGCTCACGCATCCGCGGTGGCGGGGGTGGCGCGGCACGGTGGGGACCAGCGTGCAGCAGCAGGGGAACCAGACGCTGGGGAAGGGGTTCCTGATCCCCGGCTATGACCGGTACCAGGGGGCGTTGTACGCGCAGGAGGAGCTGGGGGTGGGGCGGTTCACGCTGACGTCGGGGGTGCGCGGCGACCTGATCCGCCAGACGACGCTGCCCTTTGCCGACGTGGGGATCCGCAGCCCGGCGGTGACGCGGCAGTGGCAGGGGCTGGCGGGGTCGGTGGGGGCGGCGTACCTGCTGGCCGATGGGCTGGACCTGTCGCTGCGGGTGGCGCACGCCTGGCGCCCCCCCACGGTGAACGAGCTGGCGGCGCAGGGGGTGCACCACGGGACGGCGCAGTACGAGCTGGGGGAGCTGTCGCTGGGGCGTGAGCGCTCCAGCGGGGTGGAGGGGGCGGTGCGCTACCACGGGGGGTGGCTGGAGCTGGACCTGGCGGCGTACGAGAACCGGATCGCGGGGTTCATCTACCAGCGGCCGATCGCGCCGGTGGTGACGTTGCGGGGGGCCTTCCCGGCGTTCCGGTATGCGGCCACCTCGGCGCGCCTCCGGGGGGTGGAGCTGCTGACGGTGCTGACGCTGCCGCAGTCGTGGTCGGTGCAGGGGACAGGGACGTTGGTGCGGGGGACCGACGCGGGGTCCGGGGCGCCGCTGTTCGACATGCCGGCGGACCGTCTGGCGGTGAGCGTGCGGAAGGAGGGGGAGGGCGCGGGGGTGGGGCGGTGGCGGGTGGGGGGCGGGGTGCAACTGGTGCGCCGGCAGGACCGGATCCCGGCGGGAACCGTGTACGCGTTGCCGGCGGCGGGGTACGGGTTGCTGCAGCTGGAGGGGGGGACGAGGGGGCTGCGGGTGGGGGGGCGCCCGCTGGACCTGTCGGTGTCGGTGTCGAACGTGACCGACCGGCGGTATCGGGACTACCTGAGCCGGTACCGGCTGTTCGTGAACGACGCGGGTCGCGATGTGGCGGTGCGCTTGTCTTTTCCGTTTTGATCTCGCAATATCAAACCATGCGCACTCTCGCCCGCTCCCTCGCTGCCGCCTGCGCCGCCACCGTGATGGCCGCCTGCGGCAAGTCCTCCACCGCCCCCGGCGGGGAGTCCGAAGTCATCTCCCGCGTCACCCTCACCCTGACCCCGCCCACCGGCGCCCCGCTCACCGCCTTCATCGACGACAGCGACGGCAGCGGGCCCACCGCCCCCTCCGCCCAGCAGGGGACGCTCGCCCTCGCCCGCGGCGTCACCTACGCTGGCACGGTCAAGTTCGAGAATCGCCTGGTCTCTCCGGTGGTGGACATCACCGGCGAGGTGCAGGCCGAGGCCAACGCCCATCGGGTGTTCTACAGCTCCACCAACAGCGCCCTCACCATCACCACCACCGACACCGACGGGCAGGGGCGCCCCCTCGGCCTCCGCTTCACGCTGGCCGCGCCGGCGACGGCCGCGGCCGGGAGCGCGCCCATTCGCGTGGTGCTGTGCCACTACGACAGCGCCCCGAAGACGGCCGCCGCCACCAGCTGCGCCGGCGAGACCGACATCGACCTCACCTTCGCCGCCTCCATCGCGCCCTAAGGGCGCGGGCAGGTCGCCACACCGCCACGGGCGCCACCCTCCAGCCGGGGGTGGCGCCCGTTTGCGCTGCGGCGCAATGTGGCGGCGACGATCTGTCCCCTTCCACCCCGGTATCCCCCGTGATCCCTCGCTCCTGCCCCCCGGCCCTCCGCCTGACCCCGGCGATCGCCGCCGCCCTGCTGCTGGCCCCCCTCGCCGCCGGCGCCCAGCACCGCCAGCTCACCGCCGACGACTACAGCCGCGCCGAGCAGCGCCTCCCCGGCACCGCCAGCCGCCTGGTCACCGGCGACGAGGTGACCCCCACCTTCCTCAAGGACGGCAACCGCTTCTGGTACCGGAACAAGACCGCCACCGGCGCCGAGTACGTGCTGGTGGACCCGGTGGCCAACACGCGGGCGCTCCTCTTCGACCACGCGCGCCTCGCCGCGGTGATGAGCGTGGCCGCCGACACCACCTACGACCCGGATCGCCTCCCCTTCCGCGCCTTCCGCTTCGCCAACGATGGCGACGACGAGGGGACCATCGAGTTCCGCGCCGGGAAGCGGCAGTTCCGCTGCGTGCTGGCCACCTACGCCTGCACCGCCGCCGACACCGGCTACACGGAAAGCCCCTACGTGCTCTCCCCCGACCGCAAGTGGGAGGCGTACGTGGTGGGGCACGACCTCTGGGTCCGCGCGCGGGGCGGCAAGGGGGACTCGGTGCGCCTCACCACCGACGGCGAGCCGTACTACAGCTACGGCGTGGTGGCCGCGCGCCCCCAGCAGCTGCTGCGCCCCTCCCCCGCGGGGCGGCGCCCCTCGCTGCGCTGGTCCCCCGACTCGCGCCGCCTCCTGGTGGCGCGCCAGGACGAGCGGAAGGTGGGGCTGATGCCCTACGTGAGCTACACGTCGCAGCGCCCGCGGCTGTTCACCCAGCCGTACGCCCTCCCCGGCGACACCATCGTGCCGCTCCCCACCTTCCACCTCATCGACGTCACCACCAAGGAGAACCGCCGGGTGGAGCTCCCGGTGCGCTTCAACACCGCCGGCCTCGGCGGATCGCTGGTGGACTCCACCTGGTCGCGGGGGTCGGACAAGGCGTACCTCAGCGGCCTGGCGCGCGGCTCCAAGGCCGCCTACCTGGTGGAGGTGGACGCCGCCACCGGCAAGGGGACGCTCATCGCGAAGGACACCGGCAAGACGTACGTGGAGCTCGCGTCGCCGCGCGACCGCGAGAGCTGGCACGTGCTGAAGACCGGCGAGGTGGTGTGGTGGTCGGAGCGCGACGGCTACGGGCACCTGTGGCTGCTCAACCACGACGGCAGCGTGAAGCAGCAGGTCACCCGCGGCCCGTGGCAGGTGGGGGAGCTGCTGCGCGTGGACGAGGCGACGCGCACCGCGTGGTTCACCGCGCGCGGGCGCGAGGCCGACCAGCTGGTGTACCACACGCACCTGTACCGCATCCAGCTGGACGGCAGCGGCCTGCAGCGCCTCACCGCCGAACCCGCCAACCACGACGTGACGCTGAGCCCCAGCGGGCGCTTCGTCGTGGACCGCTATAGCACCATCGACACGCCGCCGGTGGCCGTGCTCCGCGACGCCGCCACGGGGCGCGTGCTGCGCACCCTCGAGAAGGCCGACGTCTCGCGCCTCGCGCGGCAGGGGTGGAAGCCCGCCGTGCCCTTCACCGCCAAGGCGCGCGACGGCACCACCGACATCCACGGCGTGATGTACCTGCCGCCGCAGCTGGACACCACGCGCCGCTATCCCATCATCTCGCACATCTACCCCGGCCCGCAGGTGGGGTCGGTGGGGGCGTGGACCTTCAAGGGGAACGGCGAGCCGTTCGCGCTGGCCGAGCTGGGCTTCGTGGTGGTGCAGATCGACCACCTGGGCACCCCGGGGCGCTCGAAGGCCTTCCACGACAACTACTACGGCAACTTCATCGACAACGGGCTCCCCGATCACGTCGCGGTGCTCAGGCAGCTGGGCGCGCGGCACCGCTTCGTCGACCTGGATCGCGTGGGGATCTTCGGCCACTCGGGGGGCGGCTTCGCCAGCACCGACGCCATCCTGCGCTACCCGGACGTCTTCAAGGTGGCCGTCTCGGGCGCCGGCAACCACGACAACCGCTCATACAACATCTACTGGGCGGAGAAGTACCAGGGGCTCCTGCGCAAGGACTCCACCCGCAAGGGAGAGGACAACTTCACCGCCTCGGCCAACAAGAGCTACGCGGCCGCCCTCCGCGGCAAGCTGCTGCTGATGCACGGCGACATGGATGACAACGTGCACCCCGCGATGACCGTGGCGCTCATCAACGAGCTCATCAAGGCCAACCGGGACTTCGACTACATCGTGGCCCCCGACCGCGCCCACTCGCTGGGCGAGCCGTACTTCATCCGGCGCCGCTGGGACTACTTCGTGCAGCACCTGCTGGGGGCGTTCCCCCCGCCCATGTACCAGATGGCCGCCGCGGGCGGCGACGGCGGCGGCGCGGGGTCGCCGGAAGAGGAGGAGCACGACCGCTGGAACCGCCGCGCCTTTGACCCGCCGGCGCTTCCCATCACCCCCTGGTGACCAGGGCGCGCCCGGGGACGCCCATGCGGCGCCCCCGGGCGCGGCCGGTCAGGGGGCGGGGCGTGGGCGCCCCCGCACCAGCAGCATCCCGCCCATCGCCACCACCGCCCCCGCCAGGAACGGTGCCGACAGCGAGAACGCCGATGCCAGGGCGCTCCCCGCAAAGGGGCCCAGCACGCGCCCCAGCGACGCCATCGCCTGGTAGGCGCCCAGCACGCCGCCCCGCTCGTGCGGGGCCGCCGTGCCCGCGATGAGCCCGCTCATGCTGGGGTTGAACAGCGCCGAGCCGCAGCTGAACACCGCCAGCACGGCCAGCAGCGCCCCCATCGACCCCACGGCGGGGACCAGCGCCAGCCCCACCCCGCACAGCAGCGCCCCCCAGCGCGTGAGCTGCTCGGCGCCGAAGCGCCGCGTGAGCCACCCTGTGGCGCCCCCCTGGATGGCCGCCGAGATGAGCCCCATGAAGCCGTACACGTACCCCAGCGTGCGCGGCCCCACCCCCAGCCGGTCGGCCGACCAGAGCGCCAGCGCCGTCTGCAGCAGCGCCACCGCCGCCACGATGATGGTGGTGGCCGCCAGCAACCGCCCCAGCACGGGGCGCCGCACATAGCTGTGCATGGGGGCGCGCGGCGAGCGGCGCGTGGTGCGCTGGGCGGCGGGGAGCGACTCGGGGAGGCGCCAGAGGGTGAGCACGAACGCCACCACCGACATCACCGCCGAGCCGTACGCCACCCGTGCCAGCCCGGCCCCCGCCTCGCCGGCACCGGTGCCGGCCAGCAGCCCGCCAAACGCCGGCCCCATTACGAACCCCATGCCGAACGCCGCCCCCAGCAGTCCCAGCGCCTTGGGGCGCGTCTGGTCGGTGGTGATGTCGGTCATGTAGGCGTACGCGGTCGAGATGTTCCCCGCCGCCACCCCCGCCACGAAGCGTGACACCGCCAGCATGATCCCGGTGGTGCTGGTGGCCAGCAGCACCGAGGCGGCGGCATTGGCCAGCAGCGTGACCAGCAGCACCGGGCGTCGCCCCACCCGGTCGGACACGGCCCCCCACACCGGCGCCCCCAGCAGCTGCCCCAGCGAGTAGAGCCCCAGGAAGAAGATCACCGACGCCGGGCTCACCCCCACCTGTTCAGCGTAGAAGGGGAAAACCGGGATGATCATCCCGAAGCCGACGAGGTCCAGGAAGACGACGAGGAACAGCGTGACCATGGGGACCGGGCGCGGTGGGGGAGGGGCGGGGGGTGGCATCGAAGATGCACCTGACCGGAGGCATGCGACACCTCCAACCGCTCGGGTTCCCCTGATGGCCCTGTCCTTGCGCGACCACTTCGGCCCGCTGGCGGGGAGTCTGGCCCACGCCGCCGCCCTGCTCATGCTGGCCCGCGTCTCCGTCATGGACGGGGAGGACCTCGGGGACGCGCCGGTGGACGCGTCGCCCCCGGCGAACGATCGGGAGGCGCTGCAGCGGCTCACGGCCATGCTGGAGGAGCTGGTGGCGCTCACCGGCGTGACGCCGGCCGAGCTGCGGGCTGAGGGATTCCCCGAGGCGGCGGTCGCGGGGGCCACCGGGGCATCGCCCCGCACGCACGCGCGCCATGCGGCGCCGCTGCTGCCCCGCTACGACGCCGCGTTGAAGATCCTGCGGGAGGTGCTGCGCTAAGCGCCGGAGGGTAGATTGGCCCACCATGGCCCTGCTCGCCCTCTTTGACCTGTCGCTGGTGGGGCGCGCCGACCGCCCGGCGCTGGAGTTCGAGGACGCCGACGGCGGGCGCCTCGCGTGGACCTTTGGCGACCTGGAGCGGCGCAGCAACCAGGTGGCGCACGCCCTGCGCGCCCGCGGCGTGGGTGCTGGCGACCGGGTGGCGTTCCAGCTGGCCAACAGCCCCGCCATCGTGCTGCTGTGGCTGGCCGCCGCCAAGCTGGGCGTGGTGCTGGTCCCCATCAACGTGCTGTACAAGGGACGCGAGGTGCGCCACGTGGTGGCCGACGCCGAGCCAATGGCGGTGGTGACCACGCCGGCCGATGCGGCCCACCTCCCCGAGGGGGCCGTCGCGTGGATGGCCGACGCGCTGCTGGACGAGGCAGCCGCGCACCCCGACACCCGCCCGGTGGTGGACGCGGCGCACGCCCCCACCGCCGCCTCGCCCATGGCGTTGGTGTACACGTCGGGGACCACCGGCGCCTCCAAGGGGGCGGTGCTCACGCACGGCACCTTCGCCGCCAACGCGCTGGCGCTGGTGACGGCGTGGGGCATCACCGAGGGCGACCGCTATCTGGCCGCGCTGCCGCTGTTCCACGTGCACGGGCTGGGGAACGGCCTGCACGTGTGGCTGGCCAGCGGCTGCCACATGCGGCTCGTCACGCGCTTCGAGCACGAGAGGGCGCCCGGGTGGTTCCTGGACTACCGCCCCACGCTGTTCTTCGGCGTCCCCACCATGTACGTGCGCCTGCTCGAGGTGCCCGCCGACCAGGCGCGCGCCATCGGCGACGCGCTGCGCCTGTGCGTGAGCGGGTCGGCGCCGCTCCCCGCCGCGGTGCTGGAGGCGTTCCACGCGCGCTACGGGCAGGTGATCCTGGAGCGCTACGGCATGACCGAGACGCTCATGATCGCCAGCAACCCGCTGGTGGGGGAGCGGCGCCCCGGGACCGTGGGAGTGCCGCTGCCCATGACCGCCGTGTCCATCCGCGACGACGCCGGCGCGCCGGTGCCGCCGGGCACCAGCGGCGAGCTGTGGGTGCGCGGCCCGCACGTGTGCGACGGATACTGGCGCCGCCCCGACGCCACCGCCGCCGCCTTCGTGGACGGCTGGTTCCGCACGGGCGACGTGGGGGTGCAGGCCCCCGATGGCTACCTGACGCTGGAGGGGCGGCGCAGCGACCTCATCATCGCCGGCGGCTTCAACATCTACCCGCGCGAGATTGAAGAGCTGCTGGGGGCGGTGCCCGGCGTGCGCGAGGCGGCGGTGGTGGGCGCCCCCGACGCGCTGCGCGGCGAGGTGCCGGTGGCCTACGTGGTGGCCGACGCCACCGTGGCCGACGACGCGCTGCTGGCCGCCGTGCGCGCCGAGCTGGCCAGCTTCAAGGTGCCGCGGGCGGTGGTGCGGGTGGACGCGCTCCCGCGCAACGCCATGGGGAAGGTGCAACGGCACCTGCTCCCCCCCTGGTCGCCCCCGGGGGCGCCGTGACGCCCGCCGTCGCGTCGCTGCTGGCGCTGCTGCTGGTGGTGGCGGTGAGCCTCACCGCGCGCCTCAACGTGGGGGTGCTGGCGGTGGCGCTGGCGTGGGGGGTGGGGGTGTGGCTGGCCGGGTGGAAGCCCGAGCAGGTGATGGGGGTGTTCCCCGCGTCGCTGTTCCTCACGCTGCTTGGGGTGTCGTTGCTGTTCGGCGTGGCGCAGGGGAACGGCACCATGGAGGCGGTGACGCGGGCGGGCGTGCGGCTGGTGGGGGGGAGTGCGGCGTCGCTGCCGCCGCTGTTCTTCGTGCTGGCGTGCGCGCTGTCCACCGCGGGCCCCGGGGCCATCTCCACCACGGCGCTGCTGGCGCCGCTGGCCATGACGATGGCGCACCAGGCGGGGGTGCCCATGCTGCTGATGGCGCTGATGGTGGGGAACGGCGCCAACGCGGGGAACCTGTCGCCCGTGGGGGCCGTGGGCGCGCTGGTGCACGAACTGATGGCGCGCATCAACCTGGCCGGGCACGGGTGGGCGGTGTGGGGCACCAACTTCACGGCGCACGCGCTGGTGGCGGTGGTGGCGTGGCTGCTCTTTGGCGGCCGCCAGCTGCGCCACGCGGCGCGCGTGCCGCTTCCGGCGGCGGAGCCGCTGCACTGGCGCCACCGCGTCACGCTGGCGGTGCTGGCGGCGTGGGTGCTGGGGGTGCTGGTGGCCGGGCTCTCCCCCGGCCTCAGCGCCTTCGCCGCGGTGGCGGTGCTGGTGCTGGCGGGTGCGGCCGAGGACAAGGGGCTGTTCACCCCGGTGCCGTGGGCGGTGCTCACCATGGTGTGCGGGGTGAGCGTGCTGGTGGGGGTGCTGGAGAAGACCGGGGGGATGGAGCTGTTCAGCGCCTTCCTGGCGCGGCTGGCCACCCCCGCGTCCGTCAACGGCGTGCTGGCGGGGATCACCGGGGTGCTCTCCACGTACAGCTCCACCAGCGGGGTGGTGTATCCCACCTTCCTCCCCGCCATCCCGGGGATGGTGGCCAAGCTGGGGGGCGGGGACCCGTTGCAGATGGCGCTCAGCGTGAACGTGGGGGCCGCGCTGGTGGACGTCTCGCCGCTGTCCACCCTGGGGGCGCTGTGCATTGCCGCGGTGCCGGCGGGGCACGACACCAAGCGGCTGTTCCGCGCGCTGCTGCTGTGGGGGTTTTCCATGGCGGCGGTGGCGGCGGTGTTTGCCCAGTGGGTGGTGCCGCGGCTGGCGGCGTGGTAGCGGGGGGCGCCGTCGTCCCTCTCCTGTCAGACCCCCCGCGGACCCTTGATGCATGGCCTCTTCTGACAAACTGACCCGCTGGCTGGACCTCATCGCGGCGCTGCTGCGCCGCCGGCTCCCCGCCCCGTTTGCCGAGCTGCGCGCCGATGTCCCGGCGTACGACGCCCCCGGCGTGCGCCCCGAGAGCGTGCTGCGCACGTTCGAGCGCGACAAGGACGAGTTGCGCGCGCTGGGGGTGGCCATCGAGAGCGTGCAGGAGGTGCCCGGGGGGGAGGTGCGCTACCGGCTGCGCGCCGAGCACTTCTACCTCCCCTTCCTGCTCCTGGGGGAGGCCACGCGCCCCGAGGGGGTGGAACTGCGGCGCGTGGCACGCCCCGACGGGCCGGGGTACGACCGGCTCCCGGTGCTGACCGTGTCCACCGACGACCACCTGGCGCTGGTGCGCGCCGCGCTCCGCGTGCAGGGGCTGGGGCACCCGGGGCTGGCGGCGGACGCCGACGCCGCGCGTCGCAAGCTGGCGGTGGACCTGGTGGATCCCGAATTGCGCGCCGCGGTGGCGGCGGTCCCCGGGCGCGCGGGGGTGCCCGCCGCCACCTTCGACCTGCTGGGGCGGGCGCTCGAGGCGCGCAAGGTGGTGACCTTCACCTACCACAGCATCGGGCGCGACGTCACCGGCAGGCGCACCGCGGAGCCGTACGGGCTGGTGTTCCTGGCCGGCCACTGGTACCTGGTGGCGCGCGACGTGGACGCCGGGGCGTTGCGCCGCTTCCGGCTGTCGCGGCTGTCCGAGGCACGGCTCGCGCGTCCGGGCACCGCCGGCCCGGAGTACGCCATCCCCGACGGCTTCGACCTGCGCGCCCACGTCCGCACCCGCCATGCGTGGGAGCTGGGAGAGGACGAGGTGGTCCCGGTGACGGTGGTGTTTCGCGACCCCGACGGCGCGGTGGCCGCGTCGCTCCCCGAGGGCGAGGCGCTGGCGGCCCCCGCCGGGGTGCTGCGCCGGCGCTTCAGCGTGCGGCGCGTGGACCCGTTCCTGCGCTGGGTGCTGTCCTTTGCCGGGCACGCGCGCGTGGAGGCGCCGGCCGGGGCGGTGGCGGCCTGGCGGCAGCTGCTGGCGCGCGCCCGCGCGGCACAGGACGCGGCCCCCACGGGGGACGCGGCATGACCGTGCGCGCCGACGCCCAGCTGCAGCGGCTGCTGGCCGCCTTCCCGCTGATGGAGCACGACCCCGATCTCCCGCTGGCCCAGCTGGCCGCGCGGGTGGGGACCGACGCCGCCACGTTGCGCCGCGACTTCGCCATGCTGGACCGCGACGAGCTCCCCGCCGGGTGGGTGCAGGCGGTGGAGGTGCACATCGGGGCGCGCGGCGTCTCCATGCGCTCGTCGCACTTCAAGGCGCCCATGCGCCTCACGCACCCCGAGGTGGCGGCGCTGGAGCTGGGGCTGTCGCTGCTGCAGCAGGAGCTGCCGGTGGAGGAGCGCGCCGGGATCGCGCGGGTGCGCGCGCTGTTGGGGGAACTGGCGGTCCCGGCGGTGGACACGGTGGTGGACCGGCGACTGGGGCGCGACCCGCGGGGGGCGGAGACGGCCCCGGCGATGGCCGCCGAGGCGCTCCCGGTGGCCGCCCACCCCGACCCGGCCGCGCTGCTGGAGGCCTTCGGCACGCTGCACCAGGCGCTGGAGACGCGGCACACCGTGGTGCTGGGGTACCGGAGCGCGGGGCAGGCGGAGGCGCGCGAGCGCACGGTGCGTCCGTATGCGTTGGTGCGGGCGCAGGCGCACGTGTACCTGGTGGCGCACTGCGAGTCGGCCGGCGCGCTGCGCGTGTTCCGGCTCGACCGCGTGGACTCGGCGCGCGCCACCGCGGCCCGGTTCGTGATCCCGCCGGACTTCTTGGTGGAGTCGGTGCTGCGCGACGGGCGCGTGTTCGTGCGCGAGCAGCCGGCCGAGGCGGACCTGGTGGTGCGCTATGCGCCGGGCGTGGCGCGCTGGATCGCGGAACGGGAGGGGGTGCCGGTGGCGGCGGACGGGTCGGTGGTGGTGCGGTATCCGCTGGCAGATCGCGACTGGGCGGTGCGGCACGTGCTGCAGTACGGCGGCGACGCCGTGGTGCTGGCGCCCGCCTCCCTGCGGGCGGCGGTGCTGGAGGCGCTGGACGCGGCGCTCCGCGACGCGGCGCTCCGCGACGCGGCGCTCAACGACGCGGCGCTCAACGACGCGGACCACGCGGCCGGCGCGTCGGGGGACGTCCGCGCGTGACCGCCGGCGCCCCGCGGTCCGCGTCCGCGCCGCGGCGGCCGCTGGCGGCGGCGCTGCAGGACAGCTGGGAGCGGGCCCGGGCCATGCGCGAGGGGGTGCGCGCCCCGGGGTTCCGGCTGCTCGCGCAGCGGCTGGACGGCGGGGCGCTGCACGAGGCGCCCACCCCGCGGCTGCGTGCCGATGGCGCCGAGGCCTTCCGCGCGATGCTGGCGGCCATCGATGGCGCGCGCGAGGAGGTGTTGCTGGAGACCTACATCCTGCGCGACGACCGGGTGGGGGGCGCGGTGTGCGACGCGCTGCGGCGCGCCGGGGCGCGCGGGGTGCGCGTGTGCGTGATGGCCGACGCCGTGGGGAGCGTGGCCACCGGCGAGGCGTTCTGGCGGGCCCTCGAGGCCCCCGGCGTCGCGGTGCGCCTCTTCCACCGCGTGTGGCACCGCCCGTGGTCGCTGCTGCAGCGCGACCACCGCAAGCTGCTGGTGGTGGACCGCGCCGTGGCCTTCACCGGCGGGATGAACATCGGCGAGGAGTACGGCAGCAGCGTCACCACCCAGGCGGGGGCGTGGCGCGACCTGCAGGTGGAGGTGCGGGGCACGGTGGCGGTGGAGCTGGCGGCCGTGTTTGCCGAGGGGTGGGACCGGGCCGGGGGCGCCCCGCTGCCGGGGCTGGCGTACGTGAGCTGGGCCGACGGGGTGGTGGTGCCCCCCGGGCGCTTCGACGTGCGCGGCCTGCGCGCTCGGCTGCGACGGCAATGGGGGCGTCGGCGCGACCGGCGACGCGGGCGGATGGTGCGGCGCCCCGAGCCCGGCACCGCCGCCGGCGAGGGCGGGATCGTGGTGCAGGACCTCCGCCCCGGGCGCGGGCAGCACGAGTTCCTGGCCACGCTGTCCGCGCTGGCGGGGGGCGCCCGCCAGCGGCTGTGGGCCTGCACCCCGTACTTCGCCCCCCCCGACTGGCTGCTGCGGCAGCTGCGCGCGACGGCGCGGCGCGGCGTGGATGTGCGGCTGCTGGTGCCGGGGGTGCGCATCGACGTGCCGTTGGTGCGCCACGCCGCGCACGGCGCGTACGGCGCGCTGCTGGACGACGGCGTGCGGGTGTACGAGTACCAGCCGGCCACGCTGCACGCCAAGGCGCTGGTGGTGGACGGGCACGCCACGCTGGTGGGGTCGTCCAACCTGGACATCCGCAGCTTCTGGTGGAACGCGGAGGTGAACCTGCTGGTGTTCGACGACGCGTGCGCCGCGCAGCTGGAGGCGCAGTTGCGGGCCGACCTGGCCGAGAGCGTGGAGATCGACGCCGCGGCGTGGCAAGCGCGCCCGTGGTGGGTGCGGGCGGCGACGGCGGCGGCGCGCGGGATGCGGTGGGCGCTGTAGGGGACGAGCACCTCGTCTGTCAGGCCTGTCAGGGTTTCCCTCACACACCCCCTCCCTCTCCCCGATAGTAGGGCGCCCCGGGGCGCGCCAGCATTCGCGGTGCTGCCGTTCTCCCCCACGGAGTGCCGATGATCCAGATCCCAGACTCCCAGCGTGCCGACGCCGGCGTGCCCCTGCCGGCGGCCGGGGGGCCCGTGTTGGTGGCCAGCGATGGCTCCGCCGATTGCGCCGAGCCGTTGTGCGCGGCGGCGCGGGTGGCGGCGGAGGCGCTGGGGGTTGGCGTGGAGGTCGTGGCCGTCTGCGAGCCGCCGGCGGTGGCGGGGACCGAGGTGGTGGAGGTGCCCGCTCCCTCCGCGCTGCTGGTGGAGCGGCGCCAGGCGCTGCTGCGCGCCGACGTGACGCGCGCGCTCTCCATCTCCCCCAGCGGCAGCCCCGACTGGCCGCTGGCCGTGCTGGCAGGCACGCCGTCCCGCACGCTGGCGGCGCACGCCGCCGGGCGGCACGCCTCGCTGCTGGTGATGGGGCTGGGGCGCCACAGCCCGCTGGACCGCCTGTTCGGTCGCGAGACCGCGGTCTCCACCCTTCGGGAGACCACCGTGCCCGTGCTGGCGGTGGGGCAGGCGTTTCCGCGGGCGCCCGCGCACGCCGTGGTGGGGGTGGACTTCGGGGCGGCCAGCGCGCGGGCGGCGGCGCTGGCATTGCGGTTGCTGGCCCCCGGTGGGCGGCTCACGCTGGTGCACGTGGCGCCGCAGTTCGCGCGCCCCGTGGAGGGGTGGGAGCAGTGGGACGCCGAGTACGCGGGGTCGCTCCCGGCGCTGTTCGAGGGGTTGGTGCGGCGGCTGGCGGTACCCCCGGGGACTACCGTGGAGACCGTGATGCTGCGCGGCGAGCCGGCGGCCACGCTGCTGGCGCGGGTGCAGCAGGAGCGGGCCCCGCTGCTGGCGGTGGGGGCGGAGCGGCTGGGGGTGGTGGACCGGCTGTTGGTGGGGAGCGTGGCCACCAGCCTGCTGCGAACGGCGCGGTGCGGGGTGCTGGTGGTGCGTGCGGGGTGACGACGCGGGGGTGACCGCGCGGGGTGACCGCGGGGGGTGACGGCGGGGGGTGACGGCGGGGGGTGACGGCAGAGTGGCGAGGTCGTCCGTATGCTTGACCGGGCACATGGCGGGCTGCACGATACCAAGGAACCGCAGTCCGGCCCGCGCCCTTCCCGCCTTTCCACTCCCGCGCATGCCTTCCCTCCGCCTGCTCCTCCTTTCGCTGCCCCTCCTGGCGGCCTGCCGCGCCGACCAGCGCAGTGGCGCCACGGCGCCCCTCCCCGAGCCCCCCCTCCCGCGGGTCCGGTTGGTGATGACCCCCGATACCGGCACGCTGGTGACCGCGTCGCTGGTGCTGGGGGACGGGGCGGCGCTGTCGGTCGGCGCCTTCACGGCCACCGTGGAGTTCGACCCGGCCGTGCTCACGCCGGTGGACTGGGTGGCCGCGCCCGGGAGCCTCCTCCAGGGGAGCGACCGCGGCGGGGCGCTGCGCCTCGCCGGGATCCACGCGGCCGGAGTGGCCGGGGCGGAACCGCTGGCGGTGGTGCGCTTCGCGTGGCCGCGGCGCACGCCCAATGCCGCGCCGCCGGCCACGCTGGCGGTCTCGGAGCTGGCCGACCCGGAGGGCGGTTCGCTGCTGGCCAAGGTCCGCATCGAGCGGGGGGCCTCATGGCGGTGATGCCTTCTCGCCTGAGGCAGGCGGCGGGGGCGGCGCTGCTGCTGGCGGCGGCCGTCCGCGGGGTGGCGGGGCAGTCCAAGGGGGCGTCCCCCACCGAGGTGCGCGAGGGCAATGCCCGGGACCGCGCCGAGTGGTTCAACGGCGTGGGCACCGAACCGCTCCCCGCCCCCGGGCACCTGTACCGGCTGTGGGAGACCGAGCAGGCGGCGGCACCCGCGCTGCGGATGCCGCCGCTGTTCCGACCGGGGATGCCCAACGTCTTCATGCCGCTGGGCCCCACGGCGCTGCTGGCCCCCAACGCCTTCTGGCTGTCGCTGCCGCAGGCCGACGGCGGGCGCGTGGCGTCGATCGTGCCGCACCCCACCGACGAGAACACCGCGTGGATCGGCACCGCCGGCGGCGGCGTCTGGCGCACCCGCGACGGGGGGATGACGTGGGACGTGTCCACGGACAACCTGTGCGGCCTCACCATCGGGGCCATCACGGTGAATCCGGTGCGCCCCACCGTGGTGTACGCCGCCTCGGGCGAGCCCGTGGAAAGCCGGGCGCAGTCGTGCGGGATCTTCCGCAGCACCGACGGCGGCACCACCTGGACCAACCTGGGGGGCGCCACGCTGGCCATGCGGCAGGTGTACGCCATCCACCTGCTGCGCTCCAGTGCCGCGGGCGCCGACGCCTCGGCGGTGCTGCTGGCGGCCACCAACGCAGGGATGCTGCGCTCCACCGACGGCGGGAGCACGTGGAGCACGGCGGCCAGCGGCATCTTCACCGACGTGCTGGCGCACCCCACCACCGCGTCGCTCCTCTGGGGGTGGAAGCAGAGCACCGCCGA
>JAGWYS010000070.1 GCA_018969225.1 Gemmatimonadota bacterium | reverse complement strand
CAGCTGCCGCACCGGCGGCACCCCCCGGCCCGTCAACCGGCGCCGCGTCGGGCACGCGCCCCGGCTCGGACTCGGCCGTGGCACGCACCGCCACCGTCGCTGCCGGCACCACGCTCCGCTTCACCGCGTCGCGCACCCAGTGCACGAACACCCTTCGCACCGGCGACCGCATCACGGCACCGCTGGCCGAGCCCGTCCGCACCGGCACCGACTTCGACCTGCCGGCGGGCGCCACGGGGGTCTTCGAGGTGGTCGAGGCGCGCACCGCCCAGTCGGCCAACGACCAGACCACGCTGGTGCTCCGGCTGGTGGCCGTGCAGCATGGCGGCCGGAGCTACCCCGTGAACGCCACCACGCTGGCGGCGCCCATCACCCGCGTGCGCAGCGCCTCCAAGCAGGAGGACCTGCGCAAGGTGGCCGGCGGGGCCGTGGCCGGCGCCATCGCCGGACGGTTGCTGGGGCGGAGTGCGCGCAGCACCATCGTGGGGGCCGCCGCCGGTGCGGCCGCCGGGACCGCCGCAGCGGCGGCCACCGGGAACGCCGACAGCTGCCTGCAGGAAGGGGGGACGCTGTCCATCCGCCTGGAGGCGCCCCTCACCCTCTACGCGCTCGTGGTCCCCTGAGGCGGGCGCGGCGCCGCCCGGGCGTCAGTACCCGACCGCGCCGCCGCTGCGGCGCGGCTCGGGCATTCCCTCCCAGCCCCCGGGGACCCGCATGATCGCGTTGACGTTCACCAGCGACCGCAGCCGCCGCATCCCGTGCCCCATGCGCGCCAGCGAGTCGAGCACCGCCGGGCGCACGCCGCCGTCCTCGTAGGTCAGCGAGTCGGGGAGCGCCTGGTGGTGGATGCGCGGGGCGCGCATCGCGTCGGCCAGCGACATCCGGTGCTCCAGCACGTTGAGGATCACCTGGCTGGTGCCCGTGATGATCGTGGGCCCCCCCGCGGCCCCCGCCACCAGCAGCACCCGCCCCAGCGAATCCAGCACGATGGTGGGCGACATGGCGCTCAGCATCCTCTTGCCGGGCTGGATCGCGTTCTGCTCCCCCTGCACCAGCCCGAACATGTTGGGCATCCCGGGCTGGGCGGCGAAGTCGTCCATCTCGTCGTTCAGCATGAACCCGGCGCCCCGCACCCACACGCCGGAGCCCCACGAGTTGTTGAGCGTGGTGGTGATGGCCACGGCGTTCCCCGCCGCGTCCACCACGGAGTAATGCGTGGTGTGTTCCGGCTCGCGCGCGGCCGCCGCCATCTGCGGCTCGAGGGTGCGGGTGGGGGTGGCGCGCGCGGGGTCGATCGTCGCGCGCAGCCGCGCCGCGTACGCCGGGCTGGTGAGCTGCGCCAGCGGCACGGCCACGAAGGCCGGGTCCCCCAGCTTCGCGTTGCGGTCGATGAAGGCGCGCTGGTACGTGCTGCCGAGGAGGTGGAACCAGCCGGCGCTGCCGTACGGGGGGAGCGCGGCGTCCTGCGCCAGGATGTTGAGCGCCTCGGCCATGGTGACCCCCCCGGACGAGGACGGGGGCATGGCCACCAGCCCATAGCCGCGGAACCGCGTGCGGATCGGCGTGCGCCACACCGGGGTGTAGCCCGCCAGGTCCTGTCGGGTGATGATGCCGCTGCCGCGCGTCATCTCCGCCACCAGCGAGTCGGCCACCCACCCGCGATAGAACCCGTCGGCCCCGCGCGCCGCGATCGCCTCCAGGGTGCGGGCCAGGTCGGGTTGCACGAGGCGCTCCCCCGCCTCCAGCGGCACGCCCGAGGGGAAGTACGGCGTGCTGGGGTGGAAGCGGTTCACCAGCGCGCGCGCGCGGGCAATGGAGCCGGCCAGCGCGGTGTCCACCACGAACCCGTCGCGCGCCAGGCGGATCGCCGGCTGCAGCACCTGCGCCAGCGACAGGGTGCCGTGCCGCTCCAGCAGCGCCGCGAGGCCGGCCACCGCCCCGGGGACCCCCGAAGCCAGGTGCCCCACCACGCTCTTGTCCGTCAGCTTCCCGTTGGCGTCGAGGTACATGTTGCGCGAGGCCCCGGCCGGCGCCACCTCGCGATAGTCCAGCGCCGCCGTCCGGCCGTCGGCCAGGCGCACCACCGCGTAGCCCCCGCCGCCGATGTTCCCCGCCTCGGGCCAGGTCACGGCGAGGGCGAACCCCAGCGCCACCGCGGCATCCACCGCGTTCCCCCCGGCCCGCATGATCTCCACCGCCGCTGCGCTTGCCTCGGGGCTGTTGCTCACGGCCATGACCCGGGGCGCGAAGGTGGCGCGGGCGCCCGCCGGGAGCCGCCACCCCTCGGGAAACCGGGGCGCCACACGGGCGGGGATGGCCGGGTCGGCCGGTGCCCCGGCGCCCAGGCGTTCCGCCCCCGCGGCGCCGTCGCGCGCAACCCCACGGGGGGCGCAACCGACCGCCCCCCCCATCAGGGCGGTCAGCAGCGGCAACCCGCGGCGGCATCCACGCGGGAGTCGCGCCAGGTGGCGGACGATCGGGGTGCTGCGCAGGTGGGGCATGGCTCGCAAGGGGCGGGACGGTGGACGGGGGCTGGGCACGTCGGAGGGAATCCCCTAGGTTGCCCCGGGGGGCCCTCCGGAGCAAGGTGCGCGGGGCGGCCCCAGCTCCCCTTGCCCTCTCGCCATGCGCGACCCCCGGGTCACCGAACAGCGCAACCCGCGCACGGCCGACATCGACCTTGCCGATCCGGCGGGGATCGTGGAGCTGGTGCTGGCCGAGGACCGCGGCGTGGTGGACGCGGTGGCGTCGCAGCGCGAGCCGATCGCCCGCGGCATTGCGCTGGTGGAAGCCGCGTTCCGCGGCGGCGGACGGTTGCTGTACGCGGGGGCCGGCACCTCCGGGCGCCTCGGGGTGCTGGACGCGAGCGAGTGCCCCCCCACCTTCGGCACGGACCCGCGGATGGTGGTGGGGATCATCGCCGGGGGCGATGTCGCGCTGCGCACCCCGGTGGAGGGCGCCGAGGACGATCCGGCGGGCGGGGCGGCGGCGATGGACGCCCACGCCGTGGGCGCCGCAGATGTCGTCTGCGGGATCGCGGCGTCGGGGACCACGCCGTACGTGCGCGGGGCGCTTGAGCGCGCGCGCGCGCGCGGCGCGCGCACGATCCTGCTGGCCTGCTCCCCGCCCCCCGAGGCGATGCGCGCCCACGCCGACGTGTGCATCCTCCCGGTGGTGGGACCGGAAGTGCTCACCGGCTCGACGCGCCTCAAGGCGGGCACGGCCACCAAGCTGGTGTGCAACCTGCTCACCACGGGCGCGATGATCCGCATCGGCAAGACCTACGGCAACCTGATGGTGGACCTGATGGCCACCAACACGAAGCTGCAGGACCGCGCCGAGCGGATCGTGGCGGAGGTCACGGGGGGCTCGCGGGAGGACGCCCGCGCCCTGCTGGCGGCCGCCGGGGGGAAGGTGAAGCGGGCGCTGGTGATGCACGCGCTGGGCTGCGATGCGGCGGCGGCACAGGCTGCGCTGGAGCAGGCGGGGGGCGTGGTGCGCCGCGTGCTCCCGCCGCCGCCGCCGGTGGCGCCGTGAGCGGCGCGATGAGCGGCGCGGCGCCCGCCGTGGTGGTGGGGCTCATGTCGGGGACGTCGCTGGACGGCATCAGCGCGGCGGCCGTGCGCCTTGCCGACGGGCCGGATGGTCGCGTGCGGGCGTCGCTGCTGGCGTTCCGGCAGGAGGCGTACACGCCGGCGCAGCGGGCGCGGCTGGAGGCGGCGCTGCGCGCTGGCACGGCGGCGGAGTACTGCGGGGTGCACGCGGACCTCGGGCGCTGGTTCGGGGACGCGGCGCGCGCCGTGATGGCGGACGCCGGGGTGGACGCCGCCGAGGTGGCGGCCGTGGCGTCGCACGGGCAGACGGCCTGGCACGCCCCGCCGCACGGCACCTGGCAGCTGGGCGACCCGGCGCAGATCGCCGAGCGCACCGGGTGCGCGGTGGTGTCGGACTTCCGCACGCGCGACGTGGCCGCGGGGGGGGAAGGGGCGCCGCTGGTGCCGATCGCGGACCTGCTGCTGTTCGCGCGGGACGACGGCTGGCGCGCCCTGCAGAACATCGGCGGGATCGGCAACGTGACCGTCGTGCCGCCATGGCCCGCGGGGGCCGCGGCCCCTGCCGAGACGGTGCGCGCCTTCGACACCGGCCCCGGCGTGGTGGTGCTGGACGGCGTGGTGCGCACGCTGTTTCCCGCGCTGCCGTACGACCGGGGTGGCGCCATTGCCGATGCCGGGGTGGTGCTGGACGCCGTGGTGGCCGACGCGCTGTGCGCCCCCTTCTTCGCGGCGCCGCCCCCCAAGAGCACCGGGCGCGAATGGTTCACCCCCGAGTACGTCGCGCAGTTCGTGGCGGCGTGCCGCGCGGCCGGGG
Source organism: Gemmatimonadota bacterium (assembly GCA_018969225.1). Classification (GTDB taxonomy): domain Bacteria; phylum Gemmatimonadota; class Gemmatimonadetes; order Gemmatimonadales; family Gemmatimonadaceae; genus Gemmatimonas. The sequence goes on along the minus strand of JAGWYS010000070.1, from coordinate 12,105 downwards.
GCACCGCGGCGGACGCCGTCGCCACCGCCACGGCGTTCACGGCGCGCAGCATCGCCGACCAGTACGCGCGCTTCCTCCCCGAGGGCGTGACCGAGGTGCTGGTGTCCGGCGGGGGCGCCAGCAATCCGGCGCTCCTGCGCGCGCTGGCGGCGGCGCTGCAGCACGCGCTGGGGAACCGCGCCCCGGCGGTGCGCCCGTTCTCGGCGGTGTATTTTGACGGGGAAGCCAAGGAGGCCGTGGCCTTCGCGCTGCTGGGGTACCTGCACCTGCGGGGACGCCCCGGCAACCTCCCGTCGGCAACCGGCGCGTCCGCCCCGCGGGTGCTGGGATCCCTGACCCCCCGCTGAACCGTGTCCTCCCGAGAGTCGCTCCGGCGCGAGCTCGCGCCGTTGCTGGTCCCGTGCATCCCCTGGTCGGCCGCCTCCGGCTTCGAGCCCGCGCGCCCGCTGGTCGAGGAGGCCATCGCGCTGGGGGTGGGCGGCGTCCTGCTGGACGGCGGGGAGCAGGGGGCGGTGCGCACGCTGGCCAAGGAACTCCAACGTCGCGCGCCTCATCCCCTGCTGGTGGGGGCGCTGCTGGATCGCGGTGCCGGCCAGCGCATCGCGGGGGGCACGCCGCTCCCGCCCCCCGCGGCCATCGCCACGCTGGGCGATGTGGAGTCGTGCCGCCGTGCGGCGCGCCTCACCGCGCGCGAAGCCCGCACCATGGGGATCAACTGGATCCTGGGCCCCGTGTGCGACCTGGAGCTGCGCGACCAGAATCCGGCCGTGGGAACCGGGGCCTTCGGGCGCGACCCCCGGCAGGTGGAGCCGTTCATCAACGGGTGGATCTCCGCCTGCCAGGGGGAGGGTGTGCTGGCGGGGGCCCGCCACTTCCCAGGGCTCGGACGAGCCGACGCCGATCCCCTCCTTGGCCCGGTGGTCATCCATGCCTCCAGCCAGGCGCTGAAGGAGCTGGACCTGCCGCCGTTTCGCGCGGCCATCAGCGCGGGGGTCGCCTCGATCGTGGTGGGACACGCGGCCTACCCCGCGCTGGATGACAGCGGCCTCCCCGCCGCCAGCTCCCGGGAGGTGGTGCAGTGGCTGCTGCGCCAGCAGCTGCGGTACGATCAGCTGGTGGTGGCGGCGCCAGCCACCGAGGCGGCGGCGCAACCGGGCGCGGCCGGGGCGCCGTTTTCGCCCTCCACGGTGACGGTGCAGGCCGTGCGCGCCGGGTGCGATCTCGTGCTGGACCCCGGCCCGTTGGGCGAGGCGCTGGACGCGCTGGTGGCGGCCGTGGAGGAGGGCAGTCTGGACCGGGCGCAGGTGCAGCGCTCGCTGCGCCGTCGCCTCAAGTGGGCGCAATGGGCGGCCCCTCCCAACGAATGGCGACGCCCCAGCGGGGCCGACACGGCGTGGGGCGGGCTGGTGTCCGACCGCACCCTGCGCATCACCCACGGGCCGTTGCCCCCCCTCGGGATGGTGACGGAGGTGGTGGTGGTGGACGACGATGCCGACGGTCCCGGTGTGCTGCCCAGCCGGCAGCGGCTGGTGGAGGCGCTGCGGCTGGCCGGCCACGATGCCCGGGTGGCGGAGGGGCCCACGCCGGCGTCGGGGGGGCCGCTGGTGGTCGCGCTGTTTGCCGACGCCCACCCCGCCAAGGGACGGTGCACGCTGCGCCCCGAAACGGTGGCCCGCGTGGAGGCGCTGCGCGAGGCGACGACAGCCGCGCGGCGGCCGTTGATCGTGGTGGCGTTGGGTGATCCGCGCTTCCTGGCGCAGCTGCCGGTGCCCTCGCCCACGCTGGAATGCTGGAGCGGCGACCGCGGCATGCAGGAGGCCGCCGCCCGCGCCCTGCTGCGCGCGCGCTAGCGCCCCAGCAGGCTGGCCAGCGCCCAGAGCAGCGCCGACACCCCCAGCAACGCCAAGGCCACCTGCACCGGAAGCGCCCGCGCGCGCCGCTCCTCCAGGCGGGTGGGGTCTCCCGCGCCCTCACGGCCGCCGGCGATGGCGGGTTCGGCGGCACGCGCCGCCATGGCCGCACGCGCCTGCGCGATCACCTCGGGCGGGGGTACCGGCGTGCCGAAGCGCGGCGTGGGATCGGCCCGCAGGTGACTGGCCCCGGTGGGGGACAGGGCCGTGGGCACCGTGCCGTCGTTGAGCGTCCCGGCCAGCGGATAGACGGTGTAGCCCACGGCGTCCCCCGCCTGCGCCGGCGCCAGCCCGTCGCCCTCGAAGCGGACGGCCACCACCGTGATGTTGTCGTGCCCGCCCCGGGCGTTGGCCAGCGCCACCAGCGCCTCGCTGAGCTGCGCCACGTCGGGCGTCGCCATCACCGCCGCGGCCAGCTCGGCGGGGGTGACCAGCCCCGAGAGCCCGTCGCTGCACAGCACCAGCGTGTCGCCGCGGCGCAGCGGCTGGTGCGTGAGGTCCACCACCACCTGCGCCTCGGGGCCCAGGGCCTGCAGGATGATGTTCCGGCGCCGGCTCGTCTCCGCCTGCTCGGCGGTGAGCTCCCCCAGCTCCACCAGGCGCTGGATGAGCGACTGGTCCTTGGTGAGCTGGCGCGCCTCGCCGTCGCGCACCAGGTAGGCCCGGCTGTCCCCCACCTGCACGAGGTACAGCTGGTCCCCCAGCACGCCGGCCACCGTCATCGTGGTGCCCATGCCGCGATGCTCGGGGTGGTCCTGCGCATACCGGTGCAGCCGCTGGTTGGCGCTGACGGTGGCGTCGCGGAGCGCCTCCACGAACGCGCCCACCGCGGGGGGGCGCGGCGTCCACTGCGCCAGCAGCGCCTCCAGCAGGAAGGTGGTGCCCATGCTGCTGGCCAGCTCCCCGGAGGCGGCGCCCCCCATGCCGTCGGCCACCAGGAAGACGAGCCCGTGGTCGGGGACCGCCGTCTCGTGCGGCGCCCCCGCCATGGGGATCGTGGTCCCCGCTTCCAGATCGGCCACCAGGAACGCGTCCTCATTGCCGGGGCGCACGCGCCCCGCATCCGTGCGCGCATGCACCTGCGCGGTCACCGGAGCGGGCGGGGAACCCGAGAAGGACTGGAGGGGGGGGACGCTCACGACGCGGTCACGAGGGCCGGGGCTTGGGGGCGGGCATGCGTCATCGTACGAACGACGCGGACGGCGGGTTGCAGCTCCCCGCGCCAGCGCACGCGCGCCGGCTGGCGCGACGCTCCCGAAACATGCCCTCACCGGCGGGGGGCGGTCAAATGTCCGCGATGCTGGACGCTTCGGCCGCAACAGGGTAGCGTCCCGCCATGACCCCAGCCTTCCGCGCCCGCTGGGCGCTCCCCGTCGGCCTCGTCGTGCTCGGTTGCGCGCCGGCGACGTCGCCGGCGCCGGTGCCGTCACCCGTCCCCGCCCCGGCGCCTCGCCCCTTCGTAGAGGGACCGCCCGAGCTGGTGGCGGGACTGCCGCCGGCGCCCGCCGTGACCAACGCGCCGCTGCAGCTGACCGTCCGCTACCCGGAACCGGGGCAGCTGGTCGCGGTGCGCGATTCCAACTTCCTGTTGGGGAGCGTGGGGAGCGGGGACGCCAGCCTCACCATCAACGGGACCGATGTGCCGGTGGCGCCCAACGGGGCCTTCCTGGCGTGGCTGCCGCTGCCGCCCGCCGAGACCCCCCGGTACCAACTGATGGCCGTGCGGGGGGCGGACACGGTGCGGCAGGAGGTCCCGGTGCGCCTGCCCACGCGGGCTCGCCTGGCGCCGGGCGCGCTGGTGGCCGACGACGGTGCCCTCACGCCCGAGGCGGGGACCTGGGCGCGCCCGGACGCCTACCTCCGCGTGACGGTGCGGGCCGCCGAGCAGGCCTCCGTGGAGCTGTACGGCCGCCGGGACCGGGAGACGGTGCGGATTCCGCTCCGCCCGCTCGGCGCGCCCGTCAACGGATTGGTGACGTTCGCCACGGACGTGCTGGCGGCCGTGCTTGGAGATCCGGCTGCCCCGGCGCGGGTGGTCGTGCGCGCGGGGGGCGATTCCGCCCGGTTGCCGGTGGCCGCCGTGAAGCTGCTGCCCACCACCTGGCGGCAGCTGGCCACGCTGGCGCCGGCGGCCGCCGGCGACACCGATCGCGCGGTGTTCGGGCGCACCATCGTGGACGGCACCTACAAGTGGCTGCTGCTGCCGCGCACCACGCTCGAGGTGACGGGGCGCCAGGGAGGGTTCACGCGGGTGCGCCTCGATGCGCTCCTGGACATCTGGGTGGCCAACGGCGACGTGCAGCTGCTCCCCGAGGGGACGCCACTGCCGCGCCGCGTCACGGGAGGGATGCGGGTGGTGCCCGCCCGCGAGTGGGCGGACCTGGTCATCGGCACCGGCGAACCGCCGGCACACCTGGTGGAGGCGGAGGGGCGCACGCTCACGCTCACGCTGTACGGGGTCCAGATGAATCCCGAGATCTCCCCGCTGCTGGAGGCCGACACGCTCGTGCGGCGGGTGGGGTGGGAGCAGGTGGGGAGCGACCGCGTGCGGGTCACGCTGGCGCTCTCGCAGCCGGCGTATGGGTGGCTGGTCCTGTGGGATCCCGCGCGTCGCGCGGTGGTGCTGCGGGTGCGCCGGCCGCCCCGCATCGATCCGGCGCGTCCGCTGGCGGGGCTGCGCATCGGGGTGGACCCGGGGCACCCGCCGGCGGGGGCGACCGGGCCGACCGGGCTGTACGAAGGCGACGCGGTGCTCCCGGTGGGCGGGCTGGTGGCCGAGCTGCTGGCGGCGCGGGGGGCCACCCCCGTGCTCACGCGTCGCACGCGGGAGGGGGTGGGGCTCACGGCCCGCGCGGTGGCGTCGCGGCGTGCCGACGTGCACGCCTTCGTGTCCATCCACCTCAACGCGCTCCCCGACGGGGTGAACCCGTTCACGGCCAACGGCACGAGCACGCTGTTCTTCCATCAGCCCAGCGAGCCGCTGGCCCGGCATGTCCAGCGGGCCATGGTGTCCCGCTTTGGCGTGCGCGACCTGGGGGTGCACTACCAGAACCTGGCGGTGGCGCGCCCCAGCTGGTATCCGGCGGTGCTGGCCGAGGGGCTGTTCCTCATGATCCCGGCGCAGGAGGCGGCGATGCGCGATCCCGGGTTTCAGCGGCGGTACGCCGAGGCGCTGGTGGCCGGGGTGGAGGCGTACTTCCGGGAGTGGGCGCCGTAGGGTGGGACGCCGGCCGGCTGCCGGCGCTGCCCCGCGCGGGCTGCTGGTGCGTGCCGTCGCCGCGCTGCACCGGGCGCGGATGCGGACGGGTGTTTGGGGTTTGGGGCGGGCTGGAGCGCGGCACGAATCGTGAATGCAGGCAATGTGGCTTCCGGAGCGCACGGGCCATGTGGGAGCAGGCAAGGCGGGGCGTCAGGCCGGGTCGTGACGTCACGCGCTTTCCAGCTGGCGCCTGTGCGGTTGGTGCGCGAACAGTGACGGACCCGGCGTTGGTGTCTCGCGCCCAACCTGTTGTGCTGCAGAGAATTACGAAGGTCTTGGCGGAGCGACAGTGGAGCCGGGCTTTCCCGGGCGGAGGCGGCGTCCGTTGTTCCGCCGGAGGAACACGGACGGGCGTTTCGCGCAGTGGACAACTCCATCTCGGTGGCAGATCCGTGATGTGCATTACGCAAGCAGTTTTCTGGCATGTGGTTACGCGAACACTTGCGCGGCTTCACGAACAGCGGCACCATACCCGCCCGCCGCGAGTGCCTTGAGCCGCGTGTTTGGCCCCGCCGGATCCCTTCGCGGGATCCTTCCAAGGCCGCTCGATGTTGAGAAGGTCTTTGGTCTCCCCCCCGTTTTGGAGCGTGCTCGGATGCCCCTGTCGTCTACCCCCCCCGAAGGCCTGGTTACGCTCACGGCAAACGCCCGGACCGTGCTGGAGAAGCGGTACCTGGTGAAGGACGCCTCGGGGAAGGCGGTGGAGCGCCCGGAAGACATGTTCTGGCGGGTGGCCACCTCGGTGGCGGAGGCGGACCGCCGGTACGGGGCCAGCGACGGGGCGGTGCAGGCGGTGGCGGAGGAGTTCTACTTCCTCATGACGCAGCGCCGGTTCGAGCCCAACTCGCCCACGCTGATGAACGCCGGACGGCCGCTGGGGCAACTGTCGGCGTGCTTCGTGCTGCCGGTGGACGATGCGCTCAGCAACGGCCAGAGCGGCATTTACGACACCCTGCGCTCCATGGCGCTCATCCACCAGAGCGGCGGCGGCACCGGCTTCTCCTTCTCGCGGCTGCGCGGGCGCGGGGCCATGGTGCGGTCCACCACCGGGGTGGCGTCGGGGCCGGTGTCGTTCATGCAGCTGTACGACTCGTCCACGGACGCGGTCAAGCAGGGGGGGACGCGGCGCGGGGCCAACATGGGGATCCTGCGGGTGGACCACCCCGACGTGCTCGAGTTCATCCGCTGCAAGGAGGACCTCACCAAGGTCACCAACTTCAACATCTCGGTGGGGATCACCACCGCCTTCATGGAGGCGGTGAAGGCGGACGGCGAGTACGACCTGGTGGACCCGGTGTCGGGGAAGCTGGCGGGGCGGCTGCGCGCGCGTGAGGTGTGGGACACGATGATCCTGGGCGCGTGGCGCACCGGCGAGCCCGGCGTGTTCTTCATCGACGAGGCCAACCGCTACAACCCCGTGCCGCACCTGGGGCGCTACGAGGCCACCAACCCGTGCGGGGAGCAGCCGCTGCTGCCGTACGACGTGTGCAACCTGGGCTCCATCAATTGCGGGCATTACGTGCGCCACGGCGTGATGGACTGGGAGGCGTTCCGGGCGGACATCGCGCTCAGCACGCACTTCCTCGACAACATCATCGACGTCAACAAGTACCCGCTCCCCGAGATCGACGCGCTGGCCAAGCGGATCCGCCGCATCGGGCTGGGGGTGATGGGCTTTGCCGACATGCTGGTGCGCTTGGGGATCCCCTACGACAGCCCCGAGGGGGTGGAAATGGGGCGCCGGGTGATGGAGTTCGTGGACACCGAGGGGAAGAAGGAGAGCGAGCGGCTGGCCAAGGTGCGCGGCGCGTTCCCCGAGTGGGCGCAGTCCATCTGGGGGCCGGACGAGACGTGCGCGCGCGACGAGCGCGGCGCGCGCATCCGCCCCATGCAGCTGCTGCGCAACTGCAACGTCACCACGGTGGCGCCCACCGGCACCATCTCCATCATCGCCGGCTGCTCGTCGGGGCTGGAGCCGCTGTTCGCGGTGGCGTTCATGCGCAACCAGGCGGGCGTCATGATGCCCGACGTGAACGAGGACTTCGTCGCCATCGCGAAGCAGGAGGGGTGGTACAGCGACGCCCTCATGGAGCGGATCGCCAAGACGGGCACCGTCAAGCACCCCGAGGTGCCGGCCCGCTGGCAGGCGGTGTTCAACACGGCCAACAACATCTCCCCCGAGTACCACATCCGCATGCAGGCCGCCTTCCAGGCGCACTGCGACTCCGCCATCTCCAAGACCACCAACTTCGCGTACACCGCCACCCAGGACGACGTCCGCGCCATCTACGAGCTGGCGTACGAGATGAAGTGCAAGGGGGTCACCGTGTACCGCGACGGCTCCCGCGACAACCAGGTGCTCAGCACGGGCGCCACGCAGGAGGCTGCCGCCAAGCGCGAGGAGGTCAAGAGCGCCGGCGGGGCCGAGGCGGCGCCGGCCGCCGAGGCCAAGGCGGACAAGGGGGACGCTGCGCTCCGCCGTGAGGTCGGCGAGCTGCAGGGGACCATCGCCGAGCTGCAGAACGAGCTCGACCGCGCCCGCAAGTCACTGTTCAGCGCTGAGGCGGAGAACGCGTCGCGCCGGGCCAAGCGCGCCCGCCCCGAGGTCATGCGCGGCACCACCATCCGCAAGGACACCCCCCTCGGCACCCTCTTCGTCAACATCACCGAGGACGAGAAGGGGCAGCCCTTCGAGGTGTTCCTCAACCTCGGCAAGGCCGGCGGCTCCGCCATGGCCGACGCCGAGGCCATCGGCCGCCTCGTCTCCCTCGCCCTCCGTTCCGGCATCCCGCTCATGGAGATCCACCGCCAGCTGCGCGGCATCTCCTCCGACCGCGCCGTCGGCCTGGGCCCCAACAAGGTCCTCTCCATGCCCGATGCCGTCGGCATCGCGCTGGAGCAGTGGTGGCGGGACAAGCAGGGCGTGCAGCAGGACCTCCTCGCCGGGGGCGCCTCTGCCACCTTCGCCCCCACCCAGTCCGCCCCCGCCCCCGTCACCAGCGCGCCGCTCAATCGCCCGCCCATGGCGGGTAGCGAGCAGCCGCAGGCCGACTTCGGCGGCCCGGTCGGCGAGGTCTTCATGGGGACCTGCCCCGATTGCGGCAGCCAGCTGGAGTTCGCCGAAGGGTGCGTGAAGTGCCATGTCTGCGGCTTCAGCGAGTGCGGGTGACCCGCTGACCCCTGGGGCGGGCAACACCCGTCCTCTCCGCTGTGGGCCATACCTGTCCCCTTCGTCAACACCCACATGACGCGAGCGGGGACACCGCCATCGCCATCGCAGAAAGCTCCGGTCAATCGGCCGGAGCTTCCTGTTGCTCGGGTGCCTGCCACCGATGATCGGGCTGCTTGACCTTCGGTGTTGCAACACTAATATTGCGCCGGTGACACTCTCACCCTCCGCGACAAGCTCCGCCGGGCGAAGCCGTTCCAGAGCCTCCACGAGGAGGCGTTCCTGCACGAGAGGGAGCAGCCACATGGGCGTGACGACCCACGACATCTTCGGCGCCGCACCACCCGCCGAGCCGGCGACCCCCGGCAGCTACGGCGAGGCGCCAACCGGATTTCGACTCCCGGACGCGACGCGTCTTGGCCGGGTGCGCATCCAGATCGCGGACCTCTCGCGCTCGCTCCTGTTCTACGAGCGGATCCTCGGATTGCGCGTGGTCGAGCGCGAGGGGGCGCGCGCCGCGCTCGCTGCGCACGGAGACGACCGCGTGCTCGTCGAGCTCAAGGAGCGGAAGGGGGCGCGGCCGGCAGGGCGCGGGCTGCTGGGACTCTACCACTTCGCAATCCTGCTCCCCGACCGTCCGTCGCTCGGCCGGTTCGTGCGTCACCTGGGCGAGTCCGGCGTGCGTGCCGGCGCCGGCGACCACCTGGTCAGCGAGGCGCTGTATCTCACCGATCCGGACGGTCTCGGCATCGAAGTGTACGCGGACCGGCCGCGGTCGGCGTGGCGGCGCATGGGCCGCGAGCTGATGCTCTCCACCGACCCCGTCGATGTCGCGGCGCTCGTCGCGGCGGCCGGTGACACTCCGTGGCGCGGCATGCCCGCCGGGACGGTGATCGGGCACGTGCACCTGCACGTGGGCGACCTCGCGCAGGGGGCGGCGTTCTTCGCCGAGGCGCTCGGCTTTGACCGCATCACGTGGCGCTATCCAGGCGCCCTGTTCCTTGGCGCCGGAGGCTACCACCACCACCTCGGGACGAACACCTGGGCGGGCCCCAACGCGCGTCCGCCGCGCGACGACGACGCCCGGCTGCTCGAGTGGACCATCGAGGTGCCGACGGCCGATGACGTCGCGGACGCGGCGCGAAGCCTCGGGAACGCGGGGTATCCGGCCGACGTGGTCGCGGCCGGCGAGGCACGCACGCGCGACCCGTGGGGCACCGCCATCCGCGTGAGCGCCACGGGCGTGGCGGACGAGAAGCGCGGCATCCACCGCGCGCGGTAGGCGCACGGTCCCACTTCCACGCCCACCCACGTGCTGACCGCCCCCACCCCGGAATCCCCTGCGCCCCACCACGATCCGCTCCTGCGGCGGCTGGGGCCGGGGCTCATCTCGGGGGCGGCCGACGACGATCCCTCCGGGATCGCCACCTACTCGCAGGCCGGTGCCCAGTTCGGCACCGGCCTGCTGTGGTCTTCGGTCCTCGCCCTCCCGCTGCTCATCGCCGTCCAACTGGCCAGCGCCCGCCTCGGGCGCACCACCGGGCGCGGGCTCGCCGCCAACATCCGCGCCCACCGTTCGCGGCCGGTGCTGGTGGCCATGGTGGGCCTCCTCCTGGTGGCCAACACCGTCAACATCATGGCCGACCTCGCCGCCATGGGGGACGCCGTGGCGCTCCTGGTTGGCGGGCGCGCGTACTGGTATTCCCTCGCCTTCGGCGTGTCGCTGGCGGCGGCGCAGGTGTTCCTCCCCTATGCGCGCCTGGTCGTCCTCTTCAAGTGGCTCACGCTGGCGCTCTTCGCCTACGTGGGAGTGCTGGCGGTGCAGCACGTGCCGTGGGGCGACGTCCTTCGCGGGATCCTGCTCCCCTCCCTCGGCGAGGACCCCGGCGCCATCATGACGGTGGTGGCGGTGCTGGGCACCACCATCAGCCCGTACCTCTTCTTCTGGCAGGCCGCGCAGGAGGCGGAGGACATGGTGGCCAAGGGCGCGCGCTCCCTGCTGGAGCATCCGCAGGAGGCCTCCGACGAGTTCGCCCGCACGCGACTCGACACGATCGTGGGCATGTCCTTCTCGGCGATCATCGCGGTGGTCATCATGATCAGCACCGCCGTGTCGCTGCACCGCGCGGGGATCACCACGATCGGCACCTCCGCCGAGGCGGCGCAGGCGCTTCGACCACTTGCCGGCGAGTTCGCGTTCGCCCTGTTCGCCGCCGGCGTCATCGGGACTGGGTTGCTGGCGGTTCCCGTGCTGGCCGGCAGCGCCGCCTATGCGGTGGCCGAAGCGGCCGGATGGCGCAACGGGCTGCGCTACCGGTGGTCGGGAGCGCCGGGGTTCTACCTGATCATCGTGGTGGCCACGGTGGGCGGCACCCTGCTCAACGTGGGCGCCCTCCCGCCCATGCGGGCGCTGTACTGGAGCGCGGTGCTTAACGGCGTCGTCTCCGTCCCCATCCTGGCACTGCTCATGGGGCTGGTGGGCGACCCCGCCGTGATGGGGGGATTCACCGCCCACCAGCGTCTGCGCGTGCTGGGGTGGATGGCCACCGGGGTCATGGGCTTCCTGGTGATCCTGATGGTGGGGCAGCTGCTGGGCGCCTGATCCGTGCAACCCGCCGCCGCCGCCTATATTCCCGGTATGCCCTCCTCCTCTCGTTGGCTCCTGCCGGCGGCCATCCTGCTGGCCGCCGCCTGCCGCAGCGCCGTCACCCCGGCTGCCGGGGTCACCCCTCCCGCGCCGGCCGCCCCTTCCGCCGCCGTGGCCACCGCCACCGACCACGACCGCTGGGCCGACTCCGTCCTCCGCACCCTCACCGTGCGGCAGAAGGCCGGGCAGCTCATCTGGATCTGGACGCTGGGCGACTTCAGCGCCGTGGACGCCCCCACCTATGCCAGCGCCGAGCGGCAGGTGCGCGAGCTGGAGCTGGGGGGGATCATCGTCTCCGTCGGCGGCCCGCTGGACATCGCCGCCAAGGTGAATGCCCTGCAGCGCGCCTCGCGCCTGCCACTGCTGGTGGGCGCCGACTTCGAGACCGGCGCCGCCTTCCGGGCGCGCGGCGGCTGGTTCCTCCCCAACGCCATCGAACTGGGCGGCGCCGCCACCTTCCCGTACCAGATGGCGCTGGGCGCCGCCCGCGACACCGCGCTGGCCTACGCCATGGGGCGCGTCACCGCGCTGGAGGGGCGCGCGCTGGGGGTGCACATGGCCTTCGCCCCCGTGCTGGACGTCAACAACAACCCCAAGAACCCCGTCATCAGCGCCCGGTCGATTGGCGAGGATCCGCGTCTGGTGGCGCGGCTGGGGAGCGCGCTGGTGCGCGGCATCCAGGAGAACGGCATGCTGGCCACCGGGAAGCACTTCCCGGGGCACGGCGACACCGAGCAGAACTCGCACCTGGAGCTGTCGCTGGTGAACGTGTCGCGGGCGCGGCTGGACAGCGTGGAGCTCCCCCCCTTCCAGGCGGCCATCGATGCCGGCCTCCGCGGGATGATGACCTTCCACGGCGACCTCCCCGCGCTGGATGCCACGCACACCGCGGCCACGCTGAGCCGGAAGGTGATGACCGACCTGCTGCGCACCGAGATGCGCTTCCAGGGGATCCTCGTGACCGACGCGCTGGACATGAACGGGGTGATGGGGTCGCTCACCATGCAGGAGGCCACGCTGCGGGCGCTGGAGGCGGGGAACGACGTGCTGCTGATGCCCACCGACGCGCGCGCGTCGGTGGACGCCATCGAGGAAGCGGTGCGCAGCGGGCGCGTCTCCG
>JAGWYS010000069.1 GCA_018969225.1 Gemmatimonadota bacterium | reverse complement strand
TTGGCGGCGAAGCGGGCGATCTCGAGCGTGTCGGAGCGGCCGGCGGTCTGTCCGATGGCGTGTTCGAAGAAGAAGTGGGACGCGCGGCGGGTGAGGTTTTCCCAGCGGATGGTGCCCTGGTTGGGAAAGGGGACCGACTGGCCGGGGGTGGGGGTGGTGGAGTAGACGGCGATCACGTCCTCGCAGGGGGCGCCGGGGGTGTTGGCCCCGGTGCAGGTGGTGGCGAGGTACTGGGGACGGTCGCTGAAGTCGTAGACGGTGCGCTGGGTGATGAGCTGGTCGGAGGTTTCGGAGCGCACCGTGGTGACGCTGTAGACGACGAGGTTGGGGAGGGGGTAGCGGTAGACCTCGCGTCCGGTGGGGCCTTGGCGGAGGTCCACATAGCTGACGTGGGTGCCGCCGGAGTTGGCGACGAGCAGCGTGTCGCCCATGAGGCCGTCGCGATTGCGGGGCCAGGGGGCGATGCCCCACGGGCGGGAGCCGACGGTGATGGGGGTGCGGAAGGTGGAGTCGGCGAGGTTGTACACCTCGAGCCAGTTGCGCGCGATGTTGGAGAGGTAGAGCCGGTCGGTGCGCGGGACGTAGACGGCGTCGGCAATGGCGCCGCCGTCGGGGAGGGGCTGGGTGTAGCCGGCGACGACCTGCGCGGTGTCGAGGCGGACGGCGCCGGAGAGGTGGCGCGCGACGTCCCGTCGGCCGTTGGCGTTCCGGGCGAAGCCGGTGACGGTGACGGGGGTGGGAAAGGCGGTGACCGGGATGCGCGCACGGAAGGTGCGCAGCAGGGTGGAGAAGCCCCCGGTGGCGGCGAGGGAATCGGCGGCGAGGAGCTGGCCGGTGAGGGTCCGGACCTCGTAGCCGAGGGTGGCAATGCCGACCGGATCGGTGGCCTCGACGGAGATGGTGTCGCTGACTTCGAGGCGATTGGCGGCGCCGACGCGGACGACGGGGATGGTGTTGGCGGTGGCGACGCTCTGGACCGCGTAGGTGACGGTGGCGCCGGTGACGCGCTGGTTGAGGGAGTCCACGATGAAGGGGGTGACCTGGATCGTGGGGCCCCGGACGGTGTCGGGGATGAGGAGGGTGTCGAGGAGGGCGACGGAGTCGCGCAGGGGCGCGGTGAACTGGACCGAGTCGCGGAGGCGGACGGCGCCGGCGACCTCGAGGCCGAGGGTGCGCACCTTGAAGCGGGCGCGTGCGGCGAGGGCGAGGACGAGCGCCTTGCCAGCGACGGCCGGGGTGCCGGCGGCCGGGGCGGTGATGACCGCGCGGGGGGGCTCGAGGTTGCCGACGGTGAGGGCGACGAGGGCGGTGTCGGAGGCGTTGCCGGCGCCGTCGGTGGCGATGCCGGTGACCGTGACGGTGGCGCCGAGGGGGGCGCTGCGGGGCACCGGGATGCGCACCTGCGCGGCGAGGGTGGTGACGGCGGCGCTGAAGGTGGTGTCGAAGGTGGCGGAGACGGCGCCGCTGAGGAGGAGGCGGACGCGCTTGAGGCCGAGGTTGTCGGACGCGGTGATGGCGACGGCGAGGAGCGAGTCGGGGGCCTCGCTGCCGCGCGCGACCATCAGGCGGGGCCTGATGGTGTCGCGGAAGGGCGGGTCGATGACCTCGTCGCCGGCGCAGGCGGTGCCGAGGGCGATACCGCAAGCCGCGGCGAGGGCGGCGGTGAGGCGGCGAGCCGGGGTGGAGATCGAGACGCGGCGGGGCATGGCCGATGGGCCTCAGCGTCCCGGGGGCGGCACGGGGCCGTCCTCGAGGATGTGCGGGGTGACGAGGATGAGGAGGTCGCGCTTGGTTTCGGTGCGGGAGGTCTGCCCGAAGAACCGTCCCAGGAGGGGGAGGTCCATGAGGAGCGGGATGCCGGTGCGGAAGCGCGTGGTCTCGGTGACCGTGAGCCCGCCGATGACGGCCGCCTCGCCATCGGAGACGAGCACCTGTGATTCGGCCCGCTGCCGGTTGAAGATCACGCCCACGTCGGTGGCGGAGACCTCGGCGCTGGAGTTCTCCGCCTTGATGGTCATGAGGACCATGCGGTTGTTGGTGATCTGGGGGGTGACCGACAGCTTGATGCCGGCCTCCTCCTTGGTCACGGTGGCGCGGGGGAAGAAGGCGGCCGCGTTGGGCTGCATGCCACCGCCACCACCGCCGCCGCCACCCATGCCGCCCCCCATGCCGCCGCTGCCCGCACTGGCGTCGATGACCCGGATGGGGATTTCCTGCCCCACGAAGATCTCGGCGTTGCGGTTGTTGACGATGGTGACGGAGGGTTCCGACTGGACGTCGGCGAGGGAGGAGGTCTGGAGGGCGTTGAGGAAGGCGGTGAGCTGGTAGCGCCCGAGGGCGGTGCTGTAGATGAGGTTGAGGGCGTTGGGCTTGATGGCGTTGTTGGCGTTGGCGATGCCGGCGAGGGCATTGCCGCCGAGGGCGATGCGGGCGGGGCCCTGGTAGGGGGAGCCGCCACCGGTGGCGTCGGGGACGCCATCGCCGTTGGTGTCCACGGGACGGAGGGTGTTGGGATCCGTGCGGGGGACGAGCTGCTGGAAGAACTGCTTGTTGCCGGTGCCGAGGTCATAGGCGAGGCCGATGTCCTGGATGCCGGTGCGATTGACGAAGACGATCTTGGCCTTGATGGTGACCTGGGGGGTGCGGAAGTCGAGCTGCTTGATGCGGGCGACAATTTCCGGGAGGCGGGAGGGCGCCTCGGTGATGATGAGGCGGTTGGTGGCGCTGTCGGCGGCGACGGAGCCGCGCACGACGCAGCCGGCGCCGCCCTGCTGGCCGGCACCGCCACCCTGCTGGCTCCCGCCCATCCCGGGATCGCGGCTGGAGGTCGCGGAGCCGAGTCCGGTGCAGTCGCGGGTGAGGAGGGCCTGGACGGTGGTGCGGAGTGTGGTGGCGCGGGCGTAGTTGATCTCGATCACCTGGGTGACGAGCGGCTCGAGCGCCTGGGTGGCGGCGAGTGCCTGGTAGCTGTCCACGGTGATGAGGCCGCTGGCGTCCTCGCTGGCGGCGAGCTGCTGGGCCTGGAGGATGGCCTGGAGGGCGACGTCCCAGGGCTTGTCGGCGATGTCGGCGGTGACGTTCCCCGTGACGTTCTTGCCGAGGATGATGGAGCGTCGCGAGAACTTGGCGAAGAGGGCGACGACGTCGCGGATGGGGGTGTCGTCGAAGGTGACGCTGATGCGGGGTTTCTGCGGGGCGAGGGACGGGGCGGGGGCGCCGTCGCCCGTGAGGGGGACGCGGCGTGCCAAGGGGAGCGTGGAGGGATCGACGACGGGCGTGGCGGCCTGGCGCGGCTCCGGCTTGGGAGCGGGCGCGGGGGGCGGTGCGGGCGTGGGTGCGGGCTTCGCCGCCGGTGCGGGCGTGGGGGAGGGTGCGGGCTTTGGAGCGGGTGTCGGCTTGTCGGACGGGGCTGGCTTGGCCTCGGGCTTGGGGGCCTCGGGCTTGGGGGCCTCGGGCTTGGGGGCCTCGGGCTTGGGGGCCTCCGGCTTGGGGGCCTCCGGCTTGGGGGTGGCTGCGGTGCGTGCCGCGCCATCGCCCGCGCTCATCCCCCAGCGGGGGAAAGCGGCGTCGGGGGCGACCACCACCACGCGCACCATGCCGGCGGCGCGCTCCACCCGATAGCTGCGTGCGCTGTCGAGGTCGATGACCAGCCGCACCGTATCGCGCCGGAACTGCGAGAGGCGGATGTTGCGCACCGGGCCGCGGGCGAGGCCGTCGTAGCCGCCCTGCAGCGCGAGGGCGCTGGCCGCCAGGTCCACGACGACCCGGAACGGGCTGGCGAGGCGGAAGTGGCGCACCGTGGCCTGCGCGCCGGCGGCAACCAGGATTTCGGCTCCGTCGGCACCGGGCGTGACCGTGATGGCCGTGACCGGGGTGTTGGCCGAGGATTGCGGCGACCCGGAGGCGGCGCCTGGCGCGCGCGGTGCGACGACGGCCGCGCGCGGTGGCGGCGTGGGCGTGGCGGCGAGGGCCAGGACCGTTAGTGTGGTGAGCGTGGCGCCGGTCACGGGGCTCTCGTGGTGGAGGAATCGCGACTGAGCAGGAGCGTCTCGGTGCGGCTGTAGCCGAACGCCTCGATGGCGAAGTCCACGGAGCGCGGGCTGATGGCGGTGACGCGCAGGCGTCCCACCTGTTGCCCCACGCGCACCCGGTACTGCGCCTTGGAGTGCAGGTCGCGCATGATGGCCACGGAATTGCGCCCGTCGGGATCGAACCCGATGCCGGTGAGGCGCAGGTCGGAGAGGAGGGGGCGCACGTCGGTGCTGTTCATGAGCGACGCGTAGGGGTCGCGGCGTCCGGCTCCTTGGTACGCATAGGTCTCGCGGTTGATGACCACCTCGCGCGGCGGGGCGGCGGCGGCGCGGGCGGTCGGGGGCGCTGTGGCGGCGGCCTGCTGGGCCCGGGCCGTCGCGCCGAGCGGCGTGATGAGGAGGAGGGCGGCGGCGTGCAGGCCGAGCCGCCGCCGGGACTGCGGAGGCCGGCTGGCTGGGCGAGACGGGGTGGGGCGCGCGCGACTCATGGCGTGCCGCCCTGGGACATGCCGTTGCCTGGCGTGGCGCCGGCGGGCGGCGCGCCCTCGACGGCGGTGCGCTCGACATAGGTCTGCAGCAGGACCGTGGCGGTGAGCACGCCGCGTCCTCGGGCTCCTTCGGCGCGCGCGCGGCCGTCGGGGGCGTTCGCGGAACCGACGGCGGGGACGATGGCGAGGTGGACGGGGGCGACGATGCGCGGCAGCGACCCCACGTTGGCGAGGAACTCCCCCACCTGGTGGTAGCTGCCGGCGATGGTGACGGTGTATCGGTACGTGTCGAAATGCTCCCCGGGGAGGACGGGCTCGGGGACGACGCCGCCCACATCCAGGCCCGCGCGGCGCGCCGCGTTGCTGACCTCCTCGAGGAGCGCGGGGACCTCGTTGCTGGAGGGCACGAGGCGGCGCATGACGCCGAGCATGGCGCGGTGCTCCGCCGAGCGCTCGCGGAGTCGGCGGATGGCGCCCGGGGTGAAGTCGCGGGCGGCGCTGTCATTCAGCGCGGTGAGGGCGGTGACGCGCTCCTGGTCGATGGCCAGTTGCGCGTCCGCCTCCGCGTACGGATAGAGGTAGTACCAGGCGGCGATGGCGAAGGCGACGACACCGACGAGCACCTTGGCCTGATCCTGCGAACGTTCGGGAAGGAGGGCCATGGGGCTTACCGGACGGGGACGACCAGGGGGGCCACCTGGACGACCCCGGGCGGGGGCGCCTCGTAGGCGGCGGCCAGCTCGAACTGGGTGACTTCCTTCCCGTCGAGCGCCACGACTTCGGACCGGACGAGCGTGACGCGCGCGACGAAGGGAGAGCTTTCGAGCTGGCGCATGAAGAGGGTGAGCGCCTGGATGTCCAGCGTCTGCCCCACCACGCGGAAGGTCAGCGGTTCCGGGGCGGGAGCGGCCGGCGGGTCGAGCTTGCGGGCGCGCGCGGCGGTGCTGCGGGCGCGTGCCGGCGGGGGCGCGGAGTCGGCCTCGGGGGCGCGGGGCGGCTTGCTGGTCTGTTCGACGGCCAGCAGCCAGCTGAACGTGGGGAGCGCCCGGCTCACCTCGTCCAGGAGGTGCGCCCACTGGTACCGCGTGTCGTCGATCCCGCGGATGACGGCGAGGGTGCGCTCCACCGAATCGCGTTCGGCGGTGACGCGCCGCTGGGCCGCGATGGCGGCGCTCAGCCGAGCGGAATCAGCGACCGCCTCCTCCAAGTGGCGCGCCACGTCGGCCGTGCGCGTGGATTGCGCCGTGAAGAGCCATCCCGTGACCGCCACGGCCAGCGTGGTGGCGGCCACGCTGCCAGCGAGGATCGGGTCGCCCAGCAGCGTTGCCACGGACGGAAACGCGCGCCGCCAGTCGAGGCGGGGCGTCGCGGCCGAGCGCTGGTGGGCACCCGGGAGCAGGTTGACGGCGATCAGCATCGGGCGCTCATGCGGCGCGCAGGGCGAGGCCGACGGAGAGCATCAGCAGGGGCCCCGGATCGTCCACGGCGAGGGCGTCGAGGGCGTCCGGCGCCACGGCCACGCCGGCCAGGGAGCTGGCGTGCTGGACGGGAATGCGGAGGCGCCCGCCGAGCCACGGGAGGAGCCCCGGAATGCGCGACCCGCCGCCGCACGCCCAGGCGGCGCGAATCTGGGCGAAGGAGCGGGTGGAGGTGGCAAGAAAGGTGGCGGCGCGCTCCATCCCTGCGGCAAGTTCCTCGCCGTGCAGGGCGATGGCGTCGTCGAGCCGCGAGGACGGCGCGTCGGCGCGCAGGAGGGCTTCGGCCTGCTCGGCGTCGAGGCCGTCGCGTCCCTGCACGGTCTCGCGGAAACGCCGCGTGCCCACGGGGAGTTCGCGGCTGAGGACCGGCACCCCCGCCTCCATGACGATGAGGTTGGTGATGTCGTGTCCCACGTCGAGCAGGGCGACGGTCCCCTGCATGGCTTCCGGATGGTTGGCCTCGAAGGCGTTGTGGAGCGCAAAGGCGTCCACGTCGATGATGGCGGGCCGGCCGCCCGCGTCCTTCACCAAGTCCCGGCGTGCGGCCACCAGCTGGTGCTTGGCGGCGACGAGGAGGACGCTCATGTCCCCCTGCGTGGCCTCGGGATTGAGCAGCTGGAAGTCCAGCTCCACGGAGTCCACGTCGAACGGGACGTGCTGCTCGGCCTCGAAGCGCAGGACGTCGCGGAGGTGCGCGGGCTTCATGCGCTCCACGCTGATCTTCTTGATGATCACGTCGCGCCCGCCCACGGCGGCCACCACGTGGGGGGCTCGGACACCGGAAGCGCCGAGTGTTTCGCGGATGGCGTCGGCCACGGCGGCGTGGTCCATGACCTCGCCCTCGACGATCGCCGAGTCCGGGACGGGGGTGAGGATGGCGCGCGTGAGCCTGGGCTCCCGGCCACCGTGATCAATCACGGCGGCCTTGACGAAGCCGGACCCGATGTCGAGGCCGAGGGTGTGCCTGCGCCGGCCGAAGAGCGCCATGCCGTGGGGAACCGGAAAGGTGACCCGTGACGGCAGCCTCCGGCCCCGCGCCGGACGCCCCGTCCCTGGGGCCGCGCTGAAACAACGCGCGTCAACCATGAAACGACCGGAAGCCGCCGGGGTAACGGTGTCCACGGTGCCGCGGGTGCGCTGGCGTGCCGGTGGTGTGACGGCCGCTGGGGGCGGCACCGGTGCGGCGCTGACGAAACGGAGCATGGAGGTGAGCGGGCGTTGTTGGTCAGGGGATGCGGTCTTGGGTGCCGATGCCCCAGTGCCCCGTGGGGCCTGGCAGCACGGCGGCCACGGTGGCCAGCGCGAGTTGGGTGGTGCACCGGTCGTAGGCCACCCGGCTGGCGGCACCCAGGGTGCTGGTGCCGCCGTCTCGGGCGAGGATCACCACGGCGCCGCGCACCTGCAGCGCGCCGTCCCCCAGCAGGCGCCCCAGCACCAGCAGCACGCCATGGACGGCCAGGGTGCCGTGCAGCGTCAGGTCGCCATCCACCAGCAGCAGGCCGCGCCACTGGTGCGCGCCGAGGAGGCCAAGTTGGGGGGGGCGGATGGCGATGGCGGCCCAGCGGCCGGGGGGCTGCGCGGGGGGCGCCGACGGAAGGTGGGCCGGGCTCTCGGGCGGGAGGCGCTGTCGCACGGTTGCGGTGTCGGCGTCCACCGGCAGCCCGATGCGCACCGGGGGGAGGGAGACGCGTTCCCGCGCCGGTGGGCAGGGGGTGTCGGTGGCGGGGGCGTCGCTGCCGTCCACCTGCGCCGTCGAGGCCGAGAACAGCGGGGCGCGGCTGGTGATGGCGGCGGCTGTCTCCACGGTGGGGGGGAGGAGCCAGAGGGCGCGCTCCACGCGGCGGGAGACGACGGGTGCGTGGCGTCCGTGCGGATCGCTGAGGCGCGTGGGGGCGGGGAATTCGGCGGTGCCGACCACCCATACGAGGTAGGGGTGGGGGCGGGTGGCGATGGCGACGGCGTGGAGGCCATCGCGGCGTGGCAAGGTGAGGACGAGGCTCTCGCCTGGTGCGGGGTGTGATGGCGGCGTTCCGGCGGACGGTGGCGCGGGATTCCGCCGCAGCTGCGCGATGAGGGCATCCAGCGCCGATTCGGCGGCGGCAAGGGTGGTGGCACCGCGGGCGCCCTGCATGGCCTCGTGGTGGCTGGCGACGCTGTCGGTGGCCGACGCGGCGGCGATGAGCGCAAGGAGCGCCAGTGGCACGAGCAGGGCGGGGAGGAGGGTGCCGGTGCGCCGGTGGCGGGTCATTGGGCGGGTCCGCGCAGCGTGATGGCGCCGGTGAGGGTGAGCGGAGGCGCCGGCCGCGCGCCGCCGGTGGCTTCGGCGGGCGCGCGGACGGTGACCTGGAGGTGATGCGCACCCCGGCCGTCGGCGAGGGGGGTACCCTTCGCGTCCCATGCGCGCACCCGCATGCCACCATCGCCGGGGGCGGTGAGGGGGCCTGCCACGGGTTGGATCGTTTCCCAGGCACGGCGGACGAGGGCCTGGCGCCCCAGGAACCAGCCGTCGGTGGTGCGATAGAGGCGGTAGCGGACGGGGCGTGCCACGCTGACGGGGAGGCCAGGGGCCATGTCCGCGGGGAGCGGATTGCGCAGGTCGAGGCGCCACGCGGGATGCGGGGGGTGGCGATTGAGTGCGCAGGGGTCGGTGCGTTGCAGCGCGGCCATGGTGCCGGCGAGGGGGCGCAGCGTGCGACCGTCGGGGGCGATGCCCCAGGCACTGACCTGGTCGTCGGTGGCGGGGAGGGTGCGCCACGGGCGCTCCGCGGAGGCTGCGGGGGTGGGCACCAGCACGAGGGTGGCGCGTGTCGGCTGGGCGCAAGCCAGCCCCACGAGGAGCGGGGCCTCGAAGGCCAGCAGGGTGTCGCTGACGTGGGTGAGCGCGTGGGGCGGCAGGGGGCGCAGTTCGGCGGCCAGCACGGCGAGGGCGTGGCGGAGTTCCCGTGCCCGCCGGGTGTCGGCCTCCGAGCGGCGGGCCGATTGCGACGTGGTCACGAGGCTGGTGGCGACGAGCGCAAGGAGGAGCGCGGCCAGCGGCAGCGCCGCCAGGAGCTCGACCAGGGTATGCCCGCGACGATGGGGGGTCCGCCGCATCACCAGCACCTCACCAGCACCTCACCAGCACATCACCTGCGCGTCCGCCTCGAGCATGGGGCGTGCGGCGGTGCCGTGGCGCGGGGTCCACTGCAGGGTGGTGCGGACGACGGCGAGGGTGGCGGGCCCTTGGGGGACGGCGGCGACCTCGGCGACGACACGGGTTCCCAGGGGTGGCGCGGGGAGCGGCGGCAGCGCCGCGGCGCAGGGCCGATTGCGCCGCGTCTCGACGCCGGCGTCCACGGTGAGGATGGCGCGGTCGAGGGCGAGCGCCCGATCGTGCAGGAGGAGCTGCTGCCCGGCGAGGTGGAGCCCGAGGGTGCCGATGACGGCGACGACCGCCAGGGCAGCGAGGAGTTCGACGAGGAGGGCGCCTCGGCGGTTGGATGCGGAGCGAGCGCGGGAAGCCATGGCCGCATGGTAGTGCGGCATGCCGCGGGGCACGTGACCGCCCGAACGCGGGCGGTGTCATGGGAACGCAGGCGCTGGTGCCGCCCGCGAACCCTCACCGGCGACGGGTCGTGCGGTGCGCTACCGGCAGGCCGAGCCGCCCGGCGCCCCTTCCTGAAGCCCGGCGGGGGTATTGGCGCCGATGCCGATGAGGCAGAGCGCGTTGGGGGCCTGCAGGTGGGTGGCCTGCGCCTGCCACCCGGTGGCGGTGGCCTGCGTGACCTGGAGCTGCACGCCGGCGGACCCCATCGGTGCGGTGAACCCCGCATAGGTGTTGTTGTCCGCGAAATACGCCTCCGCGGTCACGACGAGGTTCTTGAGGTCCTGCTTCATGGTGACCACGTAGGCCTTCTGCTTCGTGTCGGCGAACTTCGGCACGGCGACGGAGGCGAGGATGCCGATGATCACCACCACGATGAGCAGTTCGATGAGCGTGAACCCCTGGCGGCGCGGCATCGTGGCGTGTGGCTGGGGGAGCAAACGGATGGTGAGTGGCGGGCGCCGGCCCCTCCCGCGGAGGGGAGGGGCCGGCCGCCCGGGCGTCACTTGCAGGTGGAACCGCCGGGCTGCCCTTCGAGGAGGCCGGAGGGGGTGCCGGTGCCCGCGCCCACGGTGCAGGTGGCGCCGGGGGCCTGGTCATGGGTGGCCGACACGGTGTAGCCGGTGTTGGAGAGGTTGGACACCGACATGGTGACGCCCACGGAACCGGTGGGCGCGGTGAACCCCGAATAGCTGTTGTTGTCGGCGAACCAGGCCTCAGCGGCCGAGACGGCGTTCTTGAGGTCGGACTTCATGGCGGTGATGTACGCCTTGCGCTTGGTGTCGGCGAACTTCGGCACGGCGATGGCGGCGAGGATGCCGATGATGACGACGACGATGAGGAGTTCGATGAGGGTGAAGCCCTGACGCGAACGCTGCATGGGGATGCTCCTGGAGAGGGGTAGCGACTTGGGGGACGTGCGACGGCCCATGGCAACGCCGTGCAAAAGGGATGCCAAATGGCCGAGCTCGCCGTAACCACAACGTGGACAAGCGCTTGGACGTCATTGCCCAGCGCGGACGCAGACGGACGGTGCGGTGACTTGCGGAAGACCCTGCACTTTGCACGAGCCCCGCGGCAACGCGCGGCCGCGCCTCACCGCACCGACACGCCTGCCACGGGCACGAAAACATCCGCAACCCCCGCGCCGCACACCCCCGCGCTGCCGCCGGGGTGCTGGCAACGCACCGCGGGCGTCCCCGCGGGCGCCACGCGTCACCCGCCGTCGCCGTACCGCGCCAGCTTCCGATACAACGTGGACGGATCGATCCCGAGGACCTCGGCGGCCCGGCTCTTGTTCCCCCCCTCATTGCGCAGCACCCACTCGATGTACGCCCGCTCGATCGCCTCCAGCGCCGGGGTCGCCGGCGGCCGATCGGACACCAGCGGCTCCGGCCGCCGCTCGGTCACCCGCGTCGGCAGCGCCTCCGCGGCGATCACCTCCCCCGCCGTCAGGATCACGGCGCGCTCCAGCGCATTCTCCAGCTCGCGGACGTTACCAGGCCACGCATACCCCACCAGCGCCTCCAGCGCCCCGGCGGAGAGCCGCTTGGGCGCGCCCCGGCGCGCGGCGTCCGCCAGGAAGGCCTCGGCCAGCACCGGAATGTCCTCCGCCCGCTGCCGCAGCGGCGGCAGATGCAGGGCAATGACATTCAGCCGATAGAACAGGTCGGCCCGGAAGCGCCCCGACCGGATCTCCTCCTCGAGGTCCCGGTTGGTCGCCGCCAGCACGCGCGTGTCCACGGGCACCGGCTCGGTGGCCCCCACCGGGATCACCTCCCGCTGCTGCAGCACTCGCAGCAGCTTGACCTGCGTGCCGGGCGTGGTCTCGCCAATCTCGTCCAGGAAAAACGTCCCGCGGTGCGCCGCCGCGAAGTGGCCGTCCTTGTCGCGGACCGCCCCGGTAAACGCCCCCTTCACGTGGCCGAACAGCTCGCTCTCCAGCAGCGATTCGGGGAGCGCCCCGCAGTTGACGGACAGGAAGGACTCCTCGTGCCGTCGGCTCAGCGCATGGATGTACCGGGCGATCACTTCCTTCCCGGTACCGGATTCCCCGGTGAGCAGCACCGTGGAATCGGTGGGCGCCACCGTCTCGGCCAGCCGCAGCACCTCCTGCCACGCCGCGCTGACCCCCACCGGCCGCCCCGCCGCCGTCGCGTCGCGCCGGTGCAGCTCCCGCCGCAGCGCCTGGTTCTCGCTCCGCAACCGCCGGTGCTCGCAGGCCCGGCGGAGGATGGCCACCAGTTCGTCGTTGCGGAACGGTTTCTGGATGTAGTAGAACGCGCCCGCGTTCACCGCCTGCACGGCCGACTGCAACGTGGCCTGGGCGGTCATCAGGATCACCGGCACGGCCGGGTCGGCCTTCCGGACCGCCTCGAGCACCTCCACGCCACCCACATCGGGCATCCGGATGTCCGTCAGCACCACGTCGGGGGGATGGGCCTCGAGGTGCGCCAGCCCGGCACGCCCCCCCTGCGCGGTGACCGCGCGAAACCCCTCCGACTTGAGCAGGATGCGCAGCGACTCGAGGATGCCCACCTCGTCATCGACCACGAGGACGCTTGGCAGGGTGGCGGGTTCGATGGCGACCATGGGACTCAGGCGAAAGGAACGGGCATGGCCGCCACGCCGACGACCGTGGCGGCAAGGGCGGGGCGTCCGACGGCCACGGGCAGGAGCATCGTGAAGCGCGTGCCACGGGGGAGCGCATCGACCACCACGACACCGCGGTGGGCCTCCGCCGCCCGATGCACCACCGGGAGCCCCAGCCCGGTTCCCCCGGGCTTGCCGGAGACGAACGGCTCGAACAGCCGGCTTCGCAGCGCGGCCGGGATCCCTGGACCATCGTCGGCCACGCTGACCGCCACCATCGTGGCGGCGGCCGCCTCGAGGGCCCCCCCCTGCCCCGCCCCGGCCTCCGGAGGCTCGTGCGCCGCGGCGCGCGGCTCCACGCGCACCTGAACGGCCCCGCCGGGTCCAACGGCCTGCACAGCGTTGAGGGCGAGGTTGAAGATGGCCCGGTGCAGCAGGTCCGCGTCCCCTTCCACCATCGGGAGCCCCGGCACCACGTCCACCGACAGGTGCACGCCCTCCGCCCGCTCCGGATGCGCGGCCGCCAGGGTGGCAGCCTCACGGGCCACAAGGCCGAGGTCCAGCGGCGCCAAGCGCGACACCTCGGCGCGGGCGAAGTCCAGGAAGTCGCCCAGGAGCCGGCTCAGCCGGTCGGCCTCACGCACGATGAGCGCGTGCAGCAGGGTGCCGTCCGCGTCGTCGTCCTCGGCACCCACCGCGGCCAGCGCCCGGCGACGGGCCAACTGCTCGGTGGCACTGCGGATGGAGGCCAGCGGATTGCGGATCTCGTGCGCCAGCGATGCGCTCAGCTCGGCCACGGCCTGCAGCCGCTCGGTGCGCACGTGCAGCGCCTGCAGCCGCCGACTGTCGGAGATGTCCTGGAAGATGGCCGTGGTCGTGGCTCCCCCCCCGGCGGGGGCCTCGGTCACCGTGGTGGTCATTCCGACCTCGATCTCGCCAACCGGGCGATGGATGAGCCCCTCGGCCCGGGCCACGCACCGGCGGGTCTGCGACGCATCGGCCAGGAGCTGGGCCAGCATCGGCGCCGCCGGTGTGAGCACCCCGAGGACGGGACGCCCCAGATGCGATGCCAGGTCGATCCCGAGGAGCTCCGACGCCATGGGGTTGGCGTAGAGCAGGCGCCCCGCGGGATCGACGGTGAGGATGCCGGAGCGGATGGAGCGCAGGATGTCGGCGGCCTCGAACTGGACCGTCACCAGCTGCTCGGTGTAGGCGGCGCGCCCGCTGTGGATCTGGCGCAGGCGGCCGACCAGCAGGTCCAAGCCAGCGCCAACCGCGAGGAACACCCCGATCTGGACCCACAGCCCCACGTCGGGCCACCCGGGGCGTTGCGCGAGGACCGCGGCGGCATACATCACCGACGCCCCCAGCGCGGTGCCCACTCCGCCGTGGAGGGGGGACAGGAGCGCCCCGGCGGCGATGACCAGCACGTAGAGCGCGGCGAACTGGGAGCTCCACCCGCCAGTGAGCCAGACCGCCAGCGTCACCAGCGCCAGATCGATGGCCAGGTGGAGCGCCATGAAGGCGCGCCCCATGGGGCGCTGGTCCACTTCGGCGTACAGATAGGCGCCGACCGTGACCAGGACGGCGACCAGGAAGCCCAAGGTGGCCACCAGGGTATCGGCCGGGTCCGCCTCGCGCCACACGAAGATGGCCGCCAGCAGGATGGCGCTGGCCACGACCATGCGCCCCGCCCACCCCCACCGGATGATGCGGCGGGGCTCCAGCAACTCCTGAACGGGTTCGTGAGCGAGCGCGGGCGTGTACCGCACGATGCGGACGGGCGACGAGGGGAGCGGAACGACCGTTCCGCTTTGCGGAAATCCGGGGTCTTGCATTCTGCAAGACCCTTCGCGCTACTGACGAACCACGCCGACCCCCGTTTCTTTTCATGCCATGATTGCCGTCCCCTTGGAGTCCCCGGACGCCCTGACCGCCGGGGCCGCGCTGGTGCGGTTGCTGACGGTGCTGGTGCTGGTGCTGCTCAACGCGTTCTTCGTGGCGGCCGAGTTTGCGCTGGTGGCGGTGCGGCGGAGCCGGATCGACCAGATGGCCGCGGAGGGGGACCGGCCGGCGGCGGTGGTGCAACGGGCGCTGGGGCAGCTGGACCGGTACATCTCGGGGACCCAGCTGGGGATCACGCTGGCCTCGCTGGCGCTGGGGTGGGTGGGGGAGCCGGCGGTGGCCGTGCTGGTGGACCGCGCCCTGGGGTGGGTGGGGATCGAGGTCGCCCCCGGGGCCGTGCACACCGGCGCGGGGATCGCCGTGGCGTTCCTGGTGATCACCTTCCTGCACATCGTGCTGGGGGAGCTGGCCCCCAAGTCCATCGCGCTGGCGCGCCCGGAGACGGTGAGCCGGCTCGTGGCGCGCCCGCTGATGTTCTTCTCCGCGCTGATGTCCCCGTTCATCGGGTTCCTGAACGGCACCGCCAACCGGCTGCTGGCGGCGCTGGGGATCGAGCCGGCCTCGGAGGGCGGGCACGTGCACTCCCCCGAGGAGCTGCGGCTGCTGGTGATGCAGGCGCGCGCCCACGGCACGCTGGACGAGTCGGACTCGGCGATGCTGGCCGGGGTGTTCGACTTCCACAACAAGAAGGTGTGGGACGTGATGCGGCCGCGCACGGGGATGGTGGCGATCCCGGAGGACATCGAGCTGGACGAGCTGGTGGCGACGCTGCGGCGCGAGCGGTACTCCCGGTATCCGGTGTACCGGGACACCCCGGACGACATCGTCGGCGTCTTCGTGGCCAAGGATTACTGGCTGCACGAGACTCCGGAGGCGTTCCAGCTGAAGGCGCACCTGCGGGAACCGCTGTTCGTGCCGGCATCGCGCGCGGCGGAACGGGTGCTGGACGACCTGCGTCGGACCCGGGCGCAGCTGGCGGTGGTGCTGGACGAGTACGGCGGGACGGCGGGGATCGTGACGATGGAGGACCTGGTCGAGGAGGTGATCGGGGACATCGCCGACGAGTATGACCCGCTGTCGCGCGACGCGATGTTCCTGGACGGGGTCCTGGAGCTGGCGGGCTCGCTGTCGCTGGTGGACGTGCGGTCGGACCATCATGTGCCGATCCCCGAGGGCGACTGGTCCACGCTGGGCGGCTACGTCTTTGCGTCGCTGGGACGACTTCCCAAGGTGGGGGACCGGGTGAACTATCCGGGGGGCGAACTGGAGGTGGTGGCGATGGACGGCCGTCGGGTGGCGGCCCTCCGGGTTCATCGCCGCCCGGACAGCCCCCCCTCGTCCCCCTGACCCCGCCCGCCATGTCCCGCCTGCCGACGCTGTTCTCCCTCGTGCAACGCCCACCGGCGACGCGCCGGACGGCGCGCCGGTCCCTGGCGGTGACCGGGCTGGCCGTGCTGGTCACGTGGGGCGCTGCCACCCCCGCCGGGTGCGCGGGTCCGGGGAACGCGGTGCCGTCGGCTGGCGCCGCCGTGCAGGATACGCTGCGCCCGGCGGCCCCCCCGGGGGCGCCCGACAGCGCCTTTCCCGCCCCGGAACGCCCGGTGTCGGACATCGTGGCCCCCCGGTGGACCGACGAGCGGGTGCGCGACAAGGACGGCGAGTTTGCGCGCGTGGTGGCGCTGGCGCTGGTGCAGGAAGGGATGCAGGTGGCGGACATTGGCGCCGGCGACGGGTATTACGTGGCGCGCCTGGCGCCG
Organism: Gemmatimonadota bacterium; assembly: GCA_018969225.1. Taxonomy (GTDB): domain Bacteria; phylum Gemmatimonadota; class Gemmatimonadetes; order Gemmatimonadales; family Gemmatimonadaceae; genus Gemmatimonas. The sequence goes on along the minus strand of JAGWYS010000069.1, from coordinate 873 downwards.
CTGGTGGGGACCACCGGGCGGGTTTACGGCCAGGACATCGTCCCCGAATACCTGGCGCTGCTGGATGAACGCGTGCGCCGGGCGGGGTGGAGGAACGTGCAGGTGGCGCTGGGCGAGGCGCACGACCCCCGGCTGCCCCCGGCGACGCTGGACCTGGCGTTCATGATCCACATGTACCACGAGATCACGCAGCCCTTCGGCGTGCTGTGGAACCTGGCCACCGCCATGAAGCCGGGGGGACGGCTGGTCATCCTGGACCTGGACCGTCGCACCGACAGCCACGGCACCCCTCCCGCGCTGCTGCGGTGCGAATTGGAGGCGGTGGGGTACCGCCAGGCGGGGCTGACGCGGACGGCGCCGGGGGAGTACGTGGCGATCTTCGAGGCGCCGGCGCAGGACGCCCGCCCCACGCCGGCGGCGATCCGCGCCCGGCTGCAGCGCTCGCCCTGCCGCGGGTGGTAGTGCCGGAGGACCGCGAGGGGGGAGCCCCGGGCGCGGGGGCGGACCCGCACCTGGGGGTGGTGGTGGTGCCGGGGGTGCTGATTCCGTGGGCGGAGCTGACGGTGCGCGCCATCACGGGGAGCGGGCCGGGCGGGCAGCACGTGAACCGGAGCGCCACGCGCATCGTGCTCACATGGCACCCTGCCACCTCCCAGGCGCTCTCCGACGCGCAGCGTGCGCACGTCGTGGCCCGCTTGGGGAGCCGCCTGGAGGCGGACGGCACGGTGCGCATCGTGGCGGGGGAGCACCGGAGCCAGCAGCAGAACCGCCGCGCGGCCCTGGAGCGTCTGCAGCGGATGGTGGCCCGCGCGCTGGTGGTGATGCCGCCGCGCCGCCCCACCCGCCCCACGCGCGGGGCGGTGGAGCGGCGCC
>JAGWYS010000313.1 GCA_018969225.1 Gemmatimonadota bacterium | reverse complement strand
GGCGTCCTGCGCCTCGCGCGTGATGCCGTTGAGCTTGGCCATCCGCTCCGCCGACTGCCCCATGCTTTCCCCCGTGCTGGGCTCGGCGATGGCGGGGGTGACGGGGACGAAGTCGCGCGGGCGCAGCGTGCCCAGCAGCGCCAGCCGCTCCCCCACGCTCCGCGCCCGCGACAGCTTCACCAGCAGGTCGCTCATGCGCCGGCTGTGCAGGATGGGCACCTGCGACAGCGACTCGGCGCCGCCGGCGATGGCCACGTCGGCGTGCCCCAGCGCGATCTGGTCGGCGGCGTCGGTGATGGCCTGATTGGCGGAGGCACAGGCGCGCGACACGGTGTGCGCCTGCAGCGTGCGCGGGAAGTGCGGCAGCAGCGCCACCTCGCGCGCGGGGTTGGGGGCCAGCACCGAGGGGATCACGGTGCCGAAGGTGAGGAGGTCCACGGTGCGGCCGTCCAGCGCGGTCCGCTGGACCAGCTCGGCCACGGCGGCGCGCCCCAGGTCCACCACCGAGAGGTGGCGCAGGGCGGTGCCCGCCTTGGCAAAGGGGGTGCGCACGCCGGCCACGAGGGCCACGCGCCGCCCGGGTGTGCTGTTCCACGGGGTTGGCATGGGCGGGAAGCTAACGGCTGGGTGCATATTGGGGACGGTGGGCGGGGCGCCGGACGGCGTCCCCGCGTTCCACCCGCTGCAAGGCGTTCCCCCCGCGAAATTCCCGCCATGGCCGACCTCTCCCCCGGCGCCGTCCCCGGCTACGCCCCCGACGCCTTCGCCGGCGCCGTTGTGTTCATCACCGGCGGAGCCTCGGGCATTGGCGCCGCCTGCGCCCGGGCCTTTGCCGCCGCCGGCGCCCGCGTGGCGGTGGGCGACCTCCGGGCGGAGGGCACCGCGGCGGTGGCGCGGGAGGTGAACGGGATGGCGCTCCCCTGCGACGTGCGCGACGACGCGGCGGTGGAGGCGGCGGTGGCCGCCGTGGTGGCGCGCCATGGGCGCCTCGACGTGGCGGTGAACGCGGCCGGCGTGGGCGGGCTGGAGGTCAAGACGGCCGAGTACCCGCCGGCGTCATGGGACGCGGTGGTGGACGTGAACCTCACGGGCGTGTTCCGGTGCCTGCGCAACGAGATCCCCGCCATGCTGGCGGGTGGGGGGGGCGCCATCGTGAACGTGGCCTCGGTGGCCGGGCTGGCGGGGTTCCCGCGGCACCCCGCGTACGCGGCGGCCAAGCACGGCGTGGTGGGGCTCACCCGCAGCGCGGCGCTGGAGTACGTGCGGCAGGGGCTGCGCATCAACGCGCTGTGCCCCGGCTTCACCTGGACCCCGATGGTGGAGGGGATGGTGGCCAACGGCACCCCGCGCGATGCGCTCGAGCGCGGCATCCCCGCGCGGCGGCTGGGGACGGTGGAGGAGATGGCGTCGGTGGTGCTGGCGCTGTGCGCGCCGTCCAACGCCTTCCTCGTGGGGCAGGCCATTGCCGTGGACGGGGGGATGACCGCGGGGTAAGCCGCGCCCCATCCCCCGCGGCCCCTTCCGCGACGCTACGGGACCAGCAGCACCTTCCCGTCGCGGCCGCCCTGCGCCGCGCACGCCACGGCCTCGGCCACCTGCGCCAGCGGGAACGTGGCATGCACGCGGGCGTGCAGCCGCCCGGCGGCGATCTCCCGCACCAGCTCGCCGTACAGCGCCTGCTGCTGCGCGGGGGTGGTGGTGCGGAACCACTGCGCCAGCCAGAACCCCTTCAGTTGCACGCCGCGGAAGATGAGCTGCCCCGGCACGACCAGGCACGGCTCGCCGGAGAGGGCGCCGTAGTTGACCACCGTCCCTCCCGGAGCCAGGCACTGCGCCAGCCGATCGGTGGCCATGCCACCCACGGCGTCCAGCCCCAGCGCGATCTTGGCCTTGCCAGTGGCCGCGGCCACGCGCGCGGCCAGGTCGGGGCCGTCCACCAGCACCACGTCGCCCCCCAGCGCCTCCAGCGGCGCCACCGCCTCGGCGCGGCGCACCACGTTGACCGTGCGCACGCCGCGCGCCTTGGCGAGCTGGATGACGTACTCCCCCACGCCGCTGTTGGCGGCGTTCTGGATGACCCAGCCGCCCTCGCGCAGCGGCACGATCTCCGACAGCAGCAGCGCAGCCGTGGGCGGGTTGACGGTGACCATGGCCAGCTGCAGCGGGTCGCCCACCGGCGGCAGCACGATGGCCGAGGCCGCCGGCACCACATGGTGCGAGGCCCACGTGCCGCACCCGACGGGGAGCAGCACGCGCGCGCCCACCGCCGGTGCCGTCACCCCGGGGCCCAGCGCCACCACGCGCCCCACCCCTTCATTCCCGCCCACCGCGGGGAGCGGCGGCAGCATCCCGTACTGCCCCGTGAGGGTGAGGACGTCGGAGGGGTTGATGGAGGCCGCCTCCAGCGCCACCAGCAGCTGCCCCTCGCCGGGGACCGGCAGGGGGAGCGTCTCGCAGCGGATGACGTCCTGCGGCACGGGGCCGCGCCGGTCGTACGCGGCGCGCTGCATCGTGGCGGGAAGCGCGTCCATGGTCAGGCCAGCTCGTCGGCGGAGCGCTGGTGGATGGTGACCAGCTCGGTGATGACCAACCGGCGCACCTTGGTGGGGAGCTTGAGGATCGCCTGTTCCCCCACCGCCTTCCCCTGCAGCGCGCGCCCGATGGGGGAGCCCATCGTCACGTGGCCGTCGTGCAGCTCCCCGGCGTCGCC
>JAGWYS010000068.1 GCA_018969225.1 Gemmatimonadota bacterium | reverse complement strand
CCACCCCCGGCCCTGGCGTTCAGCACGTTGCGTGACCCGGGGACCAGGTCGATCCACCAGAGCCCGATCCCCTGGAAGGAAATGACCGGACCGCTCCGGAACCGCGGCAAGCGCTACCGCCTCCGCGTCAGCGCCCCGTCTCCCGGAAGGTGATGAGGCGCCCCACCAGCACGTCCATGGCGGTGGCGCTGCGGTTCCCCGTGGCGTCCCACGAGTTGGTGGTGGCCAGCACCGCGAAGCCGCGCAGCGGCGCCATCCACGTGACCGACCCGAAGGCGGTGTTGGTGCCGTTGTGCGTGAGCGTGCGCCCCCCCGCCCACGTGCGCGAGGTGATGAACCACCCCAGCCCGTAGGCGTCGCTCCCCGTGGGGGTGATGGACGCCGTCGTTTCGCGCTGGATCGCCGGCGGCGCCAGCAAGGCGGTCCCCGCCTCCATGCGCAGCACCTCCTGCAGGAAGCGGCTCCACCCGTCCAGCGTCATGTGCGCGCCGCCGGCCGAGGCGTACACCGGCGGGTTGTCGAACGCCTCCACCGCCACCCACCCGCCGTTGCGCCAGGAGTGCGACACCGGCTGGTCGGACGCCCCCGCGGCCGCCTGCGCCCCTCACCCCGCATTGGTGATGCCCAGTGGCGTCCACACGTGGCGCGCCAGCGCCTCGTTGACGGTGGCCTTCTTGGTCCGGTGCGCGCCCACGCGCAGGGCTTCCTCGAGGAGCTGCGCGTCGATGGCCAGGGTGGTTGCCATGTGTGAACGTCTCCACACCAATGCCAACGCTGGCAATCCTCGCGTGACCCGGTACACGGTCCGGCGGCCAAACCGGCGTCCGCCTGCGCGGTCCTGCGGCCCGGACCTCCCTACCACACCAGCGGAATTCCCAACGCGCCAAGCGCGGCGTCGTTGCTCACCACGGCCAGCTTCTCCTCGCGCGCCTGCGCCACCAGCATGCGGTCGAACGGATCGCGATGCGGGCCCGGCAGCTGGCCGGCCACCTGTCCGTGCTCCAGGGTGATGGGCAGCGGCTGAAAGCCCTGGCGACGGACCTCCCGCGCGAAATCCACCACCAGCGGCCCCGCCCCCGGGAGCTTCCCCAACCGGTGCTTGGTGGCCACCTCCCACGCCGACGCCGCGCTCACGAACACCTCGTGCGCCGGATGGCCGATGGCCTCGCGGGCTGCCAGCGAGAGCTGGGCATCCCCGGCCAGCCACCAGAGCAGGGCATGGGTGTCCAGCAGCAGGCGCATGTGCCGCTACCCCTCCCAACCGGCCAGCTCGTCCTCAGGCAGCGGCTCGAAGAACGCGGCCGTCACCTGCACCTGCCCCTTCAGCGCCCCGAACTGCCGCACGGGCTTGGACTCCCCCACCGGCACCAGCCGCACTGCGGGGACGTGATCGCGCGTGATGACCACCTCCTCCCCCGCCTCCGCCTCGGCGATGAGTTGGGACAGGTGCGTCTTGGCCTTGTGCATGGTGACGGTCTTCATGGCGTGACCCGAACAGGGGGGGGAAGGAGACGCGAACCATAGCTAACATATTAGCTAGCCATCGTTCCAGCAACGCGCGGTCTTCGGAATCAGAGCAGGGGGTAGGGGCGCGTGCTCCACCCGCAGGCCGACCCGCTCCCGCCCCTAGTGCACCCGCCGGATCTGGGGCAACCCCATCGAACCCGGCGCCAAAGCTGAGTATGTCGCGCACGCCATGCCGCTCCATCACGGCCACGTGCAGCGCATCCCGCGCCGACAGCGCGGGAACACCCTCCAGCACCCCAACGGCGCGAAGCACGTCCCGCCGGTCCACGGGGTGGACCTCGCTCACCAGCCCCGTCAGCACCTCGAGCGCCGCGCGCATGGCATCCAGGCGGCGAATGGCCTGGTACCGATGCACGATCTCCTGCATCACCTCGGCGCTGGTGACCAGGGTGGTCCCTTGGACGACGACCTGCTCCAGCAGCGCTCGGGCGCGATCCTTCAGCGGATGCGGCTGCCCGACCAGGTACATCGGCCGTGGGATAGGCGTGGCGCGCCGCCTCGCGGATGAGGGCCAGCTTGCGCCCCGCCTCATGGGCCGAGCCCGCCCCCCGCGCCTGGCGCAGCGCCTGGCGGACCCAGTCCGCCACCGTCATCCGGTGCGCCTTGGCAACGGCCCGGAACTCGTCGAATTCCTCGTCGTCCAAGAGGACTTGCAGGCGTTGAGTCACGCCATGGGCATACCATGAGTTGTCATCGTGAGCAACACCCGGCGTCGTCCCCGGCGGCCGCGGCGGGATTGCCGCTGGGTGGGCGGGTCGCCACCGCCGCAGGCCGCGCCGGATCGCTCGTGTCCAGGCGCGCGGCGCGGCACGCCCAGCGCCTCGGCCAGCGCCGCCAGCGTGGCGGCGTCCAGCGCGCCGTTGGTGCGCCACCCTGTGCACACGGCGACCTCGAGTGACCCGCAAGGCCATGACGTGATCCGCCTGGGCTCGACGGGTCTGGGCCCCGGCAGGCGCCGGCTACGGACTGTACGCCGGGTGCGGCCCCTGCCCGGCGGAGTCGTTCGGGTGGGCACCGGTCACGGCCCGGACCTGTTCGGCCCGTTCGAGCGCCTGACTGTAGCGCCTTTCGCTCCGCTGCTTCCGGAGCTTGCGGTTCACGTCCACGCCCGCCATGAGGCAGAAGCCGCTGATGCGGAGCACGGGCGCATCGGGCGCCTCGGTGGTGTCACCGCCGCTGATGGTGTAGCCGCCCATGACGGCCATGCCCACGCACTCCACGCGCACGCCTGGCGGGACCATGATCTCCACGCCCCCCATCACGCTGAAGACTTCGAGTTCGGTGACGCCCGGACTGAGCCTGGCGTCGCGCAGGTCGAGCGCCCCGCCACCGAGCACGGCCACGACTTTGAGCTGCCGGGGGACCACCCATTCGCCCTTCCGCTCGAAGCCCCCCATCACGGCCATCACCACGCCGCGGGCCGGGACGATGTGCGCCGGCGCCAGGCGCGACGCCATCCCGTCCATGGCCAGCACGCGCCCGGGATCGGCCGGATCGACGAGGAGCGACTCCAGCTCGGCGAGGGTCTGGGCGCGATAGACCGCCGCGAGGCGCTCGTCGAGCTGCTCGACCGACAGCCGGTCGTTGGCGAACGCCGCCGACAGCTGTTGCACGACGCGGTCGCGGTGGTCGGCCGTGACGGCGACGGGAGGAAGGGGATTCGTCATGCTTCAGCCTGGCGTCTGAGGGCGTCGAGGGAAATCGGTGGCCTTCTGGAATAGGCATTTCAATCAAGGTGGCCACCAGCGTGGGCTTGCGCAGCGCCAGCACCTGCCGGTCCACGGAATCGAGCGCGGTGCCGGCGACGAGGCGCGTGATGAGGCCGCGAGCCCGCGGGTTCAATAGACTACACCGCCAGGTTGGTCCGATGTCAGCACTCCCTGCGCCGTCGCGAGACGATACGCCGTGCCACCCGTGCCGTGCCAGCTACGCAGGTCGAAGGTGCCCGCGGACGCCACCCGATACACGTCCACGCCGCGCGTCTCCAGCGGCGCGCCGGGCACGCACCGCAGCGCGGGCGGCGCGCGCACGAAGTAGGCGCCGCCGCTCCCCATCACGGTGACGCGCCCCGCCGCGTCCAGCAGCACCGCCGTGCGTTCGTCCACGCCAACCCCGCGCCCCTCGCTGGCCCACCCCTGCTGCACCACCCGCGCCAGGAACGCCACCAGCCGCCCCATGCGGTCACGGGCGCCGAAGTGGCTGTCGGTGAGGATCCCCTCCAGTCCGGGGAGTCCCAGCATCCCCCGTTCCAGCGTGACGCTGGCGTCAAACGGATTGGCGAGCACGGTGGCCGACACCGCGCCGGTCCCCAGCGCCGCATACACGATCTCCCCCATCACCGCCAACCCGGCGCTGGTCCCCCCCACGGGCACCCCGCGATGGGCGGCCGCACGAATCGCGTCCGCCAGCGGCGTGTCCTTCCACTGACGCACGTAGTCCCCCTGGTCCCCGCCCGCCAGGAAGATCGCCTCGGCCCGTCGCACCTGCTCCAGCACGAACGGATGCGACGAGGCGGCCGGGGTGCGCAACACCAGCGTGGCCACGGCGTTCACCGGCGCCAATGCGGCCAGGTAGGGGTTGTACGCATCGGTCCCCGTGGCGCGGAGCACCAGCACATCGCCGCCCCCCGCGCGCGCCAGCAGCCACCGCATGGCGTCGTCCACGTCGGCGCCGCCCCCCATGAGCAGGTACCCCGGGGTGGTGGTGCGCGCCACGTCGGTGAGGGAGCCCAGCCGCCGGTGCGTGTAGCCAGGGTCTTCGGCAGGTGACGGCGGTGACGTGGCGCCCCCCTCCGCACCGGCAGCGCACGCGCCCCCCAATGCCAGCGCCGCACCCGGGAGCAGTGCGCGCAGCGACGCGCCAGTCGGCAGGGCCGGCAGCAGGGCGAGGGCAGCGCGCCAGGGCGCGCACGGGGCGGAGCGACGCATGCCGTCAACTTGCACCGCGGCGCGCAGCCGCGCACCGCCCCCGCCGACCAGGCGTCTTGGGCCGCCCCCTACACCGTGAAGCGCACCACCCCGCCGTCCACGGTCACCGGATAGCTGCGCAGCGGCGCATTGGCCGGTCCCACCGCCACCTGCCCATTGGTGCGGAATCGCGAGCCATGACAGTTGCACTCCAGGAAACCGGTGCCGTTGTTGAACCCCGACAGCCCGCAGCCGCTATGCGTACAGGTCTTGGAGAGCGCCACGAAACCCGCGGTGCCCACGTTGATCACGATGGCGTCGGCGGCCTGCAGGATGACAAACTGCCCGGCCGTGCCGATGTTGGCCTGCGCCACGTTCACCGCCACGGCGTTGCCGCTGATGGTGACCCCCGCCTGCCCCCCGGGGCTGGTGCCGCCCCCTGGCGTGGTGCCCCCAGGTGCCGCGGGGGCTTGCGGGGCCGTGGCCTCGCCGCCGCACGCCGCGGCCAGCGCGGAGGCAATGAAATACGCGGCCGTGGTGCCCACGAAGGCGCGGCGATCCACCGAGGACGACGAAGGCAAGGGGGGCATGGACGCATCCAAAAGGTGAGCTGCACGATGGGCGGTCACGCGGTGAACACGGGACGCACGCGCGCCGGTTCCCGGACGCCTCCGCCGCAGCGCCGCGCCTCAGCCCCCGCGTGCCCCCAGCGCTGCCGAGTCTGATTTCAAGCGGTGCGATGGACGGGGGAGTCTGCGCGCCCACCGGTACCAGCCGCATCGCGGGGACCTCGGCGCCGGACGAGACCTATCGGGCCACCCCGCGCCCCGTGCTGCTGCGACGCATGGCGCACCGTGACGCCGACATCGGCAATGGGCGCCAGGCCGCCGCCATGGAGCAGCGGCCGGCGGCACACACCCGCAGCATGCGCGCGCTCGGCTACATGGGGGTGGGCACCAGCCCGGCCCTCCCCCGCTGCGTGGAGCGCTCCGTCGCGAGGGGTGGGCGCTGGCCCGGCGGCAGCAGCTCCTCCAGGGCCAGCCGAGTCTTCTCGGGGATGGTGCAGTCGTCGAAGTACTGCGCCACCACGGCCATGGCGTCGGCGGCACACCCGATGTCCAGGTGGCGCAGGAGGTAGCGGATGTCGTCGAGGTCCTGAAACTCCGCGCCAAGGCGCATGGCCATGCACTTCATGGCCAGCAGGTACGCCGGATGGGCCACGAACACCGCGAGATGCGGCAACTCCAGCCATGGCGCGAAGCGTGCGCGGTCCCCCATCCACCTCTTGACGGCATCGTTGAGCCAGCCGGCGGGGACATCCGCCCGGACGGCCACCCGGGCGTCCGCTTCGCGCACCTGCGCCGACGGGCGAAACAAGGCGTCCACGTCGCCCGTGGCGTCACGGGCACCCAAGGCCAGGCACATGACCGCGCCGCCCACGAGATGCAGCTCGGCGTGGGTGTCGGTGCGGGCCAGCTCCTCGTCCAGCAGGGCGAACAGGCGCCCGATGTCCTGCCGTGACAGCCGGCTGGGAACGCTCATGCCCGTCCCCCCAGCGTGGTGTCCACGAACAGGTTGCGGCGCCGGAACGCCACGGGTGACACCCGCAGCAGATAGGGGCGCAGCGCGCGCAGGTCGGTGGCAAACCAGGGCCTGTCCAGTGGGACGATGTCCTGTACCCAAGGCGGCGGGGGGCACGTCAGCCGGTGCGCGGCGGTCTCCACCATGGCCGCCACATAATTGGCCAGCCACGGTGCCACCGTGGCAGGGGGTGGCTCCGCCACCAGCGCGGCAAACTCCACCGCGGCGCACGCCGTCAGCAGGTCGTGCAGCTCCGCCAGCGGAAACGCGGGCGCCTCGGCTTCCGGGAGCCCGCGCACCAGGGCGGCAAATCGCCCGGGCTCGTCGGGGAGCACGCGCGCCAGCACAAAGGCGGAGACGTCCATCCCCGCCGCCGCGGCCAGGCGGCGGAGCCGTGCCTTCTGGCGCGGACTGACGCGCACCTGCAGCTGGGCGGTCTTGGTGGGCATAATTGCGCGACGTGTACGGAAAACCGCCGGCGCCCGGCTGCGAACAAACCATTCACGCACGTCCCGACCTACCATGCCCACCTCATGTGGCCGTGCGGGTTGGCTACGTGAGGGAGGGTGGGTGGGATTTCCTCCCCTGCCCGCGCCGGACCAGGCGGTAGCGCGCGGGCAGCGTTTTCGCCATATTCGGGAATGTTCGGGCGACAAGGCATCCCCACTGTGGAGGGCACATGGCGGACCCCGTTCCTCCCCACGCCACACGGTTCGACCTCCCCGGCGTGGCGCGCACCATCCCCGCCACGGAGGCGCAGAATGCGTTCGGGCAGCTACTCGACGCGGTGACCAGCGGCCAGGTGGTGGCCGTGACGCGCCACAACGCGGTTCGCGCCATCGTGGTCCCGGTTGAGCGCTACCGGCAACTCGTGGCCCTGGAGGGCGTCGAGAGCCTGGATACGCTGGACGCCCAGTTCGAGACCCTGTACGCTCGCATGCAGGAGGAGAGCGTGCGACTCGCGACGGCCGCCGCGCTGGCCGCCTCGCCTGAGGCGATGGGGCGGGCGGCGGTCGCCGCGGCGCGGGACCGTCAACGACGTTCGTCCGCCGCGTGAGCGCCGGGGCCGGGCGCCCGGGCGGTGCGCCGGGAGTCCGCGCCACCCTTGGGCGGATCACCGTCATCGCGGGGGTCAACGGTGCGGGGAAGAGCAGCATCGTCGGCGCGACGATCCGTTCGCTGGGTGGCGCGTACTACAACCCGGACGAGGCGGCCCGCGCCCTGCGGGAGTCGGAGCCGCGCCTGTCGCACGCGGACGCCAACCTCCGGGCGTGGGAGGCTGGTCGCGCGGGGCTGGAGCGCGCCATTGCCCAACGCGGGCAGTTCACGTTCGAAACCACGCTGGGTGGTGCCACGATCGCGGCGCTCCTTGCCCGGGCCCTGGACGCGGGTCTCGAGGTCGCCGTGCACTTCGTGGGGCTGGATTCGCCGGAACGGCATATCGCCCGCGTGCGTTCACGCGTGGCGCGTGGGGGGCACGACATCCCGGCGAGCACGATCCGCCTGCGGTATCAACGCAGCCGCGAGCACCTGATCGCCCTCGTGCCCCGGCTCACGTCCCTCGTCGTCTTCGACAACAGCGCCGAGGCGGACCCGGAGGAGGGACACGTCCCGTTGCCCCGCCGCCTGCTGGAAACGGCGGCCGGGCGCCTCGTGTCCGTGGCCCCCGCATCGGACATCCCGAAGTGGGCCAGGCCGATCGTGGCGGCCTCGCTCCTCAGCGATGCGCGCGCGCGCGGCGTGTCCGGGGATCAGTGACCGCTGGGGCTTGCGCACCGCATCACCCGTCACTGCAAGGCCCGCCGCAGCTCCCGGCGACGAATTTCCTGCTCGCCGTGTCGAGGCTGGCCTGGACCACCATTACGGCCGGATTGGCCTGGCCGGTGTGCGCGAGGGGAACAGCGGATCGTATGTGGCTGCCGGGCGCTGGGGCGTCGTGAGGCGCGTGGTTGTGGTGGTCCCGTAGCTGTCGATCGTGCCGCGCGTCCCCTGGTTGTCGCGGTAGTACGTGGTGCTCCCGTACGTATCCAGGGTACCGCGCACGCCCTGATTGTCGCGGTAGTAGCTGGTGCCGCCATTTGTGTCCATCGTGCCACGGGTCCCGCGGTTGTCGCGCAGGTATGTGGTGCCGCCCACCTCGTCCACCGTGGCGCGCCGGCCGGTGTTGTCGCGGATGTACGTGGTGCTCCCCACCCGGTCGGCGGTGGAGCGGGTGCCGTCAGAGCAGCGGGTGTAGGTGGTGGAGCCCGTCGCGTCCGAAGTGCAGCGGACGGTCTGGGACGAGGCGACGGCCCCCCACGCGGTAGACAGGATGACGGCGACGATAGCCGAGGCTCCGCGCATGGAGGCTCCCGCCCGGACGGCCGGGCTGTTGGGGTGAACCGGGGCGAACGCGCAGATCGGGCTCGGATGTCGAGCGCCCCGTATGCAAAGATCTGCGCGGCCGTTGCCGCCGCCATCGGGGGTCTGACAGTGTGGCCCCTCCGACCCGCCGAGTTGGGTGCCTCCGCTACAGCACCAACACCCCGCGCCGGGGGGCGTAGCCCACGCGTCGGTCCTGCAGCACCACGTTGCCGATGATCCCCTCGGTGCCGGCCATCATGAGCGTTGACACCTCAACGTCCACGGCGGAGTTGGGCGTCAAAAAAAAACCCGCGTACGTATCGATCACCCCATCCAATTTCCCGCTCGAACGATTCGTCATCCGTGCTCCCGCCTACGGAGCCAAGGACGCCGGCAATGGTAGCCTTGCCTCCAACCCGTGGCTTGATGGTCACCGATACAGAGCGTCCCGAAGGGGCTGGGGCTGCCTGGCCGAAGATCATGGCGCCTGGAAACGCTGTGAACAGTAGGCATGCCGCAACGGCACGCGCTCGTCCTGTTGAGGCAGTGCGCATCAGTCAACACCAAGAAAATCGGAACGGTGACGGTCAACGCTCCACCGGAACCATCGGCAGCGTGACCTCGCGGATGAGCTTCCCTTCGGCGTCCAACAGGCGCACCAGCGCGCTCACCACCGACGCATCATCCGCCGCGCGCACCATCCGCACATCCACCACGGACGGCTCCAGCTTCCACGCGGCGCCGCCAATGAAGTCCACGCCGAAGCCGATGATCCACCCGACCACCAAGTTGCCCCACACCCAGCCGTTGAGCCCCTTGGTGAGCGCCAGCTTCTGCGGCTGAAACCCGGGAGCCGCGAACTCGATCTGGTACTCCTGGTTGCGCGCCAGCCGCACCTGATTGGGCGTCTGTCCCTGGCTGACCTGTATGCCCGAAGCGGCGCGGATGGTGTACTGGATTCCGGTGGGCTCGCCTTGCAGCGACACCGACTGCGAGGTGCCACCGCCGAGGATGGAGGCGCAGCCGCTGGTGGAGAGGGCCAACACGAGGGAGAAGCCGGCGGCGCGGGTGATCGTGTGCTTGCGCATTGGAGAACCTCAGGGGTGGACGTGGATGAGCACGTCGCAACATTGCGGCTCCCCGGTAACCTTGCCATCCGGGGTCTGACAGTCTCGGCGGTCGCGTCTTCCGTATACGGAGTGCGCTCGGCGACTGTCAGACCCTCCCTGACCGACGGTAGGACTCGTACGCACATTGCCTGCACAGCTCGCTGACTCAGCGCCGCGCACCCGAGGATCCGCCTAGAACCCCCGGCTAATGTGGGCTGCTAAGCGGTGTGCGCCCCATTTGGCTACACCGGCCGCTCTCGGTCCACCACAGGAGGTCTATGATGACGCGTCTTCCGGCTTTCGCCGGAGCACTGGCCTTTCTCGGCGTCCTTGTCGGCTGCGGGGGGAAGGAGGCGCCCCCCGTCGCACCGGAACCGCCGGCACCCGTGGTGACGATCACGGCGTACAACCGCCTTGACGTGCCGGTCTCGCTGTCTGCCGGCGGCACACTGTACGGCAATCTCAACGCGAATGCGAGCACCGTGCTCACGCTCCCGCCACGCACCACCAGCCTGACTTGGACGAACGGGAAACGGAGGTACGGCGATGGGTCACCAGTCCCAGACGACCTCAATGCAACGGCAGTTTCCCTCGCACAAAATCAGAACACCATCGACATCACGAATGTCGCCAATGGTGTGACCTACTTCACGCCGGTCATCACTCAGGCTTTTCCCGATACGATTGCCATTGAGGTCCTCAGTCGCGGCACCAGCACCTGCCTCGGATGGCAGTGGGGGACCTCCCTGTTCGGGTCCGCCTGGGGATACTACGTGCTCGCGCCGGACACCGAACTGCGCTACTACCGCGGACGGAACTGCGTCAACGGCGCGCGGTACCGGTTCTGGGGGTCCAGCGCGCTCGCAGGAAGCATCGCGGTGGGTTCAGGCCGCATCAATCTCAGGGCTGACCAACTGCCATAGGGGTCGGCAGGTTACCGCCGGGGACCTGTGAGCGGGGCACCGCCACGCAGGCGCGAACCTCGGCGCTCACGCGCGGAATCGCGGCCCTACCCATCGCCCCTCGACCTCACCCGTACATCGCCTCCAGCGACACCAGCCGAATCCGCGGATCCTCCGCGGCGCGCTCGCGGAACTCGGCGGTGAACCCGGCCGCCGAGCAGTAGAGGTGGCCGGCCGAGGTGTGGGGGGAGAGCGCGTCGCGGGCCCACCCCTGCCCCGAGGCGGCGAGATCCTCGAGGTTCCGCAGGAGCGCGGTGTGCACCGACGCGTCCACCGGGCGGGTCGACCACTTCACCTCACCCGTGAGCAGGCGGCCGTCGTCGAGCCGCGCCACGATATCCAGCTCGATGGGGCGCCGATTGCGGTCCTTCCCCTCCCAGCGGGCCCACTCTGCGGCGCCGGGGAGCCCCCACCTGGCGTGATGGCGCACATACGCCGCACGGCACATCCCCTCGAACACCTTCCCCATGTAGTCGTTCAGCAACGGCTCCACGCGCGCGGCCCACACGTCACGGGCCCCGCCTGTTTCCAGACGGCTGCGGTTGGGCTGCACGAACCGGTACCAGAACCGCATGGCCGGATCAGCGATGCGATAGTGCCACGCGGCCTTCTCGTGGGCACCGAAATTGCGCTCGCGGGTGAGGAGCTCGAGCCCCTCCAGCACGGCCATCCGCCGCACCGCATTGGCCCGATCACCCAACCCCGCCACCTGCACGATCGCGTCCAGCCGCGTCGTACCCCCCGCAATGGCCGCCAGCAGCGCCCGGTACTCGGCGGGCTCGCGGATCCCCTTCTCCTGCTCGATGATCCGGTCCAGCTGCAGGTGCACCTCGCCCCGCGGGGACAGCACCGACGCGATCACCCGCTCGCCCAGCGGTTCGCCGGGGTGGATGGTGGCAAGGAAGCGCGGCGTGCCGCCCAGGATGCCGTACACCAGGGCCGCCTCACGAGGCGACCGGTCAGGGACCATGGCCGCCACGTCGAGGTAGTCGAAGGGCCGCAGTCGCGCCGCCCAGCTCCACCGCCCGTACAGCGGCGCATCGCCGGCCTCCAGGCGCGCCATGGTGGCCACCTCCGAGCCGCACAACACCAGCATCAGCGGGCGCCCGCGCAACTCACGATCCCACACGGCCACCAGCTGCGACACCACGTCGTCTTCGCGCCCCAGCAGGTGCTGAAACTCGTCAAGCACCACCACCAGCGGCTCGTCCGTGGCCAGGTCGGCCAGCAGCCGGAAGATCGTGCGCCAGCTGGGGTAGTTGGCCGGGTCGGGGTCCACCGCGTCGCCTACCACGGTGCGAAGTTCCCGCAGCAGCTCCTGCCGGTTCAGCCCCGCGGTGGTGTCCGCCGCGAGGAAGTAGAAGTGGCGGAAGCCCTGGCACGCATGGTCCAGCAGGAACGTCTTGCCCACGCGCCGCCGGCCGTAGAGCAGCGCCAGCACCGGCCGGCGCTCGCTGGCCAGCCGTCTCAGCTCGGCGAGTTCGACATGTCGGTCCACCAGCACCGGCGGGGCGTGCGGGGTTCCGCCAGCGCCGCGCTCATGGTGGGAACGTTCGGACACGGGGACAGGGATTCAGGATGGACGTTTTATGATATGTATAAGGTATATACTATACATGCTTCATAAAAGTCGCCACCATTCGCGATCCTGCCGGCGGAGCTGGCTCATCCACCTGCACAGGCAACCGCCGTTTTCCATGCACGTCCTTGCGACGTGTATAGAAAACCACCGGCGCCCGGCTGCGAACAAACCATTCACACACTTCCCGACAAACCATTCACACCAGGATCACCCCCCCCGCGGCGGATGCAGACGGAGCGGCAGCAGGCGCGCGAAGGCGGTGAAATCGCCATCGGTGGTCAGGATCGCGAAACCTCGGCTCAGGGCCACCGCGCACAACAGGAAATCGGTGGGCGATCCTTGCACCCCACCGGCTCGGCACCGATTGCAGCACTCGGCGGCCAGTTCGTGGTCGTCCGCGCTGAGCACGAGATCGGGGAACGCGCGCAGCCGGTCACGTAGCGACGCGAACTGGGACGGGTCGCGCACGCCGGAGAGCAGCTCCTGGCGAATGGCTCCCACCATTTCCACGCGGCCTTCGCGGATCAGCTCCCGCAACTCCGCCACCTCCGGGCTGGCCTGCACGGTCGCTCGACGCAAGGCCAGCGACCACACCGACGTGTCGACCAGGACGTTCACCGCCGGCGATTCGCCTTGTAGTCGTATGTCGGGTCGATATCCACCGTGCCGAACAGCTCCACCACGGCGGCCTGCTTGCGGTGCAGGATGTACTCCGCAAGGGCCTCGTTGACGGTGGCCTTCTTGGTGCGGTGCCCGCCCACGCGCAGGGCTTCCTCAAGGAGCTTCTCGTCGATGGCCAGGTTGGTTGCCATGTGTGAAAAGCTACACAATCGTGTCAACATGGACAAGCGGCCGGTTGCCACGGCTGAGGGGCCGTCCACCGCCACCTCTGGCCTGTGACGCGGCACCCTACCAGACCAGTGGAACGCCGAAGGGAGCGCGGCGAGTGGCGCGCGAGCCGGTGCTCGACGATGCGGTGCTCGCAATCATCGACTCGTCGCCGGAGCGGGCGGCACCCCCAGCGCCTGGACCATCGCCGCCAGCTTGTCGGGGTCCAGTGCGCCGTTGGTGCGCACCCCCGTGCACACGTCGATGCCGTGCGGCTGCACGGCGTCCACCGCGGCGCGGACGTTGTCGGGGCGCTTGCCGCCCTCCAGGTACACGGGGCGCCCGCTCTGGCGCACAATGGCGCGGCTGAGGGTCCAATCGTGCACCCGCCCAGTGCCCCCCAGCTCCTTCACGGCCGCCTCCGGGATCACCCCGGGCCCCGAGGGCATGGGGGCCCCACCAGCCCCACGGCCGAGGCGCCGACGGCGATGGCCAGCGCGAGTTCATGGGCGCTGCCGATGCAGCAGACCTTCAGGTGGACCATGGGGGGCGATGGGGGATGGACAGGGCTCCGCTTATGGCCATATCTTCATGGCCATAGCTTCATAACCACAGCCACTCTGGAGCAATTGTGCCCCCTGCCAGGGATGCCGAGCCGTTTCCGGCACCGTCCACCAGCCTGGACGTGCCGGACGTCATTGAGGTGAAGGCTGGGGTGTTCAAGGACACCTGTCTCCAGCTTCTAGACCAGGTGCATGCGCAGGAAGTCGAGGTGGTCGTGACCAAACGGGGCGAGATTGTGGCCCGGGTGGTCCCCCCTGACACCGCGGCGCCCAGTGCGTTCGGGTTCCTGCGCGGCACGCTGCTCTCGCATGGTGATCTCGTGGCTCCGGATTTCGAGGCGTGGGGCGACCTCGGGTGACCCGCGCGGACGCGTCCTCGCCCTTGGGGGCCCGTCGGGTCTGGACGCCAGCGCAGCTTGCCGTGTACGACGGCCCGCTGCTGCTGGACACCCACATCTGGCTCTGGCACGTCGAGGGGGATGCCTCGCACGTCGCGGCCGGCACCACCGCGCTGCTGGATCGGAGCGGCGCACGTCGGCGCCTGATGGTCAGCGACATTTCGTACTGGGAGATCGCCGTCAAGGCCGCGAAGGGGAAATTGACCTTTTCGGTGGACGCGGCCGTCTGGTTGCAGCGCGCCGAGCAGGCGCCCGGCATCCGTCTGGTTCCACTCACGCGTCCGGTGCTGCTCCAGAGCATGCGCCTGTCGGGCGCGACGCACAGCGACCCGGCCGACCGGATGCTGATCGCGCTCGCGCAACTGGACAATGTCCCGTTGGTGACCAACGACCGGCTGATCCTTGAGTACGCGTCGTCGCACGGCGGGACACCGGTGGTTGACGCCCGCCCCTGACCGCCGGGGCTTTCGCACCGCACCGCCCGTCACTTCAGGTCCCCCCTGGCTCCCAGCAGCCCCGCGCACGGTACTGCCAGCTTTCTGGACGCTCCACCAAGAGGGAACGGGCAAGCCCAGTCTTTTTGTATTATTATTCCCAGATAGAACCTATTTCCCCTGCCACGCCAATCGCATGCCCAAACGCGCCGGTGCTCGGCAATCGGCGGCTCAAGCGACCAGCGCCGACGTCCCACCCCTGACACCGGCCAGCGCCACACCGGAGGGGGAGGCCTTGGCGTGGTGGCGCGCGCGAACCGCCGCCGAGTCGTACGTGGGGCTGCCGGATACCCTGCCATCGCCGGCGGCGGTCCGGGTACTGGACCAGCGGGGATTGATCGCGCGCCCGCCCGGCGACTGGGCGTTTGTCGTCCGCAGCCCAGCCCAGACCGATCCGCTCCGCGTCCTTCGGGCGAACTACTGGGCGCTGGTCGCGACCGCCCTCACCCGCTATGCCCCGGCTGCACTCGACCGACGGACCGCGCTGCGCCTCTACGCCGGGGACGAATCGATCCGTCCGCAGGTTGACGTGCGCCATGCCGCCAATCGGAGCGCGTGGCACCTGACGGTGTTCTCCGGCTACGTGCTGACGCTGCGCCCCGTTGACGAACCGTCGGGGACGGGCGCCGCGCTGCCGGCCACCCGGTTGCTGCGCGTGGCCGGGGTCACGCTTCCCGTGGTCGCCCCGGAGCACTTGCTGCTCTCGCTGACCCTTGGCGACATCCGCGACGCCCTCGATCTCGTGGCGATCTGGCTGCGGAGCCTCATCGTGGGGATGGCGGCGCTGGACGAGGCCTATCGGGCCACCCCGCGCCCCGTGCTGCTGCGACGCATGGCGCACCTTGCCGCTGACGTCGGCAACGCGCGCCTGGCCGCCACCATGGAACAGGTGCTGGCGGCACACACCCGCAGCATGCTCTCGCGCGCCAACACGGGGGTGGGCACCAGCCTGGTCCTCCCCCGCTACGTGGAGCGCTCCGTCGCGGGGGGCGGGCGCGAGGCGTGGCTCGACCGGTACCGCGCCACCTTCCTGCGGGCCGCGGACCAGCTGGCCGAGCGGCTGGCGCCCCTCGAGGCGGGGCTGGCGCGCGCGGACGTCGAGGTCACCATGGCGTTTGCCCGCGAAGCCAAGCTCGAGGACACCTACCAGAGCACGACCATCGAGGGATACCGGGTCACCCGTGAGGACGTGCAGGCGGTGCTTGCGGGCCGCCCCCACCAGGGACGCACCCCGGACGAGATTGAACGGCTGATGGCGCTCACGGGCTACTCGCAGGCGTTCGACTGGGTGCTGGGCCAGGCTCGCCTGTCGCCAGGGAATCCTTCGGTCGCGGCTGGCGCCGAGGCGACCATCACCGAGGCGTTCATCCTCGATGTGTTCCTCGAACTGTGGAGTCCATCGGTCAACGCCGGATTGGTGGAGCCGTCCGACCTTCGACGCTGGCGACAGCGCGCGGTGCAGATCACGGGGAGCGACCATGCGCCGCCCAGCAGCGACAAGCTGACGCCGCTCATGCGCCTGCTGGTCGAGGAGGTCCGGGACACCCGCGTGGGACCGCTGGCGCGCGCCGCGCTGCTGCATTGGGGGGTTGTGCACGTCCATCCGTTCATGGACGGCAATGGCCGCGTGGCCCGCCTGCTGATGAATTACCTGCTCGCCGTGTCGGGGCTGGCCTGGACCACCATACGCGCCGAAGAGCGTCGCCCATACTTCCGGGCGCTCGAACAGGCCCACCTCACGCTCGACCTGGCCCCCTTGGCGGACTTCCTTGGCGGCGCGGTGCGGCGGGCCACGGACGAGCGCGCCGTCTGGATGGCGTCACGTTGAGGAGACGGCCGCGCCGGGTCCACCGTGGCGCGCCGGCCGGTGTTGTCGCGGATGTGCGTGGTGCTCGCAATCATCGACTCGTCGCCGGAGCGGGCGGCACCCCCAGCGCCTGGACCATCGCCGCCAGCTTGTCGGGGTCCAGTGCGCCGTTGGAGCGCACCCCCGTGCACACGTCTATGCCGTGCGGCCCCACGGCGTCCATGGCGGCGCGCACATTGTCGGGGCGCATCCCGCCGGCCAAGTACACGGGGCGCCCGCTCTGGCGCACGATCTCGCGGCTGAACGTCCAGTCGTGCACGCGCCCGGTGCCCCCCAGCTCCTTCACGGCCGCCTGCGGGTTGCCTGAATCCAGCAGCAGCGCGTCCACCAGCGGCGCCACCGCCAGCGCTTCCTCCACGGCGGCCGCCCCGGTCACGTGGATCACCTGCACCAGCCGCACCCCGGGGCGCGCATCGCGCAGCGCACGCAGCACCTCATGCGGCACGGCGTCCACCAACTGCAGCGTGGTGGTCCCCGCCACGGCATGCTCGGCCACGATCCCCTCCAGCGTGACCTGGCTGCTCAGCAGGAACGACTCCACCGAGGCGGGCACCAGCGTTGCCAGCTTGGCGATGTGGTCCAGCG
>JAGWYS010000067.1 GCA_018969225.1 Gemmatimonadota bacterium | reverse complement strand
GGGTGCTGGCGTTCGCGCGCGCGCGGCGGGGCTAGGGCGGTGCCGGCGGGGCGCAAGGCGCGGGGCGACAAGCCGTCGCAGCAGGCGCCCCCGGTGGCGCGCGCGCCGCGCACGGTGTCGGCGCGCCGGGCGATCGCGGCGGCGGCGTGGGAGCGGCTGCAGCGCGCCTACCCCGACGCGCACTGCGAGCTGGACCACCGCAATGCCTTCGAGCTGCTGTGCGCCACCATCCTCTCGGCCCAGTGCACCGACGCGCGGGTGAACCAGGTGACGCCGGCGCTGTTCGCCCGCTTCCCCGACGCGGCCGCGCTGGCGGCGGCGCCGTTGGAGGAGGTGGAGGCGCTGGTGCGCTCGACGGGGTTCTTCCGCGCCAAGGCCAAGGCGCTGGTGGGGATGGCGCAGGCGCTCCTGGAGCGGCACGGGGGCGCGGTCCCCGCCTCGCTCGAGGCGCTGGTCCCCCTGCCGGGGGTGGGGCGGAAGACGGCCAACGTGATCCTCGGGAACGCCTTTGGGATCAACGAGGGGATCGTGGTGGACACCCATGTGCAGCGGCTCGCCCGCCGGCTGGGGCTCACGCGGGAACCCGACCCGGTGCGCATCGAACGGGCGCTGATGCCGCTGTTCCCCCGTGAGGGGTGGGCGCTGCTCAGCCACCTGCTCATCTGGCACGGGCGCCGGGTGTGCCTGGCGCGGACCCCGGCGTGCGAGCGGTGCGTGCTGGCCGACGTGTGCCCGTCGGCCGGGGCGGTGCCCGGCGTGGTGGCCGCGCGGTCCCGCCGTTAGCTTCCCGGGTCGTTCACCCCCTTCCAGGAGTCCCGTGGGCAAGCAGGCAACCATCGAGACCACCAAGGGCACCCTCGTCGTGGAGCTGTTCCCCGGGGAGGCCCCCAAGACCGTCGCCAACTTCGAGAAGCTCGCCAACGAGGGCTTCTACGACGGCATCCGTTTCCACCGCGTCATCGCCGACTTCGTGGTGCAGGGCGGCTGCCCGCACACCAAGGACGGCAAGGGGCCGGTGGGCACTGGCGGCCCCGGCTGGCGCATCCCCTGCGAGACGCAGGGCAACCCGCACCGGCACACGGTGGGGGCGCTGTCCATGGCGCACGCCGGGAAGGACACCGGCGGGAGCCAGTTCTTCCTCGTGCTGAGCGAGGCCAACACGCGCCACCTCAACGGGGTGCACACCGTGTTCGGGCAGGTGGTGACGGGGCTGGAACTCCTCCCCACCATCACGCAGGCCGACCAGATGACGTCGGTGCGCGTGGCCGACGTCGACTGACCCTTCACCACGGAGCAACGCCAATGGCTGGACACGACGCGCACGGCGGCAGCGACACGGGCGCCGCCTTTGCCGGACTGATCGGGGGCGCGATCTTCATCGGCGCCATCCTGTACGGGATCGTGCTGTGGACCAACGATCGCTTCGCGGGGCACAAGGCCGAGAAGCCGGCGGCGGCGGCGGCTTCGGTCCCGTCAGCGATGGGGTGAGCGTCCCCCGTGTCGCACCCGCCCCCCCGTCGCCCGCTGGCGACGGGGGGGTTCCCGTTCCCGGGGTCGCCGCCGCGCCCCCGTCCTCTGTCTCCCCCGCCCCGCGCGCCCGCCCCATGAGCCTCCCCTCCCGCGCCGACGCCCTCGCCCTGGTCCATGCGTGGACCCAGTCCCCCTCGCTGCGCACCCACATGCTGGCGGTGGAATGCGCCATGCGTGCGTATGCGGCGCGGTTGGGCGAGGAGGTGGAGCGGTGGGGGCTGGCCGGGCTGGTGCACGACTTCGACTACGAGCGGTACCCCAACGCGGCGCAGGCGGCAGACGCCGAGCACCCGGCGGAAGGGGTGCGCCACCTGCGGGCGGCGGGGTGGCCGGCGGACATCTGCGAGGCGGTGCTGGGGCACGCGACGTACACCGGGGTGCCCCGGGTGACGCGGATGGCGCGGGCGCTGTTCGCGGTGGACGAGCTCACCGGGCTGATCACGGCATCGGCGCTGGTGAAGCCCAGCCGGTCGGTGCACGACGTGGATGTGGCCGGGATTCGGAAAAAGATGAAGGACAAGGCGTTCGCCCGCGGGGTGAACCGGGATGACATCGTGCAGGGCGCGGCCGCGCTGGGCGTGCCGTTGGACGAGCACCTGGCGGTGGTGCTGGCGGCGATGCAGGGGGCGGCGGACACGCTGGGGCTGGCCGGCACCGGGGCGCCGTCAACGCCGTCGGCGGGCGGTGCGTAGCATGGGCAATCCCTTCCCATGCCATGACCGCCCTTCCCCGCCCGCGCTCCTCACCCTCCCCCCGCGGTGGTCCGCTCGTGTTGCTTCCGGATGAGGCCACGGAGGAGCGGGCGCTGGTGCTCGCGGCGCAGGCGGGGGACGGGGCGGCGTTTGCCGGGCTGGTGCGCCGGCACCAGCGCCGGGCCTACGCGGTGGCGCGGGCGATCGTCCTGTCGCATGATGATGCGGAGGACGCGGTGCAGGAGGGGTTCCTGCACGCGTTCCGCGCCCTCGACCGTTTCCGCCCCGAGCAGGCCTTCGGGGCGTGGCTGCACCGCATCGTGGCCAACGCGGCGCTGGACATCGCCCGGCGCCGCAAGGTGCGCGACGCGGATGAGTTGCCGGAAACGCTGGCCTCCCCGCACCGCGACCCGGCGGAGGCGGCGGAGCTGCAGGAGCGGCTGGGCGCGGCGCTGGCCCGGCTGGGTTCCCGGCAGCGCGCCGTGATCGTCCTGCATGACGTGGAAGGGTACAAGCACGCGGAAATCGGCGCGCTCCTCGGCATCCCCGAGGGGACCGCGCGGTCGGACCTGCATCACGCCCGCAGCCAGCTGCGGCGCCTCCTTTCCAACCTCCGGTTGACCCCATGACCACCCATCGGCGTCCCGCGCCCGGCTCTCCGGCAGACGCGGGTTCCCCCGACCCCGCGTTGACGGCGGCGCTGCGCGCGCACTACGCGCCGCCGGCCGAGCCGGCCTATTGGGCCGCGCTCGAGGAGCGAATCCTGCAGCAGGTCAGCGGGGGGGCGCTGGCGCGCCCGGCACGGTGGTGGACGGGCTTTGCCGACCTCCGCCGCCGCGACCTGGCGTCGTTCGGCATGGTGGCCGCCACGCTGGCGCTGCTGCTGGCCGGCGCGGCGAGCATGCGCCGGCAGGCGCGCGCGCAGGAGCTGGCGGCGCAGGCGCGGGCGCAGGCCACGCGCGCCGCCATCGAGGCCACGCTCCCGCTCCCGCTGGACGATGTCATCCTCACCGAAGGGCGGGTGCGCCTGGCGCCCGACGCCCCGGAGCGCTACCTGAACCCGCTGGACTACTAGCCGCCGCCCGTGTCTGCCCCGCCCCGTCCCCAGTCGCTCGCGCTCCTGTTCCTGCTGGTCGCCTTCCTGGCGGGCGGCGGCGTCGGGTACGTCGCGGGCTCCATGACGCACCCGGCGCCGACGCCCACGGCCGCGCCGGCCTCCGACCGGGACATGCGGGCGGAGCTGGCGCGCGAGCTGGCGCTGTCGCCCGCGCAGCAGGCGCGCTTCGACTCGGTGTTCGACTGGCGCCGCGCGCGGTCCCGCGAGCTGATGCGGACGGTGCGCCCCGCGCTCGACTCGGTGCGCGACAGCATGCGCGTGCTGCTGATGCAGGCGCTGGACTCGACCCAGCAGGCGACGATGCGCCGGCTGGTGGAGCGGAACCGGCGCGCCTTCGACAGCGCGGCGCGCGCGCGCGGCGACAGCACCCGATGACCCGGCGCCCGCGCCCCCGCCCTGCCACGCGGCACGCCGTGCTGGCCGCCGCCATGCTGGCGGCGGCCGTGCCGGCCACCGCCGTCTCCGCGCGCCTGCACGCGCAGGCGGCTGTGACGGGAGGCGCGGCGGGAGGCGTGGCCGGGGGCGATGACCTGCGGGCCATCACCCTGGCCGAGGCCGTCGCGCTGGCGCAACGCAATGCCCCGGGGGTGGTGCAGGCCCACGGGGGCGAGCGGTCCGCCGCCGCCGCGCGCCGCACCGCCCTGGGCGCCTACATGCCGTCGCTCACCCTCAACGCCTCCAGTGGGCGCACGCAGGGCGTCCAGTTCTTCCAGGGGCAGCTCATTCCGCTCACCGGGAACCCGTGGAATTACAACAACGGGTTGGGAACGTCGCTGGAGCTGTTCGACGGCGGGCGCCGGTGGCAGGAGCTGTCGCGCACGCGGGCCGCCGAGGAGCAGGCCTCCGCCAGCGTGGTGCAGGCCCGGTTCGACGCGGCGCTCCAGGCCAAGCAGCAGTACTATGCCGCGCTGGCCGCGCGCGAATCGGAGGGCGCCGCCCGCGCCCAGCTGGAGCAGGCCGAGCAGCAACTGAAGGCCTCCACGGCGCGCGTGGCCGCCGGCGTCGCCACCAAGTCCGACTCCCTCCGCTCGGTCATCCAGGTGGGGAACGCCCAGCTGGCGCTGCTCACGGCGCAGAACGACCTGCGCGTGGCCACGGCCGCCCTGGCCCGCGTGGTGGGCTCCCCCACGCCGGTGGCCCCCGCCGCCGCCGACACCGCCGACGCCATCGATGCCCCCGTCCCCGGGGAGGCGGAGCTGGAGGCCATGCTCCCCAAGGGCCCCGCCGTGCAGCTCGCCGAGGCCGCCGTTGCCGCCACCGCCGCCGGCCGGCGCGCCCAGCGCTCGCAGTTCCTCCCCACGCTCACCGTCAACTACAACTACTCGTACACGCAGGGAAGCCGGCGCTTCACCGGCGGCGACCTCTGGCTCATCGGGGGGAACAACCCCAACCGCCAGAACATGACGTTCAACTTCAGCTACCCGCTGTTCAACGGGTTCCAGCGGGAGCAGCAGGCGGTGCAGGTGGACGTGGCGCTGCGCACCGCCGAGGCGCAGCTGCGCGACGCGCGCCTCGCGGCGCGCCAGCAGCTGGTGGCGCAGCTCCGCGCGCTGCAGGGGGCGCAGGCCCGCTCGCGCGTGCAGCAGGCCACCATCGCCGCCGCCGAGGAAGACCTCCGCGTGCAGCAGCAGCGCTACGCGCTGGGCGTGTCCACGCTGCTGGACCTGCTCACCTCGCAGGCGCAGCTCAACCAGGCGCGGCAGGCGCTCATCCAGGCCCGCCTGGACGGGCGGATCGCCAGGGCGCAGCTCTCCGCGCTCGTGGGCCGGGAGCTCTGATGCGCCCGGGGATCGGGCGCCGCCCCGGTCCCTGCTTCGGCCGCCACGGCGGCCGCCGGCTTCGCCGCGCGCCGCTGACCGCCGCGCTCGCCACCCTGGCCCTGTGGGGAGGCGCGTGCGGTCGGGGCGCCACCCCGCCCCCCGCCATCACCACGGCCACCGTCGGGCGGCGCCCCATCACGGTGGATGCCCAGGCCACCGGCGTCGTGGAGCCCATCAACGTCATCGAGGTGAAGTCCAAGGCGTCGGGGCAAATCGTGCGCATGCCCGTGGAGACCGGCTCGCAGGTGCGGGCCGGCGACCTCCTCGTGCAGGTGGACACGCGCGACGTGAAGAACCAGTACGAGCAGGCCGCCGCCGACCTGCGCAGCGCGCAGGCCGCGCTGGACGTCGCCCAGGCGCAGAAGCAGCGCACCGACGGCCTGTACGCCACCCGCATCATCACCACGCAGGAGTACGAGGCGGCCCAGCTGGCGCTCACCCAGGCGCAGGGGCAGGTCGTGCGCGCCACCACCAACGTGGACCTCGCCAAGCAGCGGCTCGAGGACGCCACCGTCGTGGCCCCGGTGGACGGCACCGTCATCGAGAAGCCCGTCTCGCTGGGGCAGGTCATCGCCTCCGCCACCGGGTCGGTCACCGGGGGCACCACCCTGCTGCGCATGGCCGACCTCTCCAAGGTGCGCATGCGCGCGCTGGTCAACGAGACCGACATCGGCAGCATCCGCGCGGGGCAGCCGGCGCGCGTCACCGTGGACGCCTACCCCGACCGCCCCTTCGACGGGCTGGTGGAAAAGGTGGAGCCGCAGGCGGTGGTGCAGCAGAGCGTCACCATGTTCCCCGTGATCGTGTCGCTGCAGAACCGCGAGGGGCTGCTCAAGCCGGGAATGAACGGGGAGGTGTCGGTGCTGGTGGAGCGGCGCCCCGACGTGCTGGCGGTGAGCAACGACGCCGTGCGCACGGTGCGCGAGGCCGCCACCGCCGCCGCGCTGCTGGGGCTCAACGCCGACACCGTGGTCGCCGCCGTGCGGGCGCAGCAGGCGGCCGCTGTGCGGGCGCCGCAGGCGGGCACCGTGCGGGCGCAGCGGGCGGGCGCCGCGGGGGCGCGCACGTCTGGCAGCGCCGCCACATCGCCCCCGTCCGCCGTGCGTCCCCGCGCCGCCGTGGTGTTCGTGCGCGAAGCGGGCCGCTATGCCCCGCGCCTGGTCCGCCTGGGCGCCACGAACTACGACGACGCCGAGGTGCTGGCGGGGCTCGCGGAAGGGGACACGGTGGCGTTGCTGAACGTGGCCGCGCTGCAGGCCCGCCGCGCCCAGCAGAACGAGCGCTTCCGCACCATGACCGGCGGCGGCGGCGTGCCGGGAGTGTCCAGCGCCCCGGGCAGTGGGGGGGGCGGCACGGGCGGGGGCGGTGGGCGCCCCGGAGGCCGCTGACGATGCTGTGGGGCGAGGTGGTCCGGGTGGCGCTGGGCGCCCTGCGCGCCAACACGCTCCGCTCGGTGCTCACCATGCTGGGGATCGTCATCGGCGTGGGCGCGGTCATTGCCATGGACGGCATCGGGCGCGGCGCGCAGGTGGCCATCAAGGACCGCATCACCGCGCTGGGGACCACCCTCCTCACCGTCACCCCGGGGCAGCTGCGCGGCGTGGGGGGCGTGGCGGCCGAGGCCGACCGCGCCCGCCTCACCATGGACGACGCGGCGGCCCTCGACGAGCAGGCCGCCCTGCTGGCCGCCGTCCAGCCCGAGATGTCGCGGCCGCTGCAGCTGCAGTTCCAGGCGCGCAACACCAGCACGCAGGTGGTGGGGACCACCGCCAACTTTCTCGACGTCCGCAAGTACGAGCTGGCCGCTGGGCGCATGTTCACCGCGCAGGAGGACGCGGCCAAGCAGCGGGTGGCCGTCCTCGGCCCCGCCGTCCTCGACAACCTCGGGCTCGACGCCCCCGAGGCGATCGTGGGGGAGGCCATCCGCATCCGCGGGCTCCAGTTCACCGTCATCGGCGTGCTCCGCTCCAAGGGGCAGGCGTCGCCGTTCCAG
The DNA here is from genome assembly GCA_018969225.1 of Gemmatimonadota bacterium. Taxonomy (GTDB): domain Bacteria; phylum Gemmatimonadota; class Gemmatimonadetes; order Gemmatimonadales; family Gemmatimonadaceae; genus Gemmatimonas. The sequence goes on along the minus strand of JAGWYS010000067.1, from coordinate 9,617 downwards.
AATCCGGACGACCAGGTGCTCATCCCCCTCGGCACCGCGCGCTTCCGCGTGCTGGGGACCGACCGCGTCCGCTCCATCTCGGTGCTGGCGCGCTCCGAGGCGGAGATCCCGGAGGCCATGGCCGAGATCGAGAAGATCCTGCGGCGCGCGCACCGCCTCCCGCGCGAGCGCGAGGACGACTTCACCATCCGCAATCAGGCCGACTTCCTCACCACCTTCGCCGAGACCAGCAAGGTGTTCGGCTCGCTGCTGGCGGGGATCGCCGCCGTGTCGCTCCTGGTGGGGGGGATCGGGATCATGAACATCATGCTGGTGTCGGTGACCGAGCGCACCCGGGAGATCGGGGTGCGGAAGGCGCTGGGGGCCACGCGGCGGAACATCCTGCTGCAGTTCCTGATCGAGGCGGTGGTGCTGTGCCTGCTGGGGGGCGCCGTGGGGATTGCGGTGGGAAGCGGGGGGGCGCTCCTCCTCAGCCGGCTGTTCCAGTGGAACACCGCCATCAGCTCCCAGTCGGTGCTCCTGGCGTTCGCCTTCTCGGCGGGGGTGGGGGTGCTGTTCGGGGTGTGGCCGGCGCGGCGGGCGGCGCGGCTGGACCCCATCACAGCGCTGCGGTACGAGTAGGGGGACGGGTAGGGGTACGCGCTGCGGGACGCGCGACGGCACCCCCCGCTCCCCTTTTGCGACAGCCGGGGACTAGATTCTCCCCCGGTCATGCCTACCGAACCTCCATCTACCGCCGCCACCCCCCACCACGGCCACCACGCGCCGGCCACCGGGGGGCGCCTTGCCATCCTCACCCTCACCGCCCTCGGGGTGGTGTACGGGGACATCGGCACCAGCCCGCTGTACTCCATCAAGGAGTGCTTCAGCCCCATCTACGGGCTCGAGCCCACCCGCGACAACGTCTTCGGGATATTGTCGCTGATCGTGTGGGCGCTCACGCTGGTGGTCACCGTCAAGTACGTCAGCTACATCCTGCGCGCCGACAACCGGGGCGAGGGGGGCACCTTCGCCCTCCTCGCCCTCATCGTTCCCCGGGATGGCACCCCGCTCAAGCGGCGGCAGGTCACCCTCATCCTGCTGGCGCTATTCGGCACCGCGCTGCTGTACGGCGACGGCATCATCACCCCGGCCATGAGCGTGCTGGGGGCGCTGGAGGGGATCGAGGTGGCCACCCCGGCGCTGTCGCACTTCGTGGTGCCGCTCACCATCGTGATCCTGGGGTCGCTCTTCTCGGTGCAGCGCTTCGGCACCGACCTCATGGGGAAGGCGTTCGGCCCCATCATGCTGGTGTGGTTCCTGGCCATCGGCGCGCTGGGGGTGCGCGAGGTGCTGCACTCGCCGTGGATCCTGGGGGCGGTGAACCCGCTGCACGCCGCGCGATTCGTGGGGGCGCACGGGATGCTGGCGTTCCTGGTGCTGGGGTCGGTGGTGCTGGTGATCACCGGCGGGGAGGCGCTGTACGCCGACATGGGCCACTTCGGGAAGCGCCCCATCCGGCTGGCGTGGCTGGGGCTGGTGTTCCCCGCGCTGCTGCTCAACTACTTCGGGCAGGGGGCGCTGCTGGTGCGCCGTCCCGAGGCAGCGGAGAACCCGTTCTTCCTGCTTGCCCCGGAGGCGCTGCTCATCCCCCTGCTGGTGCTGGCCACGCTGGCGGCGGTCGTGGCGTCGCAGGCGATGATCTCGGGGGCGTACTCGGTGACGCGGCAGGGGATCGCGCTGGGGTACATCCCGCGGCTCGAGATCCGGCACACGTCGCAGCGCGAGGAGGGGCAGATCTACATCCCCGAGGTGAACTGGCTGATCGCCGTGGGGTGCCTCATCATCGTGCTGGCATTCCAGGACACCTCGCGGCTGGGGGCGGCCTACGGCATCGCGGTCACCGGGACCATGCTCATCACCTCGATGCTCTTCTTCCAGGTGGTGCGGCAGCGGTTCCAGTGGGCGCTGTGGCAGGCGGCGGCGCTGTGCGGCGTGTTCGTGGTGGTGGACCTGCTCTTCTTCAGCGCCAACGTGGTGAAGGTGGCGCACGGCGGCTGGGTGCCGCTGCTGCTGGGGATGGCGCTGTTCACCGCGATGGCCACGTGGAAGCGGGGGCGCGCGCTGCTGCTCAAGCGGATGGGGAACGGGCTGGATGCGGAGCACTTCGTGCGCGAGCTGGGGCACAAGAAGGTGCACCGCGTCCCCGGCACGGCGGTGTTCATGACGGGGAGCGAGGCGGGGGTGCCGCCGGTGCTGCTGCACCACCTCAAGCACAACCAGGTGCTGCACGAGCGGGTGGTGCTGCTGTCGGTGAAGACCGCCGACGTCCCCGAGGTGCCGGCGGCGGAGCGGGTGACGGTGCAGGAGCTGGGCGCGGGGGTGTGGCGGGCGGTGGCCAGCTACGGCTTCATGCAGACGCCCAGCGTGCCGGCGGTGATGGCGCGGGTGTCCGAGCTGGGGGTGCCCTGCCCGCCGATGAAGACCACCTACTTCCTGGGGCGCGAGCGGCTGATCCCCACGGTGAAGAGCGGCGAGCGGCGGCCGCTGCCGCGGTGGCGCAAGGTGCTGTTCGCCTTCATGGCGCGCAACGCGCGCTCAGCCACGGACTTCTTCGGGCTCCCCCCCAACCGCGTGGTGGAACTGGGGACGCAGGTGGAGTTCTGACGGCCTGCGCCGCCACGCGCGGCGGCGCAGGCCGTCGAGCGCCGTGTAGAACACCGGCGTGACGTACAGCGTGATGAGCTGCGAGAAGGCGAGCCCCCCCACCACGGCGAGCCCCAGCGGCTGGCGCGACTCCGCCCCCGCCCCCACCGCGAGCGCGATGGGGAGCGTCCCCATGAGCGCCGCCATGGTGGTCATCATGATGGGGCGGAAGCGCACCCGCGCCGCCTCCACGATGGCCTCGGCGGCCGGCGTCCCGTGCTCCCGCTCCGCCTCGATGGCGAAGTCGATCATCATGATGGCGTTCTTCTTCACCAGCCCGATCAGCATGATGACCCCCACGTAGGCGTACACGCTGAGGTCCTTGCCGAAGAGCAGCAGGGTGAGCAGCGCCCCCACGGCGGCGAAGGGGAGCCCCGAGAGGATGGTGAGCGGGTGGACGAAGCTCTCGTACAGGACCCCCAGCACCACGTAGATCACGAAGACCGCCACGAACAGGAGCGCCAGCAGCCCCGATTGCGCCTGGGCGAACGCCTGCGTGTCGCCGGAGAGGGCGCTGCTGACCCCGTCGGGGAGGGTGGCGCGGGCCTCGCGCTGCACCGCCTCCACCGCCGACCCCAGCGCCACCCCCGGGCGCAGGTTGAAGGAGATGGTGACGGCGGGGAGCTGCCCGTTGTGCTGGATGGACTGCGGCCCCACCCCCTTGGTGAAGCGGGCCACGGCGCCCAGCGGGACCAGCGCCCCGCCGGCCCCGCGGACGTACAGCGACCCCAGCACCGTGGGGTCGCGCTGGAACTCCGGCCGGAGCTCCAGGATGACCCAGTACTGGTTGGTCTGCGTGTAGATGGTGGAGACCTGGCGCCCGCCGTAGGAGCTGTAGAGCGCCTGCTCGATCTGCGCCGCCGTCACCCCCAGCGAGCTGGCGCGCTCGCGGTCGATCTCCACCCCCACCTGCGGGTTCCCCACCTGCAGGTCGCTGGAGATGCCGTCGATCTCCGGCAGGTCGCGCAGGCGCTGCTCCAGCGCCCGCCCGGCGGTGTACAGCTCCGCGATTTCGCTCCCCTGCAGCGACACCTGGTAGGCGCTGTTGCCGCGCCGCCCGCCGATCTGGATGGGCGGCGAGTTGCGGAAGAACACCTGCACCCCGGGCACCTGCCGCGCCACGCGGTTGAGGGTGCGCATCACGTCGTCCACCGGCGGGCGCTCGCCGCGGGGCTTGAGGGTGAGCTGCAGGCGCCCGGTGTTGCTCCCGCCGTACATCCCGCCGCCGCCCCCCACCGACGCCAGCACGAACGCCACGCTCGTGTCCTGCCGCACCAGCTCGGCCACCTGCCGCATCTTGGCCACCATGGCGTCGAAGCCGATCCCCTCGGGCCCCTCCACCGACCCGGAGAGGCGCCCGGTGTCCTCGGGGGGGATGAACCCCTTGGGGATGGCGCGGAACAGCACCACCGTGAGCGCGAGCGTGGCCGCCGAGAAGAGCAGTGTGAGCCCGCGGTGGCGCATCACCCACCCCAGCGACCGCAGGTAGCCGCGCTCACTGGCCTCGTACAGCCGCTCCACCGAGCGCCACCGCCCCTCCGGCGGCGCATGCCCCTCGCCGCCGCGCAGGAAGCGCGCGCACAGCATGGGGGTGAGCGTCAGCGACACGAAGCCGGAGACCAGGATGGCCACGCCGATGGTGACCGCGAACTCGCGGAACAGCCGGCCCACCAGCCCCGGCATGAACAGCAGCGGGATGAACACCGCCACCAGCGAGAGCGTCATCGACAGGATGGTGAAGCTGACCTCGCGCGAGCCGTCCAGCGCCGCCTGCAGCGGCCGCTTCCCCATCTCCAGGTGGCGGACGATGTTCTCCAGCATCACGATGGCGTCGTCCACCACGAACCCCACCGCCAGCGTGAGCGCCATGAGCGAGAGGTTGTCCAGGCTGTACCCCAGCACCCACATCACGGTGCACGTCCCCACCAGCGAGAAGGGGAGCGCCAGCGACGGGATGATGGTGGCGCGCGCGTTGCGCAGGAACAGGAAGATCACCAGCACCACGAGGCACAGCGTGAGCAGCATGGTGAACTTCACGTCGGTCACCGACTCCTCGATGGAGTCGGCCTTGTCGTAGATCTTCTCCACCCGGATGCCGGCGGGGAGGAGCGGGCGGAGGCGCTCGAGCGCCGCCTTCACCCCCTCGGAGACCTTGACGGTGTTCTCCCCGGGCTGGCGGATGATCGCCAGCGTGATGCTCCCGCGCCCGTTGAGCTCGCTGAAGCCGCGCTGGTTCTGGAGGTCGTCCAGCACGCTCCCCAGGTCGCCCAGCCGCACCGGCGCGCCGTTGCGGTACGCCACCACCAGCGCGCGGTACTGCGCCGCGGTGCGGAGCTGGCCGCTGGCCTGGATGGTGAACGACTGGTTGGGGCCCATCAGCACGCCGCCGGGGAGGTTGGAGTTCCCCGCCTGGATGGCCTGCTGCACCTCGTCGATGCCGATGCCGCGCGCCGCCAGCGCCCCGGGGTCCAGCTGCACCCGCACCGCGTACTTCGCCGAGCCGTACACCTGCACCTGCGCCACCCCCGACACGGTGGAGAGGCGCTGCCCCACGAAAGTCTCCACGTACTCGTTCAGCTCGGTCCGGCTCATCTGGTCCGTGCTGAAGCTGTACATGGCCATCGGCGTGTCCGCCGCATTGGCCTTGTTGTACGAGGGGGGCTGGATCCCCTGCGGCAGCTGGCGCAGCGTCTTGGAGATGGCCGACTGCACGTCGGCCGCCGCCTTGTCGATGTCCCGCTCGAGCGCGAACTGCAGGGTGACGTTGGTGCTCCCCTGCGCGCTGCTCGACGTGAGGTTGTCGATGCCGGCGATGGTGGCGAACTGCTGCTCCAGCGGCGTGGCCACCGAGGTGGCCATCACCTCGGGGCTGGCGCCGGGGAGCGACGCGCTGACAGTGATGGTGGGGTAGTCGATGGTGGGGAGGTCGCTCACCGGGAGCGCCCGGTACGCGACGATCCCGAACACCAGCAGCCCCGCCATGACCAGCGTGGTCATGACCGGGCGGCGGATCCACGGCCCGCTGAGGTTCATCGGCCCGCCCCCCCGGCGCCCGGCCGGCCGCCGCCACGGGTGCCCGCGCCGGTGCCCCCGCCGTTGCCCCCGCCGTTGCCACCGCCGCGCCCCCCGCGCCCGGCCCCGCCGCCCCGCCCCCCGCCGCCGGCGCCGCGCAGCTCCACCTTCGCGCCGTCGGCCAGGCGGCTCTGCCCCTCGACGAGTACCGGCTCCCCGCCCACGAGCCCGTCGGCGATCTGCAGCACCCCGCCCACCTGGCGCCCCACCGTCACCGGCACCCGGCGCGCCCGGTCGCCGTCCAGCACGAACACCGCCGTCCCGCTGGCCGAGGTCACCACCGCCTCCGCCGGCACCGTCACCGCCCCGGTGTCCACCGCCAGTTCCATCGCCACCGTCACGAACTGCCCGGGCCACAGCGCCCGCGACGCGTTCGCCACCCGCGCCTTCAGCAGCACCGACCCGGTGGCCTTGTCCACCACGTTGTTGATGAACGTCAGCGACCCCGGGACCCGCTGCGCCGTGTCCCCCGCGTCGGGGCGCACCATCACCCGGAGCGGGCGGTCGAGCCCGGCGCGCGCGCGCATCTCCGCGAAGTCGCGCTCGGGCACGCTGAAGCGCACGAACACCGGCTGGATCTCGTTGATGGTCACCAGCGGCGGCTCCGCCTGCGCCCGCACCAGGTTCCCCGCCTTGAGCGCCAGCTGCCCCGTGCGCCCCCCGATCGGGGCCTCGATGGTGGCGTTCTCCAGGTCGATCTGCGCCGCCTGCACCGCGGCGCGGTCGGCCGAGACCGTGGCCGCCGCCGCGCCGGCATCGGCGGCGGCCTGGTCCAGCTGCTGCCGCGTCACGTAGCCGTCGCGCGCCAGCTGGGCGAACCGCGCCGAGTCGGCCCGCGCCCGGGCCAGCACCGCCTCATCACGGGCAAGCGTCCCCCGCGCCCGGTCCAGCGCGGCCATGAAGGGGCGCGGGTCCACCTGGAAGAGCACCTGCCCCGCCCGCACCTCGTCCCCCTCGGTGAAGCGCACCTCGGTGAGCATCCCCGACACCAGCGACTGGACCGCCACCGTGCGTCCCGCCTCCACCTCGCCGTTGGCCTGGACCACGTAGGGGAGGCGCCCACGGACGGCGGGCTGCACCGCCACCACGGTGGCGGGACGCGGCGGGCGCGGCGGCTCCTTGCACCCCGCCGCCGGGAGCGCCAGCGCCGACAGCAGGGCGAGCGCGCGGCGGGGGGCGGCCGGGAGCGAACGGGTGCCGCGCCAGTCGGCGCGGCAGGAGATCGGGACGGGAGCGGGCATGCGCGGGGCGACCGGGTGGGGGCGCCCGCGCACGGGCGCCCGACAAGGGTGCGCCACGAAGGCGCCCCATACACCCAAGGCTACGCGCCGCCGGGGGGTTCCGTTGCCCCTCGCGGCCCCGTCAGCCCCCCCTCACACCACCAGGTTGAGCAGCCGCCGCGGGACGAAGATGACCTTCTTCGGCGCGCCGTCCACGAAGCGCGCCACCCCGGGGTCCGCCAGCGCCAGCGCCAGTGCCTCCCCCTCGGCCACCCCGGCCGGCACGCGCAGCTTCCCGCGCACCTTGCCGTTCACCTGCACCACCAGCTCCACCTCGTCGTCCACCAGCTGCGCCGGGTCGAAGGCGGGCCACCCCGCGTCGAACACCGACCCCGTCTCCCCCAGCAGCGCCCAGCACCCCTCCGCCAGGTGCGGGGCGTACGGCGCCACCAGCTGCACCAGCGGCCGCACTTCGTGTCGGTGCGGCGCCCGTTCCCCGCGGCGCAGCACGTTCACGTACTCCATCATCGCCGCGATCGCCGTGTTGTAGCCCAGCGTCGCCGTGTCCTCCCCCACCTTCTTGATCGTGCGGTGCAGCTTGCGCGCCACCGCCGGGTCCGCCGCCCCCTCGGCCGTCGCGTCGCGCACCGACGCCCACACGCGGTCCAGGAACCGCCGCACCCCGCTGATCCCCTGGTCGCGGAAGTCCCCCCCCTCCTCGTACGGCCCCAGGAACATCAGGTACATGCGGAACGCGTCCACCCCCCACTGGTCCATGTACTGGTCGGGGTTGATCACGTTCCCCTTCGACTTCGACATCTTCGCCCCCTCGCGGATGATCATCCCGTGGGCGCGGAAGCGGGTGAACGGCTCCTCGAAGGCCAGGTGCCCCATGTCGTGCAGCACCATCGTGATGAAGCGCGAGTACAGCAGGTGCAGCACCGCGTGCTCGTTGCCGCCGATGTACGAGTCCACCGGCAGCCACGCGCGCGTGCGCGCCCCGTCGAAGGGGGCGCCGGCGTCGGTCGCGCTGGGGTAGCGCAGGAAGTACCATGCGCTGTCCAGGAAGGTGTCCGACACATCGGTCTCGCGCCGGGCCTCGGCGCCGCAGCGCGGGCACGGCACCCGGAACCACGCGGCGTCGCGCGCCAGTGGCGAGACCCCCGAGTCGTCGGGCTTGAAGTCGGCCAGGAAGGGCAATGCCACCGGCAGCTGCGCCTCGGGCACCGGCACCGTGCCGCAGCCGTCGCAGTACACCACCGGGATGGGCGGGCCCCAGTACCGCTGCCGCGAGATGCACCAGTCGTGCAGCCGGTAGTTCACCACCGCGCGCCCGGCGCCCCGCTCCGCCAGCCACGCCGTCACGGCGCCCTTGGCCTCCGCCACCGGCAGCCCGTCGAACGGCCCCGAGTTCACCAGTCGCCCGCCGGCGTCGTCCTCGAACGCCTCGGCCAGCGGCGCGTCCGGCGCCTCCCCGGGCGCCGCCACCACCCGCGCCACCGGCAGCCCGAACGCCTGCGCGAAGTCGAAGTCGCGCGCGTCGTGCCCGGGCACCGCCATGATCGCCCCCGTCCCGTACTCCATCAGCACGTAGTCGGCGATCCACACCGGGATGGGCGCCCCGGTGGCCGGGTTGGTCGCGTAGGCGCCCGTGAACGCCCCCGTCTTCTCCCGCGTGGTCTTGCGCGTCACCAGGTCCTGCTGCCGCGTCCGCGCCTGGTACGCCTCCACCGCCGCCCGCTGCGCGGCGGTGGTGATCGCCCCCACCAGCGGGTGCTCCGGGGCCAGCACCAGGTACGTGGCGCCGAAGATCGTGTCGGGGCGCGTGGTGAACACCGTCACCCGCGCGTCGTGTCCCGCCACCGCGAACTCCAGCTGCGCCCCCTCCGACCGCCCGATCCAGTTGCGCTGCGCCTGCTTGGTGATGGCCGACCAGTCCAGCCAGTCGAGGTTGGCCAGCAGCCGCTCCGCGTAGGCCGAGATGCGGAAGAACCACTGCTCCAGCTCGCGCTGCGCCACCGCGGCCCCGCACCGCTCGCAAGCGCCGTCCTCCACCTGCTCGTTGGCCAGCACCGTCTTGCACGACGGGCACCAGTTCACCGCCGCCTGCTTCTTGTACGCCAGCCCGCGCTCCAGCAGCCGCAGGAACACCCACTGCGTCCACCGGTAGTAGTCGGGGCGCGACGTGTCCACCTTTTGCCGCCAGTCCACCATCAGCCCGGCGCGCTCCAGCTGCCGCTGGAAGTTGGCCACGTTGCGGGGCGTCAGCTCCATCGGGTGCGCCCCCACCTTCAGCGCGTAGTTCTCCGAGTGGATGCCGAACGCGTCGTACCCCAGCGGCTGGAACACGTCGTACCCCAGCAGCCGGTGGTAGCGCGCCGAGATGTCGCTGCCGGTGAACGCGAACAGGTTCCCCACGTGCAGCCCCTCCGCCGAGGGGTAGGGGAACATCATCAGCGCGTAGAACTTCCGGGCGGGATCGTCCAGCCGCGCCTGGTTGGTGCCCTGCTCGGCCCACTGGCGCTGGATGCGGGGCTCGAGGGTGGCCGGGTCGTACGGCGCCGGGACGGGGGCGGAGGGGGTGTCGGACATCCCCCAAAGATAACCGCCCCCGGCGCCGGGGGCCTCCCGCGGGGCGAC
>JAGWYS010000066.1 GCA_018969225.1 Gemmatimonadota bacterium | reverse complement strand
TGGTGGTGCACGTGGCCAAGGAGATGGTGGCCGAGGCGCCGGTGCACCTGCTGCACGTGAGCGACGCCGCGGCCGCCGGCACCATGCGGCACGTGCGGCACCTGCTGGTGGTGGAGCGGCACGCGCGCGCCACGGTGGTGGAGAGCCACGTGGCGCTGGCCGAGGCGCCGTCGTTCGCCACGGCGGTGGTGGAGGCGGTGGTGGAGGACGGCGCGGCGCTGCAGCTGCTGCGCGTGCAGCGCGAGGCGCGCGCGGCGTGGCACGTGGGGACGGTGGAGGCCCGCCAGGGGCGCGACAGTGCGCTGACGGTGTTCACGTACCAGTCGGGCGGTCGCCTCTCGCGCAGCAACGTGTACACGGTGCTGGGGGGTGAGGGCGCGGGGTGCACCATCAACGGGCTGTACCTGCTGGACGGGGAGCAGCACGGCGACCACCAGACGCGCGTGGAGCACCTGGCGCCCGGGTGCTTCAGCCGCGAGGCGTACAAGGGGCTCATCGACGGGCGCGCCCACGGCGTGTTCAACGGCAAGGTGTACGTGCACCCCGAGGCGCAGCAGACCGACGGCAAGCAGACCAACCACACCCTGCTCCTCTCCCCCGAGGCGCAGGTGGACACCAAGCCGCAGCTGGAGATCTTCGCCGACGACGTGAAGTGCACCCACGGCGCCACCGTGGGGCGCATCGACGACACGGCGCTGTTCTACCTGAAGAGCCGCGGCGTGGGGGCCGAGCTGGCGCGGCAACTGCTGGTGTACGCCTTCGCCGCCGACGTGCTGGAGACCATCGAGCAGCCGGCGGTGGTGGAGGGGCTGGAGCGGCTCACGCTGGCCCGCTACACGGACTGAGCGCCCGCGCCGTGCCCCGGGGAACCGACCGATGACCGACCTGCAGGAGCTGTACCAGTCGGTGATCCTGGACCACAACCGCGCCCCGCGGAATTTCGGGGCGCTGGAGGGGGCCACGCGCACCGCCGACGGGCGCAACCCGCTGTGCGGCGACGAGGTGCACGTGGCGCTGCGCGTGGCGGACGAGGTGATCGCCGACGTGCGCTTCACGGGGCACGGCTGCGCCATCTCCAAGGCGTCGGCGTCGCTGATGACGGCGGCGGTGAAGGGGAAGTCGGTGGCCGAGGCGGAGGCGCTGTTCCGGCGCTTCCACGCGCTGGTCACCGGGCAGGGGGGCGCGGAGGGGACGCGCGACCTGGGACAGCTGGTGGTGTTCTCGGGGGTGTCGCGCTTCCCGGCGCGGGTCAAGTGCGCGTCGCTGCCCTGGCATGCGCTGCGCGCCGCGCTGGCCGCCGACGACACGCCCGGCGGGGCGGCGCACGGGAGCGCGACCACCGAATGAGCGCCCACTCGGAGGCGGGGGTGGTCGTGGCGCGGCTGGCGGAGGTGGCCGAGGGGTTTCCGCTGGCGGTGACGCTGCCGGACGGCACGCCGGTGTGCCTGGTGCGCGACGGCGACGCGGTGCACGCGGTGGAGGACCGGTGTCCGCACCGCGACTTCCCGCTGTCGGGGGGGGACGTGGTGGCGCCGTGCGTGCTGGAGTGCCCATGGCACGGCGCGCGCTTTGATGCGCGCACCGGGGCGTGCCTGGCCGGCCCGGCCACCGATGCCATCGGCACCTGGTCGGTGGTGATCGCGGACGGCGCGGTGTACCTGGGGGCGCGCCGCGCGCCGGTGGAGCCGGCGGCGTGACCGCCACTACCGCCGGCGGGGCGCTCCTCCCGCGCGACCAGGTGCCGCTGCTGGCGGCGCACCCGGGGCTGCATTACCTGGATTCCGCCGCCACCACGCAGAAGCCGCTGGCGGTGCTGGACGCGGAGCGCGCCTTCTACTCCACCGCCAACGCCAACCCGCACCGCGGCGCCTACGCGCTGTCGGTGGCGGCCACCGACGCGCTGCACGACGCCCGCGCGGCCGTGGCCCGCTTCCTGGGCGTGGGGGACCCGGCGTGCTGCCTGTTCACCCGCGGCACCACCGAGGCGCTCAACCTGGTGGCGCGCAGCTGGGGGGAGGCGCACGTGCGCGCCGGCGACGAGGTGGTGGTGACCGCGCTGGAGCACCACGCGAACTTCGTCCCCTGGCAGCAGCTGGCGCGGCGCACCGGCGCCACGCTGCGCATCGTGCCGCTCACGGCGCGCCAGGAGGTGGACCTGGACGCGCTGGCCGCGGTGCTGGGGGCGCGCACCAGGGTGGTGGCGGTCACGCACGTGTCCAACGCCGTGGGGGCGGTCACGCCGCTGGAGGCGGTGGTGGCGCTGGTGCGCGCGCGCAGCGACGCGCTGCTGGTGGTGGACGGCGCGCAGGGGGCGCCGCACCTGCCGGTGGCGTTTGACGCGCTGGGGGCCGACTTCTATGCGTGCAGCGGCCACAAGCTGCTGGGCCCCATGGGCGTGGGGGTGCTGGCCGGGCGGCGCGCGGTGCTGGAGGCGATGCCCCCCTGGCACCACGGCGGCGACATGATCGAGGTGGTGGGGGACGAGGACAGCACGTGGAACGTGCTCCCGCACCGCTTCGAGGCCGGCACCCCCAACGCGGCGGGCGCGGTGGCGCTGGCGGCGGCGGTGCGGGTGCTGGAGGGCATTGGCGTGCCGGCCATCCGCGCGCACGAGGTGGCACTGCTGGCGCGCGCCGAGGCGCGGCTGCAGGCGCTGCCAGGGGTGACCATCTACGGGCCGCCGGCGGCGGAGCGCAGCGGCGTGCTGAGCTTCACGGTGGACGGCGTGCACCCGCACGACCTGGCCACGATCCTGGACCAGCACGGGGTGTGCATCCGCGCGGGGCACCACTGCGCGCAGCCGCTGATGCGGCGGCTGGAGGTGCCGGCCACGGCGCGCGCGTCGTTCTACGTGTACAGCGACGAGGCGGACGCCGACGCGCTGGCCGACGGGGTGGCGGACGCGGTGCGGTTGTTCGGGGTGGGGTGAGGCGGTGCGCGCGATGACGGCCCGGATCCGGCGCGCCCTGCTGGCGGGTGGCGGGGCGGCGATGGTGCTGGTCGGGTCCGCCGAGGCGCAGGCGCCGGCGAACGGCGCGGGCCCCGTGTCCTTCGACCAGGTCGCGGCGTTGCGCGTGGCGCCCCCCACGGCCACGATTGCCTACGGTGACGCCCCCGAGCAGTTCGGGCGGCTGCGGCTCCCCGCGGGCCCCGGGCCGCACCCGGTGGTGCTGTTCCTCCATGGCGGCTGCTGGCTGTCGCAGTACGACATCGCGCACGCGGCGGCGGCGGAGCAGGCGCTGGCCGACGCCGGGTACGCCGTGTGGAGCCTGGAGTACCGGCGCGTGGGGAACCCTGGTGGCGGATGGCCCGGCACCTTCCAGGACATCGCGCGCGGCGCCGACCACCTGCGCGCGGTGGCGCGCGCGCACCCGCTGGACCTGTCGCGCGTGGTGGCTGCGGGGCACTCGGCGGGGGGCTTCTTCGCGCTGTGGCTGGCGGCGCGGGGCAAGCTCCCGGCGGGCAGTGTGCTGGCGTCGGCCGATCCGCTCCCCGTGCGCGGCGTGCTGGCGCTGGCCCCCGCCCCCGACCTGGAGGGGCTGCACGCGGCGGGGGTGTGCGGCAACGTGATCGACCGGCTCATGGGGGGGAGCCCCGCGGCGGTCCCCGAGCGGTACGCGCAGGCGTCGCTGATGCAGCTGGCGCCTATCGCGGTGCCCACCGAGGTGGTGATGGGCGCCGAGGACCGCAGCTGGCGCCCGGTGGGGGAGGCGTACCTGCGGCGGGCGGCGGAGCGCGGCGACCGCGGGGTGCATGCCGTGACGGTGCCGGGGGCGGGGCACTTCGACGTGATCGCGCCGTTTGCGCCGGCGTGGCGCGAGGTGCTGGCGGGGGTGCGGGCGCTGCTGCCGCGGTAGGGGCGCGGGGGGGGGCGCGCGCCCTGACGTCCCTACCTGCACCCCGGTAGTTTCACGGCATGAGTTCTCTCACCGAGCGCCTTCGCCCTGCCGGGGTCACCGCTGACGTCGCCGAGCGGCAAGCGCAGCGGTATCGCGCCATGTCTGTGGAGGAGAAGCTGCGCCTGGCGGACGACATGGGGCGGCTGGCGTGGGAGCTCACGTGCGCGGGGGTGCGGCTGCGCCGCCCCGAGCTGGCTGAGGAGCAGGTGCGCGCCGAGGCGCGGGCGATCATTCGTGCTGCAGCCGACTGACGTTCTTTCGGTGTTTGCCCCCCGGCTGCATGCGGCCGGAGTGGAGTGGATGGTGGCGGGAGGGGTGGCCGCCATCGCGTATGGGGAGCCGCGCTTCACCCAGGACCTGGACTTGGTTGTGGCCCTGCCCTCACATGAGGCCGCCCGGCTGGCCACCTGCTTTCCCGCGGACGAGTTCTACTGTCCTCCGGTCGAGGTGTTGGAGGAGGAAGCTCGGCGCCCCGCCTTTGGCCACTTCAACCTGCTACACCTGGCCACCGATGCGCGGACGGACGTGTACCTCGCGGGTGAGGACCCCTTGGCCCGGTGGGGTTTGGCGCATCGCCGCACCGTCCGCGTGATGGGGCTGGAGGTGCCCATGGCCCCCCCGGAGCATGTCATCCTCCACAAACTGGCATTCCGGCGGGCCGGCGCGAGCGAGCGACACCTGCGCGATGTGCGCGCCATCCTGCGAGCGCTCGGGGACAGCATCGATGTGGCCGCGCTGGAACGGGAGGCTGTGGCGCTGGGGGTGCACGCCGAATGGCTGGCCATGCTGGCGCTGCGTGACTGAGGCGGTGGACCCTCAGTACCCTGCCGCCATCCCGTCCTTGCGCGGGTCGCTGCCGGCACCCCACCCCCGGGGGAGCTTCACGATGGCCTGCGCGCCGCCAAAGGCGACGGCCGGCTGCTCGATGAGCACGTGCCCCATGGCCTGCAGCGCGGCGCGCACGCCGTCGCCGATGGGCGCCTCCAGCGCCACGCGGTAGCCGTCGGTGTGGCGGAAGCGCGGCGCGTCGATGGCCGCCTGCAGGTCCATGCCGAACACCAGGTGGTTGAGCAGGAACTGCACGTGCCCCTGCGCCTGCACGCCGCCCCCCATGAGCCCGAAGGCCATGTACGCCTCCTCGCGCCCGTTGGCCGTGCGGGTCACGAAGCCGGGGATGAGCGTGTGGAACGGACGCTTGCCGGGGGCGGCGGTGTTGGGGAGCCCGGGGGCCAGCGTGAAGCCGGCGCCGCGGTTGTGGAGCGCGAAGCCGGTGCCCGGCACCACGAGCCCCGACCCGAAGTAGTCGTACACGGAGTTGATGAACGAGACCATGTTCCCCTCGGCGTCGGCCGTGGTGAGGTACACCGTCTCGCTTTGCGTGCGCAGCGGCCCGGGGTCGGCACGCTCCATGGCGCGCGCGGGGTTCATCAGCGCGCGCCGTGCGCTGATGAACGCGTCGTCCAGCATCCGCTCGGCGGGCAAATCCAGGTGGTCGGCGTCCCCCACGAAGCGGTCGAGGTCGGCGTAGGCGAGCTTCTTGGCCTCGATCAGGTGGTGCAGGTACGGCGCGCTGTTGTGCCCCATGGCCGCCAGGTCGTAGGGCTCGAGGAGGCGCAGCATCTCCAGCGCGGCAATCCCCTGGTTGCTGGGGGGGAGCTCCCACACGCGATAGCCGCGGAAGGGGACGGAGAGCGGGGTGACCCAGGTGGGGGCGTTGCGGCGCAGGTCGTCGAGGGTGAGGAAGCCGCCGCGCCGGTCGAGGTGCGCGACGAGGCGACGCCCCAGCGACCCGCCGTAGAACACGCGGGCGCCGCTGTCGGCGATGAGCTGCAGCGTGCGCGCCAGGTCGCGGTTCGCGAACCACTCCCCCGCCTTGGGGGCGCGCCCGCCGGGGAGGTAGGTGGCGGCGGCGGCGCTGTCGCGCTGCAGGAAGGCGGTCTCGTTGGCCCACTGCGCCGCGATGATGGGGGACACCGGGAAGCCGTCCCGCGCGTAGCGGATGGCGGGCTGCAGCACCTGCCGCAGCGTGCGGCGGCCGTGCGTGCGCAGCAGCAGCTCCCACCCGGCCAGCGCGCCGGGGACGGTGACGCTCATGGCCCCCTGCTGCGAGCCGCTGCGGAAGCCGCGCGCGGCGAGCGTGTCGCGCAGCATGCGCGTGCCGGCGCGCCCGGCGGCGTTGAGCGCCACCAGGCGGCGCTCCCTGGCCAGCCAGACGATGGCGAACATGTCGCCGCCGATGCCGGTCATGTGCGGCTCGGTGACCCCCAGCACGGCGGCGGCCGCCACGGCGGCGTCCACGGCGTTGCCGCCGGTGCGCATCACCTCGAGGGCGGTGGTGGTGGCCAGCGGCTGGCTGGTGGCGGCCATGGCACCCGGGGCGTACACCGCGGAGCGGCCGGCCAGGGTGGTGGGGCGCTGGGCGGCGGCGGGGGTGAGCGCGGGGGCGAGGAGCGCCAGCACGAGGGGGAGGCGGCGGCGGACGGCCATGGGGGATGGCGGCGGGGGAGGAACGGCACTGCGGATGGCTGTACAACTTGTTGCATTTCTGAGGGTTGGCAATGCGTGCAGTATTTTGGAAGTTGAATTGCCAATTTATTGCACTCCGCCTAGATTCCGGTCATGATCCCCCGGGATGCCGCCACCCGGCTTGCCGAACTCGCCCGGTACTACCCGGTGGTCACGGTCACCGGCCCTCGGCAATCCGGCAAGACCACGCTGTGCCGCGCGACCTTTCCCGCGCTCCCCTACGTCTCCCTGGAGCCGCTGGACGTGCGCGAGTTCGCCACGGCCGATCCGCGGGGGTTCCTGGCGTCGCTCCCCGCCGGCGCCGTCATCGACGAGGTGCAGCGAGCCCCCGCCCTGTTCAGCTACCTGCAGGCGGAGGTGGACGAGCGCCCGGCCCCCGGGCGGTTCATCCTGACCGGCTCCCAGCAGCTGGGGCCGACGGCGGCGGTCGCGCAATCGCTGGCGGGGCGCACGGGACTGCTGGAGCTGTACCCCCCCAGCTGGGGGGAGCTGCAGCGGTTTCCCTCCTCCCCCGGCGACCTCTTCGAGACGCTGTGGACGGGGGCGTACCCGCGGATCTTCGACCGCGGCATCCCCGCGCACCAATGGCTGGCGGACTACGTGGCCACCTACGTGCAGCGCGACGTGCGACAGCTGCTCAACGTGGGGGACCTGCGCACCTTCACGGCATTCCTGCGGCTGTGCGCGGGGAGCACGGCCGGCGAGACGCACCTGTCACGCCTGGGCGCCGACGCGGGCGTGTCCCACCACACGGCCAAGGCGTGGCTGTCCGTGCTGGAGGCCAGCTACCTGCTGTTTCGCATCCCCGGCTGGCACGCCACACCGCGCAAGCAGGTCGTGAAGACGGCCAAGCTGCATCTCGTGGACAGCGGCGTGGCGTGCTACCTGCTGGGGATCCGCGAGCCGGAGCAACTGCGCACGCATCCGCTGCGGGGGGCCCTCTTCGAGAGCTGGGTGGCGGCGGAGCTGCTCAAGCGGGGGGCGCACCAGGGCGTGCGCGGCGACCTGCACCACTATCGCGATCCGTCCGGGCTGGAAGTGGACCTGGTGTGGTCCGACGCCGACCGCGTGACGCTGGTTGAGGTGAAGTCCGGGGCCACCATTGCCGGCGACTTCACCCACGGGGTGGAGCGGCTGGCGCAGCGGGTGCGGGAGCGCGCCCCGGGGCGCGCCGTGGCCACGCGGGTGATCCACGGGGGGAGCGAGTGGCAGGTGCGCGGCGGGACGCAGCTGGTGCCGTGGCACGCGATCGACCGGCTGGCCTGGCACGACACCGTCGCGCCGGCATGAGGGCGCCTCGCCGTCATTGACGCCCGCCTCCGCCGGCGTTTGGATAGGGGCATGTACGCCATCGCCATCATCCGCTACCGCCGTCCCTTCGAGGAGATCGCCCCCGTGGTGGACGCCCACCGCGCCTACCTGCGCACGCTGCAGGCTGAGGGGGTGCTGCTGGCCTCGGGGCCCTTTGACCCGCGCACCGGCGGCGGGCTGCTGCTGCGCGTCCCCGACGAGGGGACGCTGGCCGCGCTGGACCGCATCCGCGACGGCGACCCGTTCACGCAGCAGGGGCTGGCGCAGTACGAGCTGCTGCCGTGGAACCCGGTGATCGGCACGGAGAAGCTGGCGCTGCTGTAGCGGCGGGGGCGCGCGTCAGCGGCTCGCGGCGCAGCTCCCCAGCACGGCGAGGGCGTTGGCCACGGGGCGCTCCCCGGTGGCGTCGGACACCTTGTTGACCACGCGCGTGGTGCCATCGCGCGCGCGCACCACCAGCGCCGACGACCCGCCGCCGTCCAGGTTGATCGCGTCGCGCGCCCCCAGCGCCCGCAGCAGCTCGGCCAGCGGGCGCGTGCCGATGCCGACGCTGTGCCCGGGCTGCCGCCCGTCCACCACCAGCAGCAGCACGCGGCGCCCCCCCGCGGCCACCCCCACGGCGGTGCGCGGGTTCACGTCGCGGAAACCGGCGTTCCCCGCCGAATCCACGGCGGCCACCACGACGCTGTCGCGCAGGAGGAGCGGCTGCCCCCCCACCGCCTCTCGGGGCATGGTGGGCGCCAGCGCCACCTGCACCGCGACCGTGTCGCCGTCGCGCAGCAGCGACGCCGTGGCGGGGGTGATGCCGGTGAGCAGGAGCGTGTCCCCGCGCGCCTGCGACGGGCCCGCGGCGGCCAGCGGCGCCACCCGGTAGCGCCCGCGCGGGGCACCGCCGACCGACTCCGGCAGCTGCAGGGGTACGAGCCACCGCGCGGTGGGGCGCACCAGCGAATCCAGCGGCTGCCCCCACGCCGCGTCCACCACCCCCAGCCGGCGCGGGGCGGGACGGTTCCAGGTGACCAGCGGCACCACGCCGCTGCGCAGCGCCAGCGTCCCCGCGGCCTGCCACACCCCCATTGACGGGGTGCCGTCAGCGGCGAAGGCGAGGATGGGGCGATTGACCGGGCCGCTGAGCAGGCGGCCGTCGGCCACCATCGCCCCCACGGGAACGCCCGGCGGCGTGGAGATGAAGAAGTCCGCGTTCACCGCGGCCAGCGGCTGGTCAGCGGCGGGGAGCCCGGCCAGCAGCGCACTGGTCGTGGCGCGCCCCACCGCGGTGGGGGCGCCCTTCACCGCGCGGAAGGTGACGCAGGCGCTGCGGTCCACCTCCAGCAGCGCGCCGCGCCACGGCCCTGCCAGCCGCGTGAAGCGGTGCAGCCACACGCCGGGGGCCAGTGGCTGCGTCTCCAGCGAATCCACCGCCGCGCGGCTGATGGGCCATGGCGAGGCGGTGAGGGAGGGGGTGCCCGTCGCCTCCCGCGAGGCGGCGGCGGGGGCGCACGCCGCCAGGAGGAGGAGCGCGGCGGGCGGAACCGTGCGCCGGGACGCGGCGGGCAGGGGGGAAGGCATCCCTTATCTTGCAGGCATGCACCGCGCCCCGCACACCCCCACGCGCCTGGGACGGCTCCACGCCCGCCTGCAGCATTTGGCCGACAACGGCTGGGCCAACAGCGTGGTGTTTGGCTGGGGGGTGGCACAGGGGTGTTTCT
Source organism: Gemmatimonadota bacterium (assembly GCA_018969225.1). GTDB lineage: Bacteria > Gemmatimonadota > Gemmatimonadetes > Gemmatimonadales > Gemmatimonadaceae > Gemmatimonas. The sequence goes on along the minus strand of JAGWYS010000066.1, from coordinate 7,365 downwards.
TCCCCGGGCTGGCCGACCTCTTCTTCCTGCCGCTGGCGCTGGCGCGCCCCGCCAACGCGTACCGGTTGGCACTGGTGGCCACGGCGGGGACGCTGCTGGGGAGCGTGACGCTGTACCTGCTGGGGCACGAGGCGCTGGCGCTGCTGGAGGGGCCGCTGGCGGGGTGGCTGGAGCTGTCGCCGACGTCGCTGGACCAATACCGCGCCACGCTGTCGCGCTACGGCGTGCTGGCGATCTTCGCCAGCACCATGAGCCCGCTCTCCACCAAGCTCACCAGCATCGCGTCGGGGGTGGCGGGGGTGGCGTTCGCGCCGTTCACGCTGGCGCTGCTGGCGGGGCGGCTCACCCGCACGCTGGCGCTGGCGTGGCTGGTGCGGCACGGCGGGGCGGCGGCGGTGGAGCGGTGGGTGCACCGCCCGGTGGCGCCATCGGCACCCGCCGACGCCGCGCCGCAGTGAGCGACGGCTCCGCCGACGGCTTCGCCTTCGCCATCCACGCGGAGGAGGGCGCGGCGCGCGCGGCCACCTTCGCCACGCCGCACGGTCCGGTGGCCACGCCGGCATTCATGCCGGTGGGGACGCACGCGTCGGTGCGCGGGCTGGCCATGCCCGAGCTGGCGGCCGCCGGCGCGCGGATGGTGCTGGCCAACGCGTACCACCTGGCGCTGCGCCCGGGCGACGCCATGGTGCGCGCGCTGGGGGGGCTGCACGCCTTTGCGCGGTGGGACGGCCCCATGCTCACCGACTCGGGCGGCTACCAGGTGTTCTCGCTGGCGCGCTACCGCGACGTGACCGAGGAGGGGGTGACCTTCCGCAGCAAGGTGGACGGCGCGCGCCATCACTACACCCCCGAGCGGGTGATGGCCATCGAGCGCAACCTGGGCGCCGACGTGATCATGCAGCTGGACGAGCTGATCGCCGGCGGCGCCGACCACGCGGCGTCGCGCGCGGCGATGGAGCGGAGCCTGCGGTGGCTGGACCGGTGCCGCACGGCGTTCGACCGCATCACGCACGAAGGGCGCGCACCGCTGCCGCAGGGCGCGCCCTTCGTGGTGGCCGACGGGGCGCCGCCGCTGCTGGACGACCCCGCGCCACCGCCGCAAGCATTGTTCCCCATCGTGCAGGGGGGGACCTACGACGACCTGCGGCGCGCATCCATTGCCGGCATCCTGCAGGCGGGGGACTGGGTGGGCGTCGCCGTGGGGGGGCTGAGCGTGGGAGAGGCGAAGCCGCTGATGTACGCCACCTTCGACTCGTGCGCCCCGCTCCTGCCGCGCGACCGCCCGCGCTACCTGATGGGGGTGGGGTTCCCCGACGACCTGCTGGAGGCGGTGGCGCGCGGGATGGACCTGTTCGACTGCGTGGCGCCCACGCGGATGGGGCGGCACGGCACGGCGTTCACCCCCGACGGCACGGTGCAGGTGCTGCGCGGCCCGCACCGCACCGACCGGCGCCCGCTGGTGGCGGGGTGCCCCTGCCCCGCCTGCACGCAGTACGACCGCGCGTACCTGCGCCACCTGTTCGTGACCGAGGAGCCGCTGGGGCCGCGGCTGGTGGCGCTGCACAATCTCACGCTGCTGCTGGCGCTGATGGCGGAGGCGCGGACGAGGATTGCGGCGGGGACCTTTGCGGGGTGGTGGGAAGGGTGGTGCGCGCGGTATCGCGCGGGGCGGAAGGCGCGGGGGGAGGGGCGAGTGGGATAGACACGAGGTCTCAAGAGGCGAGGTGCCGGGCACGAGCTCGATCCTGGCACCTCGCCACCTCACCCCTGATGTCTATTCAACCTCGGTAGTTCCCCTCGCGAGGCACCACCTCGAAATCCAGCGCAACGGCGCTCCCGCGAATGCGATCGTCGAGCGACAGGATGGTCACCGCCCCCACATGCTCCCGCAGCACGAGCGCCGTGGCCACATGCAGGGCGTCCAGCGTGCGGACGGGGTCGTTGGGGAGGGGCGCCCGGGCGCGCGTCATCACGGTGTCCGTCATGGCGAACAGGTCCCACCCGGCTTCCGCCGTGGCCAGCAGCTGGCTGGCGGCCAACTCCTCCACCCGCGTGAGACGCCCCATCTGCCGGGCCCGCGTGAGCGCCCGCGCACACTCCACCCCCGTGAGCACCGAGGTGCACACCCGCTCGGCGGCACGCAGCTGCTGCAAGACCGCCGAGGCATCGGGCTCATTGAGCAGCCAGGCCAGCACGGCGCTGGACTCGACGTACAGGATCACGGCCCGGGCGGATCGGTGAGCCGGTCGCCGCGCCCCTCATCCAGCAGCTGCTGCGCCAGCCCGCGGCACGCGTGCACCGGACTGGCCTGATACGGCTGGGCGGCCCGCTCCGCCACGCGCACCGCCCCGGCCGACGCCAGCCGCGCGAAGATCCGGTCGGTGCGCGACTCCACGAACGTCCCCCCGTCCGGCGCACGCAGCTCGGCCACCACCTGGCCCCGGTCGGTGACCAGGACGGTTTCGCCGGCGCGGACGTCGCGCAGGACGCGGCTGAGGTGGGCCTTGAGTTCGCGGACGCCGATGGTCTTCATGCGGATAATGTAGTCTCATGTGACTACATTGGCAATGGGCGGGTTTTCAGAAGGTCGCCCGGGATGCACACGAGGTCTCAAGTGGCGAGGCCGAAGGAACGAACTCGGACCTGGCGTATCGCCACCTCGCCCCTGATGTCTCTCCCATCTCGGCCGTTGCCCCTACCCCACCACCCGCCACAGCCCCGCCGCCACCGCGCCCCCCAGCAGCGGCCCCACCACCGGGATCCACCAGTACCCCCAGTCGCTGGACCCCTTGCCGGCAATCGGCAGCAGGGCGTGCATCACCCGCGGCCCGAGGTCGCGCGCGGGGTTGATGGCATACCCCGTGGGGCCGCCCAGCGACAGGCCGATCCCCCACACCAGCGCCCCCACCAGCGCGGGGCCCAGGTTGGTGGCCGGCGTGCTCCCCGCCACCCCGCTGCTGCCGATGGCGGTGGCCACCAGCACCAGCACCGCGGTGCCGATGACCTCCGCCACCAGGTTGGCGCCGGTGCGCCGCACCGCCGGCGTGTTGCAGAAGCAGCCGCGAATCGCCTCGGCGTCCTTGGTGAGTTCCCAGTGCGGCAGGTAGTGCAGCCACACCAGCGCGGCGCCGGCCATGGCCCCCAGCATCTGCATGGTGATGTGCGCCAGCACCTCGGTGGGGCCGTACTTTCCGCCCAGGTGCACGGCCAGCGTTACCGCGGGATTCAGCTCACCGGGCGCCCCCAGCGCCACCGCCACCAGCACGCCGCACAGCACCGCAAAGCCCCACCCGGCGGTGATCACCATCCACCCGGCCCCGTTGGCCTTGGAACGCTCCAGCGACACGCCGGCCACCACACCGTTGCCAAGGAGGACGAGCACCAGGGTCCCGAGGAATTCGCCAAGCGCGGTGGAGGGCATGGGAGGCGGGGGAAGGGAGTGAACGGACGACGCGGTCGTGCCTATGTTGCGGGCGGGACCGCCCCTTGGCGAGCCCCGCGCCCTCCGCGATGCTGGCCGGTGTCCGAAACGTGACGCAACTTCGGGGGATGCGCGCCCTCCTCCGCCTCCCCGCCACGCCTCCGCGCCGTCGCGCCGCCCTCGCGGCCATGGCCGCCCTCGCACTCCCGGCGCTCCTGCGCGCCCAGCCCGCCGTCCCGCCCCCCGCTCAGGGGCAGCCCCGCACCGCCGACCCCGCCGCGCGCGGCGTGCCGCTGTCGGCGTTCCCCCGCTTGGTGCAACTGACCGACGGCGTGTACGGCTACGAGGAGATCCGCCAACCGGGCTTTACCACGGTGAGCCTGGTGGTCATCGGCTCGCAGGGGGTGCTGGTGGCCGACGGCCAGGGGAGCCCCGAGGCCACGCAGAAGATGGTGGACGGGATCCGCACCCTCACGCCGCTCCCCATCCGCTGGTACGTGGTGGGCTCCGACCACGGCGACCACACCGCCGGCAACAGCGTCCTCCCCGCCGACGTGCAGTACGTGGTGCACCCCACCTCGCTGGCGCAGCTGCGGCGCGACTCGGCGGCGGCCACCGGCGGGCGGCGCGTGGTGGTGCCGCCGCGCGCCATGGCGGGGGACCACGAGGTGATCGACGTGGGCGGCCGCCAGGTGCACGTGCGCTTCTTGGGGCGCGCGCACACCGGGGGCGACCTCATGGTGCACCTCCCCGACGCGCAGCTGCTGTTCATGAGCGAGGCCTACCTCAACCGCGTGTTCCCCGCGATGCGCTCGGCGTACCCCTCCGAGTGGGCGGCCACCATCGACCGCGCGCTGGCGCTCCCCGGCGTGCGCCACTTCATCCCGGGGCACGGCTTCATCGAGACCCCGGCGGTGTCGCGCGAGGAGCTGGTGACCTTCCGCAATGCGGTCACCGCGGTGATCGCCGAAGTGAAGCGCCTGCGGGCGGCGGGGCGCACGGTGGAGCAGGCCGTGGCCGAGGCGCAGTGGGGCGAGGTGGGGACGTGGTTCCTCACCAATCAGCAGGCGCCGGTGGCGGTGCGCCGAGTGTGGGCGGAGCTGGAGGGGACGCTGAAGTAGGCGACGCCCCGAAACGCCCACGCCCCCGCGCCGAGGCGCGGGGGCGTGGTGCATCCCGGGCGAGGAACCGACCCGCTCAGGCCGCGGCGGGCGCTCCGGCGCGCAGCAGCCGGCTCACGCCGGCGGCCATCAATCCGCCCTGCAGCGCGGGGAGGAGCAGCGTGGCGCCGTAGATCGCCGCCGCGGGGAGGCCGAAGTTCCCCGCCATCTGCTCGGCGAACTGCGGGATGGTGTACCCCCGCGCGATGGCCGCCAGCAGGAGGATCCCCGTGGCCATGGCGCCGCTGTACGCGGCCAGCCGCCCGGCGCGCCCCTCGCGGGAGAGGACCCCGATGGCGAGGCCGGCCGCGGCGGCGCCCCAGGGCCCCAGGAGCTGCTGCCCCGCCACCTGCAGCGCCAGCGCGGCGCCCACCCGTGCCAATCCGGTCATGGCGCCTCCGTCAGCGCTTGAGGGTGAGGACCGCGCGGGTGTCCGCGGCGGTGAGCTCCTGCGGCGTGCGCGGGGTGCGCACACTGTCCAGCTGCCCGTCGGCCCACATGGCGAAGCGGTCGAGGTAGCGGGGGGAGCCGGGGTTGCCGCTCTGTCCGCCGGGGTACACGGCGCGGATACGCGGCTGCCCGTCCATTTCGGCCACCATGCGCCAGGAGGCGCCGTAGTTGGCGCGGCGCGCGCCGGGGCCGGCGGAGGGGTTGAGGGTGCCGCGCCCGCCATCGATGGGACGCGGCGGTGCAGCGAAGCCGGGGAGGCGCAGCAGGTGATTGGGGGCCGCGGGGGCCACCGTCCCCCACGTCCACGGCGTCTTGGCGGGGTCGCCGAAGCGCACCACCAGCGAGTCGTAGGCGGAGGCCAGCGCGGCGGCCAGGATCTCGTCGCGGGTCTCGCGCGCGGGGGTGGCGCGGCGGTCCCACCAGGCGCTGGCCGAGTCGGCCATCAGCCCCGGGAGCTGGGCGTCGGTGGGGGTGACGGACGGAAGACTGTCCCCGGCGGGGACCAGCTCGTCGTACAGCAGGATCGTGGCGCGCCGCAGCGCGGTCTCGAACAGCTGCGCGCCGGTGTTGTCGCGGGTGTAGCGGTGGTCCCACGCGGCCAGCATGGCCCGGGCGGCGGCCAGCGAGGGGCTCGCGTCGCCGGCGGCGGCGCGCGCCTGGGCCGCGCGCACGAAGTGCGGCGCCAGCTGCTCGGCGCGCACACTGCCGGGGTCGGTGTGGTAGCGGCGCATGGCTTCGGCGGTGACCGCCGCGTCGGCGCGGAGGAGCCGGTTGATCTGCAGCGCCCGCCACGTCTCGAACTGCCCGTCGGCGCCCAAGTAGAGCGGGTCGTCGGCGGGGTCCTTGGGCTGCTGGTTGGCGGAGGCCAGGTACCCCTGCGCGGGGCGGATGGCCTGCGGGTAGCGCGACACCGGCCAGTTGCCGATCCAGTCGGCGGCGCGGGTGCGCCCGTCGCGGATGACCGTGCCGCGCCCGCTGTCGGCGCGGACGGGGTAGCGGCCGGTGCTGCGGATGCCGATGGTGCCGGCGGTGTCGGCCACGATCCAGTTCTGCGCCGGCGCCTGGTAGTAGGCGGCCATCGAGTCCAGGAAGGCCGGGGCGGAGGTGGCGCGCATGGCCGCGAAGAAGGCCTCGATGCCGGTGCCTGCCTCCAGCACCGTCCAGCGCATGGAGAGCCACTCGCGCCCCTGCCGGCGCATGGGGCCGCGGTGCGTGTAGTGCACCGTGTCAGTGCCGATGACGCGCCCCTTGGGATCGCGATACGTCTCGATGCGCGTGTCGGCCAGGGGGACCTTCGCGCCGTCCAGCTCGTAGGCGGTGGGGGCGTCGGGGTTGTCCACCGTCTCGCGCCAGAAGTCCATCACGTCGGCGCCGGTGTTGGTGGCGCTCCACGCGAAGGCGCGGGTGAAGCCGATGGCGATGCCAGGCATGCCAGGGAAGCTGACCCCGCCCACGTCCATGGAGTCGGGGACCACCAGGTGCATCTCGTACCAGATGCTGGGGAGGGTGAGCTCGAGGTGCGGGTCGCCGGCCAGCAGCGCCTTGCCGGAGGCCGAGCGCGCCGGGGCCACCGCCCAGTTGTTGCTGGCGAAGGCGCGCTGCGCGCGCGACTCGGCATCAGGATCGCGCGCCCACTCCAGCGGCGACGGGTCGCCGGACGGTCCGGCGAGCGCCGCCACCAGCCGCGCGGCAGCGGTGTCGGGGGCGCCGGGGGCGGGGATGGTGGCGGCCAGCGAGCGCGGCGCCTTGGCGTAGGGCTGGATGGGCTCCTGCACCGGCGAGTCGGTGTCGAAGAGCGCGCGGGCGGCGCTGTCGCCAATGAGCGCCTGCGCCTTGAGGAGGTTCAGCTCGCCGGGGTTGCTGGCGAGGGTGTAGCCCATGCGGTTGAAGAGGTGCAGCGCATGGATGGGGAGGAACGCGCGCGGGGTCTTCCCCAGCAGCTTGTACTCCACCGGGTAGTCGGCGGCGGCGAGGGTGGCACGGTAGGCGTTGATGCCGTCGGCGTAGGCCTGCAGCACGCGCGCCATGCGCCCGGCGGTGTCCATGGCGGCCCAGGTGCGCTCGGCGGCGCGGGGCATCCCCAGGCGGCGCGTCTCGCGGTCGGCGGGGAGTGCCACGGCGCCCACCAACTCCGTGAGCGTCCCTTCGCCGGCGCGCGTCTGCAGCTCCAGCTGGAAGAGGCGGTCGCGCGCCACCACGTACCCCTGCGCGCGGAAGGCGTCCAGCAGCGTGGCGGCAAAGATGTGTGGCACGCCGCGCCGGTCATAGCGCACCGTCACCTCGGCATCGAGCCCGGGGAGTGCGCCGGCGGCCTCCGCCGGCAGGTCGTCATGT
>JAGWYS010000065.1 GCA_018969225.1 Gemmatimonadota bacterium | reverse complement strand
CCATGGCCCCCACCCCCTCCACGAACTTGTCCGACACGGGAAGCTTCCCCATGCCGTGGGCCAGCGAGAGCGAGAGCCCGGCCACCACGCGAAGGATGAGGAAGCCAAGGGCGGAGCGGTCGATGCCGTTCATGCGACGCAGGGGCGAGGGAGGGAGGGTACCGGCGAGAGCCGCCCGGGCGAGACGGGGCTACTGCCACCCCCCGCCCAGGGCCCGGTAAAGGTCGGTCAGCGCCTGGCGCTGGCGCAACTGGGTTTCCACCAGCTCCAGCTTCACGTCAATCGCCTCCCGCTGCGCCGTGAGCACCTCCAGGTAGTTGGCGCGTGCCGACCGGAACAGGTCGCTGGCGATCCCGATGGCGCGGTCCAGCGCCTCGGCCTGCTGCGACTTGAAGGCGACGCTCCGCTGCAGGTTCCCCACCGCGGACACCAGCGTGGCCACCTCGGTGAACCCCTCCAGCACCGTGCGCCGGTAGTTCACCAGCGCCTTCTGCTGCGCCGCCGACGCCCGGGCGAACTCGGCCTTGAGCGCCATGCGGTTGAAGAGGGGCGCCAGCAGGTCGCCCGCCACCCCGTAGGTGAGCGATTCCGGCAGCTTGGTCACCGTGCTGGCCGAGAACGCCCGCACCCCCAATCCGGCCGCGAGGTTCACCTCCGGGTAGAACTCCGCCCGCGCGGCCTTCACGTCCAGCTTCGACGCGGCCAGCTCCAGCTCCGCCTGCCGGATGTCGGGGCGATTGCGCAGCAGCTGCGACGGCAACCCCGCCGCCAGCCCCCCCGGCCCCTCCCCCGCCGCCAGCCGGGCCGACCGCGCCACGGGCTCCGGGAACCGTCCCAGCAGCAGCGTGAGGCGGTTCTCCACCTCCCGCTGCTGCTGCAGCACCTCCGCCTCGAGCGCGCGCTGGTTCAGGAGCAGCGCCTCGAACTGCTGCACCGCCAGCTCGCTCACCACGGCCGCCTCCTTCTGTGCGCGCACCACCTCCAGCTCCCGCTGCTGCAGCTCCACCGCCTGCCGGATGATGGCCAGCTTGCTGTCCAGCGCGGCCAGCTCGTAGTAGCTGTTGGCCACCTCCGCCACCAGGCGGGTGCGCACATAGCGCGTCCCCTCCACGGTGGCCAGGTAGCGCGCCAGCGCGGCCCCCTTCCGGCTGCGGATCCGGCCGCGGATGTCCACCTCCCACCCGGCCACGAACCCCAGGCTGATGTCCCCCAGCGGTTCGGGAACCTCCTTCCCGGGCGTCATCTCGGTGGACGCGTTCCCCGCCCCCTCGGAGGTGTAGCGCCCGACCTTGTCGATCCCCAGCGACGCGCCCACCCCGACCTGCGGAAAGAGCCGTCCCCGGATGGCGCGCGCCTCGTTCCGCGCCATCTCCACCTCCTGCAACGTGGCCAGCAGCTCGGGGTTGTTGCGCACCGCCGTGTCGATGAGCGCCACCAGCGTGGAGTCGCCAAAGAACGCGCGCCATCCCACGCCCCCGGCCAGCGTGCTGTCGCCGCCGGCGGGCGCGAGGCCGGCCGCGCCCGCCGGTGCGTAGGCTGCGGGGAGCGGGCGCGGCGCCGCCGGGTCGCGCGGGAGGGCGGGCACGCCGCACCCGGTGGCGGCCGCGAGCACAAGCACGGGCAGCCATGCGCGGCGGCGCGGACGGATCGCGCGGGGCGCGAACGGAATCACCTTCGGCATGGGGGTCAGATCTCGGTGAGCGGGGTCTCGTCCTCGCCGGCCACCATCGGATGGCGCTCCGACGTGCGGGCGACGGCGTAGTACAGCCCGGGGATCAGCAGCACGCCCAGCAGCGTCCCCAGCAGCATCCCCCCGAAGGCCGCGGTGCCGATGGTGCGGTTGCCGATCCGCCCGGGACCGGTGGCCACCGTCAGCGGCACCAGCCCGGCGATGAAGGCGAAGGAGGTCATCAGGATGGGGCGGAAGCGGGCCCGCGCCCCCTCCAGCGTGGCCTCCAGCACGGTGGCCCCCTCGGCGTGCTTCTGCGACGCGAACTCCACGATGAGCACCGCGTTCTTCCCCAGCAGGCCGATGAGCATCACCATCGCCACCTGGGCGTAGATGTTGTTCTCCAGCCCCGTGAGCCACAGGAAGAGGAAGGCCCCGAAGACCCCGGCCGGCAGGGAGAGGATCACCGCCAGCGGCAGGAGGAAGCTCTCGTACTGCGCCGACAGGATCAGGTAGACGAAGGCCAGGGAGACCAGGAAGATCCAGATCGCCTGGTTCCCCTGCCGCACCTCGTCCAGGGAGATCCCGGCCCAGTCGATGTCGAAGCCGCGCGGGAGCACCTTGCGGGCCGTCTCCGTGACGATCCGGATCGCCTCGCCGCTGCTGTGCCCCGCGGTGGCCGATCCGCTGATCTCCGACGCGTTGGCCATGTTGTGCCGCGTGATCTCGGCCAGCCCGTACACCTTCTCCATCCGCATGAACGCCGAGAAGGGGACCATCTCCTCGCGGTCGTTCTTCACGTACAGCCGGAGGATGTCCTCGGGGAGCGCCCGGTATTCCGGCGCCGCCTGCACGATCACCTTGTACTGCCGGTCGAACCGGATGAAGCTGATCTCGTAGTTGCTCCCCAGCAGCGTCGAGAGCGTGTTGAGGGCGTTCTCGGGGCTCACCCCCTTCTGCAGCGCCAGCTCGTTGTCGATCCGCAGCAGGAACTGCGGGAAGCTGGCGCTGTAGAAGCTGAACACCGACGACAGCTCCGGCCGCTTCTCCAGCGCGGCCACGAACTCGGCGCTCACCCGCTCCATCGCCTTGTAGTCCCCCGACCCCGCCTTGTCCAGCAGCCGCAGCTCGAAGCCGCCGGCGGCCCCGTACCCCGGCAGCGCGGGGGGGAGGAAGAACTCGATGTTCGCGCCGGCGATGTCCTGCACCTTCTCTTCCAGCTCCGCCATGATCTGCTGGGCCGAGTGCGCCCGCTGGCTCCAGTCCTTGAGGTTCACCAGGCAGGTGCCGCTGTTGGCCCCCGTCCCCTCGGTGAGGATCTCGTAGCCGGCCAGCGCGGACACCGACTGCACCCCGTCCACCTCCTCGGCCACCTTCTGGAGGCGTGACACGATCTCGTTGGTGCGCTCCAGCGTGGAGCCCGGGGGGGTCTGCACGATGGCGTAGAACATCCCCTGGTCCTCGTTGGGGATGAACCCCGCCTGCACCGAGCGCCCGGCCAGCCAGGTCCCCGCGCACAGCGCGAGGAGCGCGCCGAAGGTGACCACGCGGCGCGCCGCCACCGCCGACAGCACCCGCACGTACCCGTCGGTGGTGCGGCCGAACCAGCGGTTGAAGGCGTCCAGCGCCCGGCCCACCGGCGTGCGCCGCGCCCCGTGCGCGTGCGGCTTGAGGAGCATCGCGCACAGCGCCGGCGTGAGCGTGAGGGCCACCACCCCCGACAGGATGATCGCCGTGGCCATGGTGATGGAGAACTGCCGGTAGAAGATCCCCACCGGCCCCGGCAGGAACCCCACGGGGACGAACACCGCCGCCATCACCAGCGTGATCGCCACGATCGCCCCGGCGATCTGCCCGACGGCCTTGCGCGTGGCCGCCAGCGGCCCCAGCCCCTCCGCCTCCATGATCGCGTGCACCGCCTCGATCACCACGATGGCGTTGTCCACCACGATCCCGATGGCCAGCACCAGCGCGAACAGCGTGATGAGGTTGAGGGTGATCCCGAACCCTTGCATGAAGGCGAACGTGCCGACGAGCGACACCGGCACCGCCAGCGCCGGGATCAGCGTGGAGCGCCAGTCGCCCAGGAAGAGGAACACGACCAGCCCCACCAGCAGGAACGCCTCCACCAGCGTGTGCAGCACCTTCTCGATGGACGCGTCCAGGAAGCGCGAGACATCGTAGCTGATCTCGTAGCGCATCCCCTTCGGGAAGCTGGACCGGCTGATCTCCTCCAGCCGCGCCTTGACCCGCTCGATGACCTGGCTGGCGTTGCTCCCATACGACTGCTTCACCACGATGGCGGCCGAGGGCTTCCCGTCCAGCGTGGAATAGATGTCGTACATGGAGCTGCCGAACTCCACCTCGGCGATGTCCTTGAGGTGCAGGATCTCCCCGTCGGCGCTGGCGCGGATCACCACGTTCTCGTACTGCTCCTTCGTGGTGAAGCGCCCGGGGTACTTGAGGACGTACTCGAACGCCTGCGAGCGCTTCCCCGAGCTCTCCCCCGTGCGCCCCGGCGAGGCCTCCAGGCTCTGCGCCGCCAGCGCCTCCATCACCTCGTCCGCCGACACCTTGTACGCCAGCAGGCGGTCCGGCTTGAGCCAGATGCGCATGGCGTACTCGCGGTTCCCCAGGATGTCCGCGAAGCCCACACCGTCCACCCGCTTCAGCTCGGAGAGGACGTTGATGTCGGCGAAGTTGTACAGGAACTTCTGGTCCGCCTGCGGGTCGTCGCTGGACAGGTTGATGTAGAGGAGCATGTTGGGCTCCTCGCGCGAGATCTTCACCCCCTCGCGCACCACCAGCGGCGGCAGCTTGTTGACCACCGACGCCACGCGGTTCTGCACCGCCAGCGTGGCCTGGTTCGGGTCGGTCCCCAGGTTGAAGATCGCCTGGATGTTGGCCTGCCCGTCGTTCCCCGCGTCGGAGGCGATGTACTTGAGCCCCGGCGCGCCGTTGATGGCGCGCTCCAGCGGGATCACCACCGCCTTGATGAGCAGCTCGTTGTTGGCCCCCGGGTAGTCGGCGATGACCGTGACCTTGGGAGGCGAGATGGTCGGGTACTGCGTCACCGGCAGCCGGGAGAGCGACAGCAGGCCGACGAAGACGATCAGCAGCGACACGACGATCGACAGGATCGGCCGCTGGATGAACCGGTTCAGCATGGGAAGGCGGGATGGGGTGGAGGGGGGCTGCTATTCCGCCTTCAGGCGCAGCTTCGCGATCACCTCGCGCGGGTCCTTCAGCGCGAAGCGCACCACGTCCTCCTCCTTCACCTTCTGCACCCCTTCCAGCAGGATGCGGTCCTCCGCGGCGAGCCCGCCCCCGATGAGGTACAGGTCCGGGAGCCGGCCGATGACCGTCAGCAGCCGCGCCCGGACCTTGTTGTCCTTGCCGATCACGTACGCGTACACCCGGTCCTGCAGCTCGAAGGTGGCCTTCTGCGGGATCACCAGCGCCTGCTTGTAGGGGACCGTCAGCAGCACCTTCCCCGTCTCCCCGTTCTTGAGCAGGCGCTCCGGGTTGGGGAAGGTGGCCCGGAAGGCGATGTTCCCCGTCTCGGCGTCAAACTCCCCCTCGATGGTCTCCACCACCCCCGCGTGCGGGTAGCGGGTGTTGTTGGCCAGCATCAGCGCCACCTTCTGCCGGGCGCCATTGCCCCCCCCCTGCCGGTACGCCAGGTACTCGGGCTCGGAGAGGTTGAAATACGCGAACACCCGGCTGTTGTCCGACAGCGTGGTGAGCAGCTCCCCCTCCTCCACCAGCGTCCCCAGCTTCTTGGGGATGCGGTCCAGCACCCCGGCGTACGGCGCGCGGATCTCGGTGAACCCCAGGTGGAGGCGCGCCTCCGCCGCCTCGGCGCGCGCCCGGTCCAGCTTGGCCTGCGCCATCGCCTGCTCGGCCTTGGACACCACGTTCCGGGCCACCAGCGCCCTGGTGTTCTCCAGCTCGATCTCCGCCACCCGCACCTCGGCCTCCGCCTTCTGCAGCTCCGCCTCGTACACCTTGGGCATGATGCGGAAGAGCAGCTGCCCCGCCTGCACCGTGCGCCCCTCGTCCACCGGGATCTGGTCCAGGAACCCCTTCTCCTGCGCCCGCACCTCGATGTTCCGGAAGGAGCGGATCTGCGCGACGTACGGCTTCTCGTACGACGTGTCGATGACCACGGGCGTGGTGGCGAGGTACTGCGGGGCCTCCTCCTCGCGTTCGCGTTCGGTCCGACAGGAGGTCACCAGGACCAGGGCGGTCAGCCCAATGAGCAGCCTCGTCGCGTGCATGGGGGCGGATGCGGGGGGGACACGCACGCCCTGGAGCCCGGCGGAAGTGCGGGGCCTGCAGGCGGCGTCGCCAACGGGTTGTCGGGGTTCGACACCGCCGGGGTTGGCAGGGTTGCCGCGGGCAATCGGGAGCAAGGCAGTCGACATTGGGCTTGCAACGCGCTCGGCAACGCCACACCTGCGACGGGGGGCCGCCGCAATGCACGCTCCGGATTTCCGCGCGCCTTATTCGGGAGGGCCGTTGCAGGAGCAGCGCCCCCACGGTCCCGCGCGATGCCAGCCCCGCATCGCTACGAACTCGCCTCTGAGCCCCTCGCCACGCGGTCGGCTCTGGCCCAGCAGGTGCGGCGCAACCTGCTGCTTTCCGTCTTTGCACTGGTTCCGGGCGTCCTGTTCATCAGCTCCACGGGCTTCATTCTTGCGCCCGTCGCGCACCGGTTCTTTCGCCGGCTGCACGTGGATGCGTGAGCGCGATGGACAGGGCCACCACCATCGCGAACTACCCGTGGTGCCGCGCCTCGTGCGCCAGCAGCCACTGCTTCCGCTCCACCCCGCCGCCGTACCCCGTGAGCGAACCGTCGCTGCCGATGACCCGGTGGCACGGCACCACGATGGAGAGCGGGTTGCGCCCGTTGGCCAGCCCCACCGCGCGCACCGCCTTGGCGTTGCCGGTGGCGCGGGCGATGTCGCCGTACGAGGCCGTGCGGCCGTGCGGGATGGCGCACAGCGCCTGCCACACCCGCTGCTGAAACGGGGTCCCCGTGGCCGCCGTCGTCAGGTCAAACACCGTGCGCGTCCCCGCGAAATACTCCTCCAGCTGCCGGCGCGCCTCGGTGAAGGGGGCGTCGTCACGCACCCAGTCGCCACCCACCGCGGGGCCGTGCCGGTGCGGCGTCAGGTACACCCCGGTGAGGGCGCGGCCGTCCCCCGTGAGCAGCAGGTCGCCCAGCGGCGAGGGGATGGTGGTGTGATAGATGGGGGCGGGCACAACCCGAAGATATCCCGGCATCGGATCCGTGTCCACCCGCCTCTCGCCCACTACCCCTCGTGGATCCCCGCCGCCGCCGCCGCCACCTCGGCCGGCGCCATCCGCTCCAGCGGCAGCGCCAGCAGCGCCTCCACCCGCGCGCGCAGCGCCGCGTAGGTCTCGGCGAACGCCGTGCGCGCCGCCGCGGGCTCGCTGTGGTCCGCCGGGTCGGGGAGCCCCCAATGCACCTGGGCCACCGCCCCGGGGAAAAACGGACACGCGTCGCGCGCGTTGTCGCACACCGTGATGGCCAGGTCGAAGCGCTCCCCCGCCACGTCGTCAAGCGTCTTGGGGGTGCGCCCGTCCCACGCGATGCCGTGCGCGGCCAGCACCTCCACCGCGTACGGGTTCACCCGCGGCGCCGGCCGCGAGCCGGCGCTGGCCGACTCGACCCGCCCCGCCGCCCGCACCGCGCCCAGAGTGGCCAGCAGCGCCTCGCCGATCTGGCTGCGCGCCGAGTTGCCGGTGCACAGCACCAGCACGCGATAGGGGGTCATGCCGCCCCCGGCTTGGTGGCTCGCACGAACGCCGCCATGAAGCGCCCGTCGATGTCGTCCAGGTGCGCGTCCACATCCACGCCGCTCCCCGCCAGGAACGCGCGCGCATCCTCGCTGCGGTACATCCGCGTGGGCTCGATGTCCACGCCGGTGAAGCCCTGCGCCTTCAGCAGCGTGCGGAACTCCTCCTCCTCCAGCGCCCCCGCCACGCAC
Source organism: Gemmatimonadota bacterium (assembly GCA_018969225.1). Classification (GTDB taxonomy): domain Bacteria; phylum Gemmatimonadota; class Gemmatimonadetes; order Gemmatimonadales; family Gemmatimonadaceae; genus Gemmatimonas. The sequence goes on along the minus strand of JAGWYS010000065.1, from coordinate 9,145 downwards.
CCCACCCACAGCTCCATCGACCGGCGCACCGCCGCGGGCACCGCCCCCCGCACCACCACGTCGCTCACCGCAAAGCGCCCCCCCGGCTTGAGCACGCGGAACGCCTCCGCCAGCACCTGGCCCTTGTCCGCCGACAGGTTGATCACGCAGTTGGAGATGATCACGTCCACGCTGGCGTCCGGCAGCGGGATCGCCTCGATTCGCCCCTTGAGGAACTCCACGTTGGACACCCCCGCCTCCGCCGCGTTGCGGCGCGCCAGCGCCAACATGTCGTCGGTCATGTCCACGCCGTAGGCCTTGCCCGCGGGCCCCACGCGCCGCGCCGACAGCAGCACGTCAATCCCGCCCCCCGAGCCCAGGTCAAGCACCACCTCGCCGGGATGCAGCTCGGCCAGCGCCGTGGGGTTCCCGCACCCCAGCGACGCCAGCACCGCCGCCTCGGGGAGCACGTCGGTTTCGCCGTTGACGTACAGGTTGCTGGTGATGGGGTCCACGGTGCCGTTGAATGCGTCGCCCCCACAGCAGCTGTTCACCGGCCCGTTCACCGGCCCGCAGCACCCGCCGGCGTCGGCGGTCGGCGCGGCGTCGGCAACGGCGAGCACGCGGCGGGCGGCCGCGCCGTACTTCTCGCGGACGACGGTGGTGACATCGGCAGATTCGGTCGACATGCGCGCTCCGGAGCGAGAGGGGACGTGGTGATGGCGCCCGCCAGCAGCTGCCGCACGGCCTGCTCGGCGGCGTCCGCGGCGTGCGCCGTGATGCGGTAGTAGGCCCAGCGCCCCACGCGGCGGTCGGTGACCACCCCGGCCTCGCGGAGCACCTTCAGGTGAAACGACAGGCGCGACTGCGCCGCCCCCAGCGGCTGCTGCAGGTCGCACACGCACCGTTCGCCGTCGCGCAGCAGCGCCAGGATCGCCAGCCGCGTCTCGTCGGAGAGGGCATGGAAGAGGCGGGCGGCTGCGGCGTGGGGGGAGCGGACCGGGTTGGCGTGTGGCACGGGCATGCTTGTAACATCAAGTGTTTTTGATGTGATGCAAGGGGGCGCGACGGCTCCGCGGGGGAGCGGCCGAACGGGAACGACCACCGGCGGGGGTCGAATACTCAGGTCGGAATTAGTATTTTTTAACGAAGTATTCACGCCCCGCCCTCCCCGCCCATGGCCTACACCGACCACCTCGCCGATGCCACCCGCTTCCTCGACAGCGGGATCCCCAGGCATTCCCTGGCCCTGGTCTATGGGCGCCGACGCATTGGCAAGTCCACCCTGCTCAGCCGCCTCGCCCGGGAGCGGCGCGGGTTCTACTGGGAGGCCACGCGGGCGGACACGGCGGTGCATCTCGCCCGCCTGGGGACGGCGCTTGGCGAGCAGCTCGGCACGGGACCCTTGCAGCTGGCCTCCTGGGAGGATGCGCTGACCCGCCTGCTGCGGTGGGGCGCCGAGGGGAATCGGCCGGTGGTGCTGGACGAGTTCGGCTATCTGCTGGACGCCGAGCCCGCGCTCGACTCGATCGTGGCCACGGTGCTGGGTCCCGCCCGCCGCAGCGAACCGGCGGGCACCCGGCTGGTGCTGTGCGGGTCGGCCATGGCGCTCATGCGGCACCTCACCGGCGGGCACGCGCCGCTGCGCGGGCGGGCCGGCTTGGAGTTGCTCATGCACCCCATGGATGATCGGGAGGCGGCCGTCCTGCACCGCACGACGGACGACCTCCCCCTCGCGGCGCGCCTGTACGCGGTCATTGGCGGAGTCGCGGGGTACGCCACCGACATGGTGGACGACGACCTGCCCTCCAGTGCCCGCGACTTCGCCCGGTGGGTGACCACGCGGGTCCTCTCCCCGGCGGCGACGCTGCATCACGAAGCCTCCACGCTGTTGGCGGAGGACCCGACGCTGGCCGCCGCCAGTCAGCCGCTGCACCACAGCCTGTTGGCGGTCATCGCCAATGGGGCGGTGACCGCGGGCACCATGGCCAACGCCTTGCGGCGGCAGGTGGCGGCACTGGATCCGGCGCTCAAGCGGCTGGTGGCCGCCGGCTTCGTGGTGCGCCACGAGGATCCGCTCCGGGGCCGTCGGCCGCTCTATGCGCTGGCTGATCCCTTCCTGCAATTCCATTATGCGGTGCTGGAACCGCACGGCATGCTCCTGCGCGAGCGGCCCCTGCGCGATACGTGGGAGCAGCGCCTTGCGCCGGTCTTTGATGCGCGGGTGCGCGGACCGGTGTTCGAGGAGCAGGCGCGCGCCTGGGTGCGCCGCCACGCGGCCATCGCCACCATCGGCGGCCCGGCCGAGTTCGTGGGGCCATCCTCCGTGAAGGTGGACGGCGTCGAACACCAGCTGGATGTCGTCGCGGCGGCCGCGGCGCCGCACAGCACCGAGCCCATGCACCGCACCGTCGTGGCCATCGGCGAGGCCAAGTGCGGGGAACTCGTGGGGGAGACGCGACTGCGTCACCTGGAGCGAGCTCGCGCCGCCTTGGGGGCCAATGCGGCCGGGGCCAGGCTGCTCCTCTTCGCACCGCGGTTCACGCCGGCCTTGCGGGCGCTGGCCGAGCGGCGTGGCGACGTGGAGCTGGTGGACCTGCCTCGGCTGTACACCGGCGACTGACGCCCCCCCGCCCCTGTCCGCCAGCGCCGGCGGCGCACAATTTCCCAGCTGCCGTCTCTCGTTCGCTGCCCCCGTTATCGGAGCCGCCCGTGCCCGTCCCGTTCCGCCGCCCCGCCCGCCTTGTCCCCGCCACGCTGGCCGCCGCCCTGGCCCTGGCGCTTCCGGCGGCCGCCGCCCACGCCCAGATGGGCGGCTTCCGCGGCGGCACCACCATCAAGCCCGGCGAGGCGTGTCCGGCGGGGATGACCGAGATCCGCCCGCGCCTCTGCCAGGCGCCGCAGGCGACCCCGCCCAGCATCGTGGACTACCGCCCCAAGAGCACCCTCAAGGTGCCGGGGACGATGCGGTGGCGCGCCAAGTTCCCGGTGATCGACTTCCACGGGCACCCCACCAACGCGCAGCTGGGGAGCGCGGAGGCGCTGGAGCGCTTCGGCCCCACGCTGGACTCCATCAACGTGCGGCTCATGATCGCCGCCAACAACACCTCGGGCGACGCGCTCGCCAAGGGCGTCGCGCTGGTGAAGGCGTCCCCCACCATGAAGGAGCGGGTGCGCTTCCTCACCGGCATCGGCTTTGCCGGCGTGGGCGCCTCCGGGTGGGCGGCCAAGGCGGTGGCGCAGCTGGAGGCCGATGCCAAGGCTGGTGCCGTGGGGATCGGCGAGGTGGGGAAGGGGCTGGGGCTCTCCACGCGCAAGGCCGACGGCAGCCGCCTGCGCATCAACGACCCCGACCTCGACCCCGTGTGGGAGGCGGCGGCGCGGCTCAAGCTGCCGGTGTTCATCCACACCGCCGACCCGCAGGAGTTCTTCCGCGACATCGACTACACCAACGAGCGGTGGCTGGAGCTGTCGCTCTTCCCCGAGCGGCGCTACCCGGCCGACAAGTATCCGTCGTTCGAGCAGCTGATGGCCGAGCGCGATTCGCTCTTCCGGCGGCACCCGAAGACCACCTTCGTGGCGGCGCACCTGGGGTGGCACGCCAACGACCTGGGGCGGCTGGGGAAGATGTTCGACGAGATGCCCAACGTGCTGGGCGAGATGGGGGCCGTGCTGTACGACATCGGGCGGCAGCCGCGCGCGGCGCACGACTTCTTCATCAAGTACCAGGACCGCCTGCTCTTCGGGAAGGATTCCTTCCAGCCCGAGGAGTACCCGTACTACTGGCGCGTGCTGGAGACGCGCGACGACTACTTCGACTACTACCGCGACTACCACGCCTTCTGGAAGCTGTACGGCATCGACCTGCCCGACGCGGTGCTGAAGAAGGTGTACTACCAGAACGCGCTGCGGATCATGCCGGCGATTCCGGCCGCGGGGTGGCCGAAGTAGGGGGCACTAATTCGCGGCCAGGAAGTGCGCCACCAGCGCGTTGGCGTGCCCGTGCCCCAGGCCGTGTTCACCCTTGAGCAGCGCCACCAGCTCCATGTGCTTGCGCGGGCCGGCCGCCTGCAGCACGGCGAACCAGTGCGCCACCGGGTGCCCGTACGTCTTCTCGATGGACGGGAAGTAGGAGGCCGGGCCTTTCACCTTGTCGGTGGTCATGCGCAGACGCGAGTGGGAGGGAGGGGGGCGACACATGGTCCGTCGGGCCCGGTGCGGTCACCCGGGGTGCCGGTCGCGCAGAAGGTACACGGCCGGCCCGTCCGGCGTCACGATCTCCCGCGCGCGCCGGAACCCGGCCTTCTCCAGGCACCGGATGGCCCGCGGGTTCTGCGGCGACGGATCCGCCTGCACTCGGGTGACCGCCGGGTCGGCAAACAGCCCGTCCACCAGCACCTGGACCAGCCGCGTCCCCAGCCCCCGCCCCCAGTGGTCGGGGCTGGCGATGAACAGGTCGATGCCACGCACCCCGGGATCGGCCTCCTCCGCCCACCACCCGTCCCCCGCGCCCATGGCGACGTAGTGCTGGGCGTAGGCAAAGGGGACGCCGTCCAGCAGGGCGAGGTACGTCATGACCCCATCGGCCAGCAGCGTGGCCGGCCGGTACCCCGCCTCGACCTCCGCCATGGTGAACCCCGCGTCCCCCCACCAGGGGGCGAGGGCGGGGTGGTTGAGCCAGGCGTGGAGGAGGGGGAGGTCGGCGTCCGTCAGGGGACGCAGGGTGATGTCGGGGGGTGCAGCCAGAGACATGGTGGTCGAACTCAGCGGGGGACGTCAGGGCTGCGGGGGGCTCCGCTGCACGAGCACGGTCCGCCAGTCCGTTTCGTCATCCGCCGCCAGTGGGATGGGATCGACGGCCAGTTGCGTGGGATATCCCTCCGTGGGGTGGAACTGGACGCGCTGGATGCGTCCTCCCGCCGCCGGCACGGCGTCCAGGGCGGCAAACAGCTGCTCCACGGAGCGATACGAGGACTGCTCCTGCGCCGAGAGCACCGCGCCCGTTCGCTCGTTCACCGCGGCCGTGATGCGGCCGCCCGACACGGTGAGTCGCACGGTATCCACCTGCAGGCAGTAGCAGAGGCGCTGCTGGCGCATCACGTACTGCGGCGCGGCGCCGATCCCGGCGGCCCAGCGCCGCTCGGCGTCCCGCCGGCCGTCAATCGGCTCCGTCGTCGCTTCGCCGCACCCGGCTGCTGCCAGCATCGCCATGGCCGCTACCCCGCTCCCCCACCGTGCCCGTGCCGCCCACGTCCCCTGCCGCATGCGCCCTCCCCCCGTTTGCTGACCCGCGCGTGGCGTGCGGCGTCGCGGGCCGCGCTGCGGCCGTTCGAAGGAAGGAAACACGCGCGGGCGGCGTGACCCCACGTCGAAGGCTCGCGATTGCGGAACGCATGCCCGAGCCCGCCAATCCGGAAACCCGTGGGTGTCTGTGATTCCGGCCCGGTTTACGGCACACAGCATCACGCCACGCCGCGTCAGCCGAGCAGCCGACGCCGTGTCTCAGCGGTGGTGGCCTCCACCACGAAGCCAACCGATGCCAGCACCTCATGCGGTCCAGCGACGCGCTCGGCCTCCTGGAGTGCATCATCACGATGGGCGTCCAGGCGGTCGCAGACATCGGCAACGAGGTCCTTGGCCAAGGCCGGCGTGAGGCCGAACGAGCGCGCGGCCTTCGTGAGTGCGGCCGGAGTGAGCTGCGCCACGTGCGTCACGCCGGCAAAGAGCAACGGCAGCACGGTGTCCAGGTCGGTGTAGGCCATCGTGCAGACCACGTCGTATGCGGGAGCGAGTCGCAGGGCGCCATCTTCGGTGCGCAGGACGCTGATGTTCTTGGCGTGCGCGTCTCGATTGCCGAGCGCGAGGTTCGCGACGGCCCACCGAAAGAGCACCGGGGTGTCGGTGCCGGGGTCGGTCCCATGGCGGCGTAGCGCGGCGGTCAGGTCGGCGTAGGTCGGTCCGCCGGTTTGCGCGTACTTCGCGCTCGGGGGTTTGCCCGTGAGCTGGCAGCCGTCCTCGGCGTGGAGTCGCACGACGCTGCCGTCAGGTCGGCAGACCCGGTCGAAGCGTGCGGTCTCGTACACGCCGGCGTCGAGTGCGCACACGGTGTGCCCGGCCGTGGGGACCCCCGCCGATGCCATCATCGTCATGCAGGCGAGCTCATTGTGGAGCAATCCCGGGAACCGCGCGCGTTCGCGTTTCACCAGCACGGTGCTGGGGGCGCCCGCCACAGGCAGACGGTACTCCGGGGCGTCGCCGTGCGGCGCGCTGCCGGTCTGGGGTCGGCGATAGAGCACGAGCTTCTCCTGGGCGCCGCTCATGGACATTCGTGCCCTCGCGAGCACGCCCGGCAGACCGGCGCTCACCATGCCGCCCGCGTCGTCTGGTCGACGGGGTTGCGCACGGTCCTGGGGACCGGCCAACGCCGATGGGGCGAATGCGGCGCGCACCTCCACCGCCGTGCACGGCCGGTATGTTGGCGTTGCGGGTGGCGTCAGCCCCGCAGGCCACAGCGAGAGCGCACCGGCGCACTCGCCACCGAACACGCCGAGCAGGCCGACGACATCCGTCGAGGCGCGATGCACGCTGGCGGCGAGGAGGTCGCGGAGGTCGCCATCCGGCAGCAGGTTCTCGAAGCATGGAAGCGCCTCGTGATCCTGGTAGGGGTCCGCTCGCACGGGGAGGCGCACACTGACCGCGGCGGTCTGGTCGCCCAGCACGTCCCTGTCGTAGGTGAAGGTGCCGGGCGCGCCGCCAGGCGCAGGACTGGTCAACGTCCCGACGCGTCGACCGTCCAGGTACACCGCGAGCTCGGCGGCCGCTCCACTCGTGGTCGGGGCGGTCATGGCGCCGGAGCTGTTGGCGGCAGGTCTCGCGGATCTCGCAGGGTCAGCGAGCGGTCGCGTGGGACCAGCACCACATCAACGCCGAAACTCGCCAAGACATCGAGGGCTTGTGCCAGATTCACCCCCCTGGAGGCCCGCTCCAAGTCCCGGAGCAGGTCACGGCTGACTCCGGACCGAGCGGCCGCGGCCTCTCGGGGCACCCGCCGCTCGCCGCGCACCCAGCGCACCACGTGGCCGAGCTCCGCCGGCGTCGCGACGAGAGCGCCCCTCGTCAGCGTATCTGGCGGCGCAGGGTGCAGCACTGGTCGTGGTACAGGGGAGACGGACCGCGCCATGGACTCCTCGTTTTCATTACCGGTTGAAAATGAACGGTAATTGCCGTGGTCTGACATAGCAACTCATTTTCAACCTGTATTTTGAAGTTTCCGATAAATCGTTCATATCCAACCCTTTATCACCATCTCGCCATTTCAGGCTCGGTACGGTACCCAAGGATCCAGGGCCGGGGGCACATGCTCCCGGCCCTCGCGCGTCTCCCCCAGCCTCAGCCCCCGCTGTCACCCCCAAGGAATAACTTGGACTGATACCCCTCGGCGCCCCCTGCCCCGGCCGCCCGGGCACTGCCGTCATTGCGACCATCGCTTTTCCCGCCCCATGGCCGACACCAACCTCTCCGCCCTGATCTGGTCCGTCGCGGACCTCCTCCGCGGCGATTTCCGGCAATCCGAGTACGGCAAGGTCATCCTGCCGTTCACCGTGCTGCGCCGGCTGGACTGCACGCTGGCGTCCACCAAGGCAGCCGTGCTGGCGGAGCACGCCAAGCGGAAGGCCGCCGGGCTGGACCCGGACGCCTTCTGCAAGAACGTGGCGGGGCACGACTTCTACAACAGCTCCCCGTTGGACCTCAGGACGCTGCTGGGGGACCAGGACCACATCGCCGAGAACCTCCGCGCCTACGTGCAGGGGTTCTCGTCGGCGGTGCGCGACATCTTCGAGCAGTTCGACTTCGACACGCAAATCGACCGGCTCACCAAGGCCAAGCTGCTGTACCTGGTGACCGAGAAGTTCACGGGGGTGGAGCTGCACCCGGACACGGTGAGCAACGCGGACATGGGGCTGGTGTTCGAGGAGCTGATCCGCCGCTTCGCCGAGCTATCCAACGAAACCGCCGGGGAGCACTTCACCCCGCGCGAGGTGATCCGCCTCATGGTGAACCTGCTGTTCACCGAGGACGACGACGTCCTGCGCAAGCCCGGGGTGGTGCGCCAGCTGTACGATCCCACCGCCGGCACCGGCGGGATGCTGAGCGTGGCCGAGGAGTACCTGAAGGAGCTGAACCCCAAGGCACGGCTGGTGATGCACGGGCAGGAGCTCAACCCCGAGTCGTACGCCATCTGCAAGGCGGACATGCTCATCAAGGGGCAGGACATCGGCAATATCGTCCTGGGGAACACCCTGTCGGAGGAGGGGCACCGGGGGCAGCGCTTCGACTACATGCTCTCCAACCCCCCATTCGGGGTGGAGTGGAAGAAGGTGGAGAAGGAGGTGCGCCGCGAGCACGAGCAGCAGGGGTTCAACGGCCGCTTCGGCCCCGGGCTCCCGCGGGTGAGCGACGGCTCCATGCTGTTCCTCCTGCACCTGGTGGCCAAGATGCGTCCCGCCAAGGACGGGGGGAGCCGCTTTGCCATTGTCCTGAACGGGTCGCCGCTGTTCACCGGGGGCGCCGGCTCGGGGGAGAGCGAGATCCGCCGCTACATCCTGGAGAACGACCTCCTCGAGGCCATCGTGGGGCTCCCCACGGACATGTTCTACAACACCGGCATCGCCACCTACATCTGGGTGGTGAGCAACCGCAAGCCGGCGTCGCGCAAGGGGACGGTGCAGCTCATCGACGCCAGCGCCATGTGGCAGAAGATGCGCAAGTCGCTGGGATCCAAGCGCCGCGAGCTGTCCGAGGCGCACATTGCCGACATCACCCGCCTCTTTGGCGCCGGCGAGGAGGTCACGCGCGACGGCGTCCCCATCAGCCGCGTCTTCCGCACCGAGGACTTCGGCTACCGCACCATCACCGTGGAGCGCCCGCAACGGGACGAGGCGGGACAGATCGTGCTGGGGCAGAAGGGGAAGCTCAAGGGGAAGCCGGTGGCCGACGCCGAGCTGCGGGATACGGAGAACGTGCCGCTGGCTGAGGACGTCGCCACGTACTTCGCCCGCGAGGTGATCCCGCACGCGCCGGATGCGTGGATTGACGAGGAGAAGACCAAGGTGGGGTACGAAATCCCCTTCAACCGCCACTTCTACGTGTTCAAGCCGCCCCGGGC
>JAGWYS010000312.1 GCA_018969225.1 Gemmatimonadota bacterium | reverse complement strand
CAAGGCCCCGGTGCGCTCCCGGGCCTCGGCCAGCCGCTCGCGGAGCTGGCGGTTCTCCACCTCCAGCCGGGGATCGCCGAGGGGCGGCGCGCCAAGCGTCGCCTGCACGCGCGCCTCCGTCAGGGTGCCTTCCAACTGCTGAGTCCGTTGCTCCAACTCACGGACGCGCGCCTCCGCCTGCAGCGCCCGACGCCGGTACCCGGCCAGTTGGTCGCTGAGGTGCCGCACAAGCGATTCCAGTTCGCGAAACGCCGCCAGGTCAGGACGCACGAACGGTGATCCCCAACTCCTGTGAGAGGACCTGCACGAGGCGCGCCCGGCGCCCCTCGATTTCCTTGTCCCTCAGCGTGCGCTCGGGATGCCGGAAGGTCAACCGCCACGCCAGGCTGCGGTGTCCGGCCGGGAGCGCGCCCCCGCGGAACTCATCGAACAATGTCAGGCGCTCCAGCAGGTCGCCCCCGGCCTGCCGCAGCACCGCCTCCACGTGCGACGCCGGGAGCCCATCGGGAACCACCAGCGCCAAGTCGAACTCCGCCGCCGGCGTCACCGGCAACGGGGCGAACTGGACCCGGCGCCCCAGCGGAGCCGGCGGCGGCGGGGCGTGTGCATGCGCCCCCGGGGGGGCCACGTCGGCCGAGCTGATGTCCCCGAGCGTGAGCTCCACGGCGAACGGCTCGCCCGCCCACGCGGGCCGGTCGAGCGCCAGCCGGACCACGCGACCGATGACCCCGCGCCCGGGGTGTTCCACTTCCCATAGGAGGTCTCCCGTCCCCTGACGGAACGCCACCGCCTCTCCGGGGCACACGACCCGGACCAGCCGCTCGGCGAGGGCCTTGGCGTCCCACCGGTCAAAGGCCGGCGGCGCGGCCTCCGTGAAGTGCGGTGGGCGCCGCATCCCCTGCAGCAGCGCCCCCACCCGCAGCTCCTCGTGCGGCAGGCGCCCCGCCGCCGGGCGGAACACGTGACCGATCTCGAACAACCGCAGGTTCCCCTGCATCCGCGACAGGTTGTACGCCGCGCGCTGCGCGAGCGTGACCAGCAGGTCGCCCCGCAGGTAGGGCTCGTCCTCCGCCAGCGGGTTCAGGACGCGCGGCGTCCCGTCCCCCCCCTCCGCCGTAAACGGCATGGGCCGGATCTCCGCGAGCCCCTCCTCCACGAGCAGCGCCCGCACCGCACGCCCCAGCTCATGCAGCGGGTGGTCCGGGTGCCGCGCCGGCCGGAAGGGGCGCAGGTCGTCCGGAAGCGCGTCGAAACCGACCAGGCGCCCCACCTCCTCGATCAGGTCCACCTCGAGACGCAGGTCCAGGCGCCAGCTAGGCGGATGGACCAGGAATGCCTCTCCATCGGCCACCAGCGCGCACCCCAGCGCCTCGAGATGGCGCCGGATGGTGTGCTCCGGCACCGCCATCCCCAGGACGCGAGTGAGCCGGGACGGCCGCAGGCGGACCGGTGCCTGGGGAACCGGGGGCGCCCCGACCTCCAGCACCTCGACCACCTCGCCACCGGCCACCTGCACGATGAGGTCGCCCACCACTCGAGCCATCTCGGGGAGCGCGCCCCCGTCGATCCCGCGTTCAAAGCGGTAGCTGGCGTCGGTGGAGAGCCCCACGGCGCGGCGCACCCGGCGCACAAAGCGCGGGTCAAAGCGCGCCACCTCCACGAGCAGGTCGGTCGTCCCCTCGGTCACCTCGGTGGCCTGGCCGCCCATGATCCCCGCGAGCGCCACCGGGCGCTCGCCGTCGCAGATGGCCACGGTGCCGGCCGCCAACGCCCGGGGCACGCCGTCGAGCGTGGTGAGCGACTCCCCCTCGCGGGTGGGGCGCACGACGATCCGGCGTCCCGCGAGCGTGGCCAGGTCGAAGGCGTGCACCGGTTGTCCCAACCCGTGCACCAGGTAGTTGGTGGCGTCCACGACGTTCGACCGGCTGCGCTGCCCGATCCCCTCCAGACGCCCCACCAGCCACTCGGGGCTCGCCCCGACTTTCACGCCACGGATCACGACGGCGACGTAGTGCGGGCACGCCTCGTGCGCGGCCACCTCGACGGCGGCGTGCGTCCCGGCGACGGCCCACGGCCCCTGACGCCATCCCTCGGTGGGCGACTGCGGGGCGATGGTGAGGTCGGCCGGCCGCGCGCGGAAGGGGGTGTCCATGATGGCCGCCACCTCGCGCGCCACCCCGCGATGGCTCAGCAGGTCCGGGCGGTTGGGGAGGACGTCGAGCGTCAGGCGTGCGTCAGTGGACGGGAGCACGTCGAGGAGGGGCGTCCCCGGAGGGACCTCCGTCTCGAGGGTCAGGATCCCATCGTGCTCCTCCCCCAGCCCCAGCTCGCGCGCCGAACAGAGCATGCCGTTGGAGGTCTCCCCCCGGATCTTCCGGCGTTCGATGCGGAGGCCGTTGGGCATGACGGTGCCGGTGCGCGCAAACGGGTACTTGCACCCGGCAACGACGTTGGGCGCGCCGCACACCACGTCGAGCAGGGTGCCACTGCCGTCGTCCACCTTGGTGACCCAGAGGTGGTCGGAGTTGGGGTGGCGTCCGGCCTCGACGACCTGCGCGACGACGAAGGGGGCCAGCGACGCGTCGAGGCGCTCGATCGCGTCGAGGGTGACACAGTGGCGACTGAGCGCCTCGCCGAGGGCCTCGGGCGCGGCGTCGGCGGGGGCGAATTGCCCCAGCCAGCGGTGGGACACGATCATGAGGCGAACTGCTCCAGGAAGCGGACGTCCGAATCGTACAGCACGCGGATATCGGTGATA
>JAGWYS010000311.1 GCA_018969225.1 Gemmatimonadota bacterium | reverse complement strand
AGGTGGGGCGTGCCGCCGTCGTCCGCGCGGGTGGTGGCCACGCGGCGCAGGGTGACGCGCTGGATGGCGTCGGCCAGGATGCGCACCGGCCCCCCGGGGGCGGGGCTGACGTCCACGAGGCGCGCGAGCACGCCGGTGCGGTGGAGGTCGCGCCCGACGGGCGCTTCGGTGTCGGGGTCGCGCTGGGCGACCAGCAGGAGGAGGCCGTCGGCGGCGCGGGCGGCGTGAACGGCCGCGCGCGAGGCGTCGCGCCCCACGAGCAGGGGCATGGCGACGTGGGGGAAGAGCACCACGTCGCGGAGGGGGAGGACCGGGATCCGCGCGCCCGACGGCGCGGGGCGCCGCCGCGCGCTCAGGCTTCCTTCTTCTGGCGCGCGGGGGCGATCTCGAGGAGCGGCGGCGCGCCGCGCTCGACCGCCGCCTCGGTCACCCGCACCTCCACCACGTCGTCGCGGGAGGGGAGGTCGAACATGGTGTCGAGGAGCGTCTCCTCGAGGATGGCGCGCAGGCCGCGGGCGCCGGTGCCGCGCTTGAGGGCCTTGCGGGCGACGGCGCGCAGCGCGGATTCCTCGAAGGTGATCTGCACCTCCTCGAGGCTGAAGAGGCGCGCGTACTGGCGGGTGAGGGCGTTCTTGGGCTCCCGGAGGATCTGCACGAGGGTGTCCTCGTCGAGGGCCTCCAGCGGGACGCAGACGGGGAGCCGGCCGACGAGCTCGGGGATGATGCCGAAGCGGAGCAGGTCGTCGGGCTCCACCTCGGTGAAGGGGGAGCGGGAGGGGGCGGCCTTGGCGATCGGACGCACGCGCCCGTCTGGGCGCTCGTCGCCGAAGCCGATGGTGCGGCGCCCGGTGCGGGCCTCGATGATCTTCTCGAGGCCGTCGAAGGCGCCGCCGCAGATGAACAGGATGTCCTTGGTGTTGATCTGGATGTATTCCTGCTGCGGGTGCTTGCGCCCGCCCTGCGGGGGCACGCTGGCGACGGTGCCCTCGAGGATCTTCAGGAGGGCCTGCTGCACCCCCTCGCCGGAGACGTCGCGGGTGATGCTGGGGTTCTCGGACTTCCGGGCGATCTTGTCGATCTCGTCGATGTAGACGATGCCGCGCTCGCACTCGGCGACGTTGAAGTCGCCCGCCTGCAGGAGGCGCACGAGGATGTTCTCGACGTCCTCGCCCACATAGCCGGCCTCGGTGAGGGTGGTGGCGTCGGCGATGGTGAAGGGGACGTCGAGGATGCGCGCGAGGGTCTGGGCGAGGAGGGTCTTGCCGACGCCGGTGGGGCCGATGAGCAGGATGTTGGACTTGTCCAGCTCCGCGTCATCCTCGCGGGCGGAGCTGGCGGCGTTGATGCGCTTGTAGTGGTTGTACACCGCCACCGAGAGGGCCTTCTTGGCCTGGTCCTGTCCGATGACGTACTGGTCCAGGATGGCCTTGATCTCGCGGGGGGTGGGGACCTGCGTGATGGCGTCCGTGACCTCGCGCTCCTCGTCCTCGGCCAGGATTTCGTTGCAGAGGGCGATGCACTCGTTGCAGATGTACACGGACGGCCCGGAAATGAACTTCCGGACGGCGTCCTTGGACTTTCCGCAGAAGGAGCAGCGCAGGTGCTTGTCGTGAGACATGGGGGTCCGGAACGGGCCAGTGGGGGGACGTGAGTATCCCCCGGATACAGCTTCGGCCGGTGGCGCGCGGAGTTGAGGGGTGCCCCCCGACCCGCCGCAGCGCCTCCTGCCAACTGTTGAATTAGCCGTGTTTTCCACACCGGGTCAAGTTTCGGGACCCCTGACGGGGGCAGGGGTGGTGGCCGAGGGTGGTGGCCAAGGGGGCAGCTGGCGGGGTGCTGGCGGGTGGGCGCCTGGCGGCGTAGGCTATGGGGGGGTGAGGGGTCGGGGTCCCCCCAGGCATCCCGGTCCGGACCGGGTGACATGGCGCTCACGAGGCGGGGGGTCCGCGATGTGGCCGTTCAAGGGATTTCTGGCGGTGCATGTGGCGACGGGCGCGGTGGGGCTGGTGCTCTTTTGGGTTCCCGTTATCGGGAAGAAAGGGGCGAGCGCGCACCGCCGATTCGGGTTCCTCTTTGCCCGGCTCATGGCGGTCACCGCCACCATGGCCATCGGCATGGCCACGTGCACCCTGCTGGACCCGGTGGGCACCCACCCCCACCTCACCAGTTGGGCGCCCCGCCGCATCCAGGGGATCTTCGGGTGGATGATGCTGTACCTCGCCGTGCTCACCCTGCACCTGGTGTGGCACGGCCTGGTCACCGTGCGCCACAAGCGCGACCACCTGGCCAACCGGCACCCCGGCAACCTGGCGCTCAACGCGCTGGTCATCGGCATGGCGGTGCTGTGCGCGTGGCAGGGGTGGCGCATCACGGAACCCCTGATGATGGGGATCAGCGTGGTGGGGGTGGCCTCCGGGCTCACCAACTTCTGGTTCATCGCCCGCCCGGCGCCGGCGCGGCTGGCCTACCAGCTGGAGCATGTGAAGGCCATCGTGGGGTCGGGCATCTCGGTGTACACCGCCTTCATGGCGTTCGGCTTCGTGCGCCTGATGCCCGACCACGCCCTCAACCCGACCATGTGGGCCATCCCGCTGGTCATCGGCCTGGCGATCATCATCTACCACCAGGGGCGGATCCGCTGGCAGCAGCGCAAGCTGGCGGCGCCTGCCGGGGCGCCATCGACCGGGACGTCGCCGCTGCCGTCGCGTGGCTGAGCCGCCCGGCGCCGCCGTGACCGGCGCCGCCGTGACCGGCGCCCTCTG
>JAGWYS010000064.1 GCA_018969225.1 Gemmatimonadota bacterium | reverse complement strand
GACTGCACCTGACAAGAGGTACTGCGACACATTAAACAGTAACTTCAGCGTCGAACGCTTCCCAATGAGTAAGATGCTAGCACCAACGATCGCGACTGTTGCCCAAGACGGATACAGAACAATCGCCGTCAAATTGGGAATAAACGAAACATTCCCGGTTTGGCCACCGCGCACGTTGTACGAAAAGCGGGCGCTAACCACGCCTACGAGCGCCATGATAGCGGCTCCCTCAAAAAGCTGAGGGTTTACCGTTCCTGTAGCCAACACAAGCAACGTCATTGCTGCAGCCGAGGCTGCTGCAACGACCCAAACGTATGTGATGGCTTTGGTGTTCATCTGGGAAAAGGTTGTCCCCGTCGACCGCTCAGCACTTACCAGGCTCGCGTATCCGCGAACACGGACATCCACAGCGCGCTGAACAGCTGGGCCAGGAACGACATCAGGCGTCACCTCCCGTCGGGTGAGTCATGCCCCCTCGCTCGAGGGATGGCATGCTGGTACGAGGTTGGCTCCGCTCCTACTGCTGGGTGGCCCGCTCGGCTCCGCTCACGCGGTGGACGGGGACGTCAGGGAAGAATCGTGGGAAGGATGGGTGGGAGGGACCGCGACCACGCCCCGACCGGGGCGCTCAGGACTCCGACGACAGCCAGCGGTTGGTGGCGTCCAGCACCGACACCACCACGCTCGCCTCGGGGCTCTCGCGCACCTCGCTGGTGCCCGTCAGCACCACCGGCATGCGCCCGCCTCGCGCCTGCAACACCACGAACATGAACGACCGCCCGAACGCCTCCAGGGGACGCACCCCCTCCAGCACCGGCATCCGCTCCGCCCGCACGGCCCCGGACAACGCCTGCGACACCGCCGCCAGCGTGGCCCGCGCCGTCAGCTCCAGCCGCGACGCGTCCGTGTCCGGGCCGTCGGCCTCTCCCACGTGCACCACGCCGCCGCGGCTCACCGTCACCTGGCACACCGCCCCACGCGTGCGCGACCGCCGCACCTCCACATCCTCGAACAGCAGCTGCCGACGGCCACCCGGCCCCTCCGGCGACGCCGCCGGACGGTCGGCCACCCGCTCCACCACCCGCTCCACCACCCGCCCCGCCGCGGACGCGCCACGCCGTTCGGTGCCGGTCACGGGCCCAGCGCCACCCGCCGACGAGGACCCCTGCGGCCCCGCCGCCGACACCACCGGCGCCTCAACGCCCGGAGCGGCCAGCGGCGCCGCCGCGCCCGTCCCGGGCGCCCCATCCGTGGCCCGCGACGGATCCAGCGTGGTAGCGATCGAGATCTTCCGGTGGTTCACCCGCAACCCCAGCTGCGCCATCAGCGCACTCTCGATGTTCCGCACCGTCTGCCGAGGCGCCACCGCCTCCGTCGTGAGCACATGCACCTCGTCCACCGCCCCCGTAGGACTGGCCACGATGCGCACCGACAACACCCCGGGGAGGGTGGCGATCAGCTCCTCCGCCCGCCGGATGGGAAGCACGCTCCCGGCAATCGTGCCGGACGGGGGGGCTGGGGTCATGTGGCCGAAGCTGACGGGGCTGGACAGGGGGAGACCCTCGGCGACGATCCGGTGGGCGGTAGCGAGCTGGGGCATAACGCCCCTCGACGACAGTATGGCGGCGAATTCTTCCACACGCAAGAGTGGATAACTGATCTGGAAAACTTTCCAAAACCTTGCCCTTCAAGACCCTACAGATTCCAACCTCAACCGGAGTCCGAACCGCCCCCCTCCCCAGCCCCCTCGTCGCCCACGGTTGAGCCCGCCAGCTCCACCTCCCCCTCGTATTCCCGCAGCTTCCGGTACAGCGTCCGCTCCCCGATCCCCAGACGCTCCGCCGCCTTCCGACGGTTCCCCCCAGTCTCCCGCAACACCCCCACGATCGCCGCCCGCTCGATCTCGGCCATCGTCATCCCCGGCGCCACCGTGATCACCGTGGGCGGCACCGTCACCTCGGGAGGCTCCAGCCCGCGGATCATCGCCCCGCCGCCTCCCACCAACCCGCCGTCGCCGCCCCCCATCACCACCGCCCCCCCGGGGACCACCGACGGCCGCACCTCCCCGATCCACCCCGGGGACACCCCGCCCCGCCCCTCGTGGTCCATCCGCCGACGCAGCTCCTCCACCTGCAGCTTCAGCTCCACCAGCGAGCGCACGATGAATTCCAGCTCCCGCCCCTGCGCCCGCGCCTCCTCCCGCACCACCGGCCCCACCGGCACCGGCAGCAACCGACGCCCGCCCCCCTCGCGGATCGCCGGCGGGATGTCATCCGCCACGATCTCCCGCCCGTGCGCCAGCACCACCATGCTCTCCACCAGGTTCCGCAGCTCGCGCACGTTCCCCGGCCATCCATACCCCACCAGCACCCCCATCGCCTCGGCGGAGATGCCGTGGAACGGCCGCTCGTGCCGCGCGGCAAACTCCCGCACGAACCGGCGCACCAGCCGCGGAATGTCCTCCTTCCGCTCCCGCAACGGCGGCAGGTAGATCCCCAGCACATTGAGCCGGTAGAACAGGTCCGCCCGGAAGGTCCCCTCCTCCACATGCTCGCGCAGCGGCCGGTTCGTCGCCGCCACCACGCGCACGTCCACCGGGATCGGCTCCCCGCTCCCGATCCGCGTCACCTCCCGCTCCTCCAGCACCCGCAGCAGCTTCACCTGCGTGCTGGGCGGGATCTCGCCGATCTCGTCCAGGAACAGCGTGCCGGTGTCCGCCAGCTCGAAGC
This sequence comes from Gemmatimonadota bacterium, assembly GCA_018969225.1. Classification (GTDB taxonomy): domain Bacteria; phylum Gemmatimonadota; class Gemmatimonadetes; order Gemmatimonadales; family Gemmatimonadaceae; genus Gemmatimonas. The sequence goes on along the minus strand of JAGWYS010000064.1, from coordinate 14,301 downwards.
GCCCCAGCCGCCGCTCGGCGGCGCCGGTGAACGCCCCCTTCTCGTGCCCGAACAGCTCGCTCTCCAGCAGCGTCTCGGGGAGCGCCCCCACGTTCACCGCAATGAACGGCTTCCCGCGGCGCGGGCTGAGGCGATGGATCGCGCGCGCCACCAGCTCCTTCCCGGTGCCGCTCTCCCCCTCCACCAGCACCGTGCTCGTGACCGGGGCGATCTGCTCCACCTTCACCAGCACCTCGCGGATCGCCTCCGACTCCCCCACCAGCCCGGTCAGCTCGGCCAGCCGCTGCCGCTCGAGCCGGCGGCGCAAGGCGTCCGCCACCTCGTCAATCGCCACCGGCTTGGCCCACGCGTCCGCGTACCCCAACTCGGCCAGCCGCTCGGCCAGCGCCGGATCGGCCACGTCGGTGAACCCCACCACGGTCACGTTCTCCCACAACAGCCACCGCACCAGCGCCACGTGGTTGGGGTCCAGCAGTCCCCCCGTCAGCACCAGGATGGCCGGCGGATGGCGGCGCACGCCCCCCCGCACATCGTCCAGCGGGGAGTAGGTCTCGGTGGGGATCCCGCGCGCCTCGAGGGCGGCATTGAGGCGCACGCCGGGCTCCACATCCGAGAGGAGGATGGCCACCAGCCCCAGCCCCTCGTCCGCCCCCCCGCGCCGCGCCCCCGCCCCCCGTGCCGTCACGCCTTCCCCGCCCGCTTGTAGAACGGAAGCGGCACCACGCGCGCGGGCACCTGGCGCCCGCGGATGTCCACGGCGAACGGCGTGCCGGGCACCGCCGCCGCCGTCGGCAGGAAGCAGGTGCCAATGGGGATCCCCAGCGTGGGGCTCTGCGTGCCGCTGCGCACCTCGCCAAAGGGGACGCCCCCCACCAGCACGCCGGCGCCCTGCCGCGGGATGGCGCGCTCCTCGAGGGTGAACCCCACCAGCGTGCGGTCGGTCCCCTCCTGGTGCTGGCGACGCAACACCTCCTGACCCAGGAACGGCTCCGCCTTCCCCAGCTTCACCAGCCACCCCAGCCCCGCCTCCAACGGCGTGACCTGGTCGTCCAGCTCGTGCCCGTACAGGCACATCCCCGCCTCCAGTCGCAGCGTGTCGCGGCACCCCAGCCCGCACGGCGTCACCGCCCCGGTGGCCATCAGCGCATCCCACAGCGCGCCCGCATCCGCCGCCGCGCAGTACAGCTCGAACCCCAGCTCGCCGGTGTACCCGGTGCGCGAAATGAGGCAGGGGATCCCCGCCACGCTCCCCTCGGTGAAGTGGTAGTACTTCACCCCGCCCAGCGGCACGCTGGCCAGCCCCTGCACCAGCGCCGGCGCCTGCGGCCCCTGCACCGCCAGCAGCGCGGTGGCATCGCTCACGTCCTCCAGGGCGCAGTCGAACCCGTCCAGATGCGCGCGCAGGTGGGCGAGGTCCTTGTCCCGGTTGCTGGCGTTGATCACCAGCAGCAGGTGGTCGGCGTGGCGGTACACCAGCAGGTCGTCCACCACGGTGGCGTCGTCGCGCAGCAGGGTGCTGTACTGCACCTGCCCCACCACCAGCGCCGCAGCGTCGTTGCTGGTGACGCGGTTCACGAAGCGGATGGCGTCGGGTCCGCGCACGATCACCTCCCCCATGTGCGACACGTCGAACATGCCGCATCCCCCACGGACCGCCTTGTGCTCGGCGGTGATGCCGGCGGGATACTGCACCGGCATCTCGTAGCCGGCGAACGGGACGATCTTCGCCCCCAGCGCCACATGCCGGTCGTGGAGGGGGGTCTGGCGCAGCGCGCCGGCGTCGGGGGAGGTCATGGGGAGGTCACGGAAGACGGGAAGGACGGCCGGCGCCGACCGCGGCGCCATCCCCGGAAAGATGCCCGGCGCGGCGGACCCGTGCCACCCGTGCCACCCGTGCCCCGTGCCTCCGTAGCGTCGCCACGCCACCCGCTCCGTCGGGGAACCCCTGCTGGTGCCGCGCGCCCCGCCATGCCGATATTGCGCGCCATGGCGCCAGCACGCGGCCGACCGCACCGCCCGACGCCCGCCCCTTCCCCGGTCCCCATGCTCGTTCGCCAGCTGCTTGACCCCGCCCTCGCGCAATACGCTTACCTCGTGGGGTGCCCCCGCTCGGGGGAGGCGATCGTCTTCGACCCCGAGCGCGACATCGACCGCTACCTCGCGCTGGCCGAGCGCCACAAGCTGCGCATCGTGGCCGCCGCCGACACGCACATCCACGCGGACTACCTCACGGGGCTGCGGGAGTTCGCCGAGCGGGGCGTGACGGTGTACGCCAGCGCCGAAGGGGGGGAGGCGTGGCAGTACGAGTGGCTGCGCGGCTCCGCGTATCCGCACCGCCTGCTGCGCGACAGCGACCGCTTCAAGGTGGGGAACATCGAGTTCGCTGTGCTCCACACCCCGGGGCACACGCCGGAGCACGTGGCGTACACGGTGGTGGACCATGGCAGCGGCGCCACCGAGCCCATCGCGGTGATCACGGGAGACTTCGTCTTCGTGGGGGACCTGGGGCGCCCCGACCTGCTGGAGCAGGCGGCGGGGGTGACCGGGACGCAGGAGCCCGGCGCGCGCCAGCTGTTCCAGTCGCTGCAGCGCTTCCGGGCGCTGGCGCCGCACGTGCAGGTGTGGCCCGGGCACGGCGCCGGGAGCGCCTGCGGGAAGTCGCTGGGGGACATCCCCACCTCCACGGTGGGGTACGAGCTGCGGCACAACCCCGCGGTGCGCGCCGCGGACTCCGAGGCGGGGTTCGTGGACTACATCCTGAGCGGGCAGCCGGAGCCGCCGCTGTACTTCGCGCGGATGAAGCGCGAGAACCGCGCGGGGCCGGCGGTGCTGGGGCGGCTGCCGACGGTCCCCGCCCTGGAGCCGGCGGCGCTGGGGGCGCTGGCCGGGCGACTGGATGCGGCCATCCTGGACACGCGCCCGCGCCAGGCGTTCCTGGCGGCGCACGTGGCCGGTGCGCTGCTGTGCGAGCCGGACTTCCAGTTCGTGACGATCGCCGGCTCGTACGTGCCGGCGGGGACCCCCGTGTACCTGGTGGTGGAGCCGTCGCGGCTGGAGGAGGCGGTGCGCAACCTGGTCCGCATCGGGCTGGACGACGTCCGCGGGTACGTGCCCCCGGCGGCGCTGGAGGCGTGGCTGGCCACGCCGGCGGCGGCGGGCGCGGTGGCGCGCATCGAGAGCGTGTCGATGGCCGAGCTGGAAGCGCGCCGGCAGGCGGGGGGGGTGGCGATCCTGGACGTGCGCGGCGGCGGGGAGCATGCGCTGGCGCACATCCCCGGCGCGCAGCACATCGCGCACACGCGGCTGCTGCCGCACGTGGACGAGGTGCCGCGCGACTGCCCCGTGCTGGTGCACTGCGGGAGCGGGGCGCGCTCGGCCCATGCGACGGCGCTGCTGCAGCGCCACGGGGCCACGGTGGTGAACGTGGCCGACACCTTCGCCCGCTGGCAGCCGGCCGCGCCGATCGAGGGCTGACCGCCGACCGGCTGACCGCCGACCGGCTGACCGCCGACCGGCTGACCGCCGCGTCGGCTACGCCGCGGGGATCGCCGCCATCACCTCGGCGGCGTGCCCGGCGGGCTTCACCTTCTCCCACACGCGGGCGATGCGCCCCGCGGGGTCGATCAGGAAGGTGGTGCGCTCCACCCCCATGTACTTGCGCCCGTACATGGACTTCTCCTTCCAGAGGTCGTAGCCCTGCAGCGCCACCTTCTCCTCGTCGGCCAGGAGGGTGAAGGGGAGCTGGTACTTGGCCTTGAACTTCTGGTGGGACTTCACCGAGTCGGGGCTGATCCCCAGGATGACCGCGCGGGTGGCGTCAAAGCGGGGAACGAGGTCGCGGAACTCGCACGCCTCGGTGGTGCACCCCGAGGTGTCGTCCTTGGGGTAGGCATAGAGGACCACCCATCGGCCGCGCAGCGACGAGAGGGTGAGCGGTTCCCCGGAGTCGGTGGGGAGGGTGAAGTCGGGAGCGAGGTCGCCGGGTGCGGGCATGGGTGGTCAGGGAGCGGGAGCGGCGCCGAGGGGTTCCCCCCCCATGAGCACCGCCATGATGGCCTTCTGGACGTGCAGGCGGTTCTCCGCCTCGTCCCACACCGCGCTCTGCGCCCCGTCGATCACCTCGGCAGCCACCTCCTCGCCACGGTGCGCCGGGAGGCAATGGAGGAAGATCGCGTGCGGGGCGGCGCGCGCCATGAGCGGGGCATCCACCTGGTACAGGGCGAACGCGACGGACCGGCGCGCATGTTCCTCCTCCTGCCCCATGGAGGCCCACACGTCGGTGGTGACCACCTCGGCCCCCTCGACGGCCTCGCGCGGGTCGCGGAGGAGGCGCACGTCGGCGCCGCGCGCCCGCGCCGCCGCCAGGAAGCCGGGGTCGGGGTCGTACCCCTCGGGGCAGGCCAGGCGCAGCGGAAAGTCGAAGTGCGCCGCCGCCTCGATCCAGGAGTTGGCCATGTTGTTGCCGTCGCCGATCCACGCCACCGCCTTCCCCCGCACCGCGCCCAGGTGCTGCCGCATGGTCAGCAGGTCGGCCAGCAGCTGGCAGGGGTGCGACAGGTCGGTGAGGCCGTTGATGACGGGGATGTCGGCGTGGGCGGCCAGCAGCTCGACGTCGGCGTGCGCGAACGTGCGGATCATGATGCCGTGCACGTAGCGCGAGAGGACACGGGCGGTGTCGGCGATGGGCTCGCCGCGCCCCAGCTGGACGTCGCGGGGGGAAAGGAAGTGCGCCGTCCCCCCCAGCTGGGTGGCCCCCACCTCGAAGGAGACGCGGGTGCGGGTGGAGGACTTCATGAACAGCATGGCCAGCGCCTTGCCGGCCAGCGGCCGCGCAGCGTAGGCGCCGGTGCGCATGCGCTCGGCGAGCTCAAGGAGCGCCAGCCCCTCGGCGGGGGTGACGTCGGCGAAGTTGAGGAAGTCGCGGTGCGCCCGCCCCGGCGCGGCGGGGGCTGAATGCTCATGCGGCATTCGTGCAAATTTATGCGCGCCCGGGCGCGCCATGCCACCCGCGCGAGCGGTGGCGCCCTGCATTTTCCAGCGTCCATCTCCCGTCGCCGGTCTTCCCGCCCCCCCTCGCCCATCGCCCCGATGCCCGCCTCCCTGCCCGTCGCGTTCGCCGACGTCGCCGCCGCCCGCGCGCGGCTGCGCCCCCACCTGCCCCCCTCGCCGGTGCGCCACTACCCGCAGCTGGACGCGCTGGCGGGGCACGGCGTGCGGGTGCTGGTGAAGCACGAGAACCACCTCCCCACCGGCTCGTTCAAGGTGCGCAACGGCACCAGCGCGCTGACGGCGCTCCCCCCCGAGGCGGCGGCGCGCGGGGTGATCGCGGCCACCACGGGCAACCACGGGCTGGGGCTCGCGTGGGCGGGGGCGCGGCTGGGGATTGCCGTGACCATCTGCGTGCCGGAGGGGAACAACCCCGAGAAGAACGCAGGGATCCGGGCGCTGGGGGCGACGGTGGTGGAGGCGGGGGCGCGCTACGACGAGACGGTGGCGGCGTGCGCGGCGCTCGCCGAGCGGGAGGGGCGCACGGTGGTGCATTCCACGAACGACCGGGGGGTGCTCGCCGGCGCAGCCACGCTGACGGCGGAGTTCCTGGAGGAAGCGCCGGCGCTGGACGCGCTGGTGCTGGCGCTCGGGGGCGGGTCGCAGGCGGTGGGGGCGATGGTGACGGCGGCGGCCATGCGCCCCGGGCTGCGCGTGTACGCGGTGCAAAGCGCGGGCGCCCCCGCCCAGCACGACGCGTGGCACGACGGGGTGCCTCGGCAGGGGGCCCCGGTGCGCACCTTCGCCGAGGGGATCGCCACCGGCTCAACCTACGCGCTGACCTTTGAGGCGCTCCGCGCGGGGCTGGCCGGATTCGTGGCGGTCCCCGACGACGCCATCGCCGAGGGGGTGCGCACGCTGTGGCAGGTGACGCACAACCTGGCGGAGGGGGCGGGGGCCGCGGGGTGGGCGGGGCTCCGCGTACTGGCCCCGCAGCTGGCCGACGCGACGGTGGGGGTGGTGATGTGCGGCGGCAACCTGGACGCGGCGCGCGCCGTGACGATCCTGGGCGGCGGGACGCCGACCTAGCACGCGACGTCGCGGCGGACGTCGCGGCCGACCTCGTGCCCGATGCGGCGCGTCAGGCGCGCGGGTGCGCCTGCCGGTAGACCTGCCGCAGCCGCTCCACGCTGGTGTGCGTGTACACCTGCGTGGTGGTGACGCTGGCGTGCCCCAGCAGCTCCTGCACCGCGCGCAGGTCGGCGCCGGCATCCAGCAAGTGCGTGGCAAAGGTGTGGCGCAACGCGTGGGTGGAGAGGCCGTCCCCCGGCGCCACCGCCTCGAGCAGCGCCACCATCGCCTTCTGGATGGCGCGCACCGTGATGCGCGTGCCCCGGGGCCCCACGAACAGCGCCTGCCGGTCGGCGCGCGCGCGCGAGGGAGGCGACGCGGGCGACGGCGTCGGCGATGGCGATGGCGATGGCGATGGCGCAGCGACTCCGGCGGCACGCACCCGCGCCAGCACGGCGTCACGCACCACCAGCCACCGCCGCAACGCCCGCTGCGCGTGGTCGCCCACCGGCACGATCCGCTCCTTGCGCCCCTTGCCACGCACCTTGACCTGCTGCGTCACGAGGTCGAGGTGGTCCAGGTCAATGCCGCGCAGCTCCGAGAGCCGCAACCCGCTGGAATAGAACAGCTCCACCATGGCCAGCGTGCGCACCGCGGCCGCCGCCCCCTCGGCGGCGCGCACCGCCGCGTGCTCCAGCACCCGCTCCACCTGGCCGCGGTCGAGATACCCGGGGAGCGTGCGGTGCAGCCGAGGCGCGCGCACGGCACGCGCGGGGTTGGCGTCCACCCGCTCCTCCTGGTGCAGCCACTTGTAGAAGCTCCGCACCGCCGACAGGCGGCGCGCCAACGTGCGGCGCGCCGCCCCGGCCTCCACCTGGTGCGCCTGGAAGGCCCGCACGTCGCGACGCCCCAGCCCCTCCCACGTCCATCCGCCCTCGCCACGCACGACGCCCAACCAGTCGGCCAGCGCCCGCAGGTCGCGCCGATACGCCAGCACCGTGTTGGGGGACAGCCCGCGCTCCTTCTCGCAGTGCTCCAGAAACTCGGCCACGGCATCCGCCGCCGGGCTCACGACGCCGCCTCCACCCCCACCGGCTCCACCCCGACGTCCCGCTGCCACCCGGCCAGCGCGTCCAGGGCGCGCGTGGCATACGCCTCGCGCTTGCGCACCTTGTCGCGCATCACCGCCGTCGGCACCCCCTCGAGCTCGTCCAGCAACCCGAAGTTGGCGTTCATGGGCTGGAAGTGCGCCGGGTCGGCCTCGCGCAGGTAGCGGTACAGCGCCCCCAGCATGGTGGTGGGGGGCGGCACCACGGCGTCACGCCCCTCCAGCACCCGCACGCAGTTGATCCCCGCCATCAGCCCGGTGGCGCTGCTCTCGGTGTACCCCTCCACCCCCGTGAGCTGCCCCGCCACGAACAGCGCCGGCGCCTCGCGCACGGTGAGCGCCGGCGAAAGCGTGGCCGGCGCGTTGACATAGCTGTTGCGGTGAATGGACCCGAAGCGCAGGAACTCGGCGCCGGCCAGCCCGGGGATGAGCCGAAACACCCGCTGCTGCTCGGGGATGCGCAGCCGCGTCTGGAAGCCGACGAGGTTCCACATGCGCCCGGCCCGGTCCTCCTGCCGCAGCTGCACCACGGCCCAGGGCGCCCGCCCGGTGCGCGGGTCGCGCAACCCCACCGGCTTCATGGGACCGAAGCGCAACGTGTCGCGCCCGCGCCGCGCCATCTCCTCCACCGGCATGCACCCCTCGAAGTACGGGACGGCGTCGAAGTCGTGCGCGGTGAACTGGTCGGCCGCCACGAGCGCGTCGATGAACGCTTCGTACTCGTCGCGCCCCATGGGACAGTTGAGGTACGCCCCCTCGGCGGCGGCCCCCTCCATGGTCTCCTTCCCCCACCGCGACGCGCGAAACGCCACGGCCAGGTCCACCGACTCGGCGGCCACCACGGGGGCGATGGCGTCGTAGAAGGCGAGCGCCTCCACCCCCAGCCGCGCCTGCAACGCCGCCGCCAGCGCCTGGGAGGTGAGCGGGCCCGTGGCCACGATCCCCACCTCGGGGAGCGCCGCCACCTCGCCGCGCGCCACGGTGATCCGCGGGTGCGCCAGGATGCGCCGCTGCACCCCCTCCGCGAAGAGGTCGCGGTCCACCGTGAGCGCCGTCCCCCCGGGCACCCGCGCCTCGTCCGCCGCCTGCAGCACCAGCGACCCGAGGCGCCGCATCTCCGCCTTGAGCAGCCCGTGCGCGTTCACCACCTCGGTGCTCTTGAAGGTGTTGGAGCACACCAGCTCGGCGAGCCGATCGGTGCGGTGCGCCGGCGTGCCGCGCTCCGGACGCATCTCGTGCAGCGCCACGGCATGGCCCCGCTGCGCCACCTGCCACGCCGCCTCGCAGCCGGCCAGCCCGCCGCCCACCACGCGCACCACCGGACCGCCCGCGTCCCCCCCCTCGGCGCGCCCCGCCGTCACGCGACCTCGGCGACCTCCTCCGGCGCCGCCACGTCCCACTCGTTGCCGCACTTGAGGCACTTGCGGAAGCTGCCGCGCGTCTTGGTGGCCTTGGACTCGGCCCCCACATACCCGCACTCGGGACACGCCTCCGCCACGGGCTTGTCCCAGCTGACGAAGTCGCAGTTGGGATAGTTCTCGCACCCGTAGAACGCCTTCCCCCGCTTCTTGCTGCGCCGCTCGGCGATCTCCCCCCCGTCCTTGGGGCACTTGACCCCGGTGGGCATGGAGCGCGTCCCCCGGCACTTGGGGAACCGGCTGCACCCCAGGAAATCCCCCGACTTGCCATGGCGCACCACCATCGGCGCCTGGCACTCCTGGCACAGGTAGCTGGTGAGCACCGCCGGCTTCTTCTCGCCGGCAATGGGGCGCGTGTAGCTGCACCCCTTGGGGTGCCGCTCGCACGCCACGAAGGGGCCGAAGAAGCCCCCCTTGGGGACCAGCCGCCCCCCGCAGGTGGGACACCGCTCGGTGGCCAGCGCCGACAGGTCATGCGCCTCGGCGATGAGGACGTCGAGGTCGTTGTCGTTGAGGGTGGCCTGGAACGGCGTCCAGAAATCCCCCAGCGCCCGCACCCACGCAATCTCCCCGTCGGCGATCTTGTCGAGCTCCTCCTCCATCTGCGCGGTGAAGCCCACGTTGAACACCTGCGGGAACTTCTTCACCATGACCTTCTCCACCGTCTCCCCCAGGGGGGTGGGGAAGAAGCGGCGCTGCTCGATCTGCACATAGCGCCGCTCGGCCAGCACGGAGATGATGGACGCGTAGGTGGACGGACGCCCGATCCCCAGCCGCTCCAGCTCCTTGACGAGCGAGGCCTCGGAAAAGCGGGGCGGCGGCTCGGTGAAGTGCTGCGCGGAGGTGATGGCCTCCACCGGCACCTGCTCCCCCTGCTCCAGCGGCGGCAACGCCTGCTCGTCCTCCAGCGCCTTGGCGTCCCCCTCCTCGCGCGCCTCCTTGTACAGCGCCAGGAAGCCCTGGAACTTCACCACGGAGCCGGTGGCGCGGAACAGGTACTGCCGCTCCCCCGCCGCCAGGTTGAAGTCGGCGGTGGTGGTGTCGAAGACCGCCGGCGCCATCTGCGACGCCATGAAGCGCTGCCAGATGAGCTGGTACAGGCGGAACTGGTCGGCGGTGAGGTAGCGCTGCACCTGCTCGGGGCGGCGCGCCGGATCGGTGGGGCGCACCCCCTCGTGCGCATCCTGCGCGTTGGCCTTGCCGCTGGGATACAGCTGCGGCCCCGCCGCCAGGAAGGCCTCGCCGAACTGCTGCCGCAACACGTCGCGCGCGCCCTGCGCCGCCACCTCGGACACGCGCGTGCTGTCGGTGCGCATGTACGTGATGAGGCCGGTGGCACCGTCCACGCCGATGTCGATCCCCTCGTACAGGTCCTGCGCCAGCCGCATGGTGCGCTTGGACCCGAAGCCCAGCTTCTTGGCCGCCTCCTGCTGCAGCGTGGAGGTGGTGAAGGGGGCCGCCGGGTTCTTCCGGCGCTCGCGACGCTTGACCTCGGTGACCGGGAACTGCCGACGCCCCTCGAGGTCGCGCAGGATGCGGTCGGCCTCGGCGCCGGTGGCGATCTCCGGCTTGCGCCCGTCGATGTGGTGCAGCTTGGCGGCAAAGGGCACCTGCCCCTTCCGCAACGCCGCCGCCACGCTCCAGTACTCCACGGGGGTGAAGGCGCGGATCTCGCGCTCACGCTCCACAATGAGGCGCAGGGCCACGGTCTGCACCCGGCCGGCGGAGAGCCCCTTCTTCACGGTCTTCCAGAGGACGGGGCTGGCCTTGTACCCCACCAGGCGGTCGAGCACCCGGCGAGCCTGCTGCGCCTCGACCTTGCGCGTGTCGATGTCGGTGGCCCGCGCCATGGACGCCTGCACGGCGTCCTTGGTGATCTCGTGGAACATCACCCGCCGGATGGGCGCGGTGACCGCCTGCCGCCGCGGCTGGGTGAAGAACTGCTCCACGTGCCACCCGATGGCCTCCCCCTCACGGTCCGGGTCGGTGGCGATGAACACCTCGCGGGCGCCGCGCGCGATCTTCTTGAGGTCGGCCAGCAGGTCTTCCTTCCCCTCGATGGTGACGTACTCGGGGGCGAAGCCGTGGTCGAGGTCGATCCCCAGCTTCTTGGCGGGCAGGTCGCGCACATGCCCCACCGTGGCGCGCACGGTGTAGGCGCGTCCGAGGTACTTGCCGATGGTCTTGGCCTTGGCCGGCGACTCGACGATGACCAGCGACGTCCCGGTGGCCGGGACGACGTCCTCCACCTCTGCCTCCGGACGGGGACCCGCGGCGGACACCCTCCCGATCGCCTTCTTCACGGCCTTCTTCACGGCCTTCTTCGCCGCCTTCTTCACGGCCTTCTTGGCCACCTTCCTGGCCGGTGACGCGGCCACCGCCGCGGCCGCCGTCTTCGCGGCCACCTTCCGCGGCGCCGTGCCTGCGGTCTTCGCCGCCGACGCCGTCGCGGACTTGGCCGCCGTCTTGGCCACGGTCTTCCGGGCCGCCGGTTTGGCCGCCGTGGTGGCGGCCGCGCCGGTGACGCGCGAGGTGGAGCGCGCGGCGGGGCGCGCGGTGGTTCCGGACTTCTTCGTGGGCATCAGGTCTAATGAAACCGGGACCGCCCCCCCTCGGCGAGCGGGGCATCGACGCCGACGGACGCCGCCAACTGGCGGATGTCGTCGAGTTCGATGCGTCCGTCCGCGAGCGAGAGAGCGCGTTCCACGAGGTGTTCGAACACGGTGGAAGGGAGCACAGCCGACGCGTCCAGCGCGAGCAGGTACTGCCATGCATCGGGGGCAAAACGCCCCCGCTCGTGCGGCCCCTGCACGCGCAGCCGATCGGGCCGGACCGGCCAGCCCGGCGATTCGGCTGGCACCCCGGCAATCTGCGCAGTCCGCAGGGAAAGAATCTCACCAATCTGCTGCCGATTGTACCCTTGCGACGCAAGAAAGTCGGCCACCGCCCCCGCCTCCACTTCAGCGGGAAACCGGCGGCGCAGTTCGTCCAGGACTTGGGTCCAACGTTCGGCCATCGTCTAACCTATCGCGCCGAATCCGTTGGGGGCAAGCGAGAGGAGTGACCGGACAACCTGTTGCACATCAAGGTTTTCCACATTCAGGACCAGATCGGCCGCGGCGTAGGCGTCACGGCGCTGGTGCCACAGACGCTCCATGGCGCCCTGCGGATCGGGGGTGCGAAGGAGGGGACGCTGACGGTGGTCGTGCGCCAATCGCGCCAGGGCGGCTGCCGGAGAGAGCGCCAAGTGGACCAGGCGGGCCGGGGGACGGAGACGGGCCACCACCCCCGGATTGAGGATCCATCCGCCACCGGGGGCCAGGACCATTGGCGGCAGCAAAGCGACCTCATCCGTAAGCGAGATTTCCATTGCGCGGAACGCTGGCTCCCCCCGCGTCGCGAAGAGCTCGGCCACCGACTGCCCGGTGCGGCGCACCAGTTCGTCATCGAAATCGAGGAACGGCAGGCGGAGCGCTTCGGCGACCAGCGGCCCGACGGTGGACTTGCCGGCCCCGGGGAGCCCGACCAGCACCAGATGCCCTGTGGGGGGGGCGAGGGCGCCACCGCCAGCGGCGAGGCTCATGCGTCGGGACGCCCGGCGTCGCGCGCCGCCTGCCGGGTGTCCAGCGCCGCGAGGTACCCGTCGAGGTTGCGCTGCACTTCCACCAGCGAGTCCCCGCCGCACTTCTCCAAAAGCGCATCCGCCACCACGAGCGCGGCCATCGCCTCGGCGATCACCCCCATGGCGGGGACCGCGGTGACGTCGCTGCGCTCCGCCGCAGCCGACGCGGCGTCGCCCGTGGCGAGGTCCACCGTGCCCAGCGGACGCATGAGCGTGGCGATGGGCTTCATGGCCACCCGGATGACCAGCGGCTCGCCGGTGGTCATCCCCCCTTCCGTGCCGCCGGCGCGATTGGAGTGGCGGGCCACGTGGCCCGCACGGGTGCGTCCGGGAGCGGCCGCGATTTCGTCGTGCACCTCCGCGCCGGTGCGGCGGGCGCACTCGAAGCCGAGGCCGATTTCCACGCCCTTGACGGCGGGGATGGAGAGCATGGCCTGCCCCAAGCGGCCGTCGAGGCGGCGGTCCCAGCTGACGTGCGAACCCAACCCCACCGGCAGGCCGCGGACGACCACCTCGCAGATGCCCCCCAGCGTATTCCCCTCGCGCTTGGCCGCGTCGATCCGCGCGATCATTGCCGCCTCGGCGTGCGGATCGAGGGTACGCAGGGGGGAGCGGTCGGCGGCGGCGTTGAGTTCGTCGGGGAGGGGATCGGGGGGTGCGGCGTCGATGCCGCCGAGGTGGACGAGATGGGACCCGACCGAGATGCCGACGTGCGCCAGGAGTTGTCGGCAGACGGCGCCTGCGGCGACCCGGGCGGTGGTCTCGCGGGCCGAGGCGCGTTCGAGGATGTCGCGGGCGTCGGTGCGGTCGTACTTGAGCGCCCCGGTGAGGTCGGCGTGGCCTGGGCGCACACGGGTGACCTGGCGCCGGCGCCCTTCCGTGTCGTCGTCCGCGCGCGGCGCGGGGTCCATGATGGCCTGCCAGTTGGCCCAGTCGCGATTGGGCACCTGCATGGCCACGGGGCCGCCCAGGGTCTCCCCGGCGCGGACGCCGCCCAGGAAGGTGACGCGGTCCGACTCGATCTGCATGCGGCGCCCGCGGCCGTAGCCCAGTTGCCGGCGCGCGAGTTCCTGGTCGATGTGCGCCGCCAGGAGGGGCACCCCGGCGGGGAGCCCTTCGAGGATGGCGGTGAGCGCCGGGCCGTGGGATTCCCCGGCGGTGGTGAGGCGAAGGAGGCGCATGGCAGCGGCGGGAAGAGCGGGGAGCGCGCCCAGGGGGCGCGGGTGTTCCCAACCTATTGCCGGTGCGGGCGCGGGCGGGAGAGGGCGGGCGCGGGTGTGGAAGGCGCCGTGGTCAGCCGCACCCGCTGGTGAAGGTATCGGGGAGGGCCACCACGGTGACGCCGCGCTGGGTGGCGCCCACAAGGACGACCTGTCCGTTGGGGCGGATGGTGGCACGCACCGGGCCGATGATGGGGTCGCGGATGGGGATGGCGGCGATGCGCCGGTAGCACCAGGTGTCGAAGACGTCGATGACCGGCTCGCTGGAGGCGACGAAGGCGAGGCGGGTGCGGAGGGGGGTGGAGTTGGGGCCGGTGTTCAGGGGGTGGAAGTCGAGCCCTCCGACGCCGGAGCGTGACTGGAGGATCCCCTGGAGGCGCAGGGTGGGATCGAAGAGGTAGGTGGAGTCACCCTTCACCGCGGCGACTTCACCGTCGAAGTTGATGCCGACGCCCTGGATGCGGGCGAAGGTGTTGGCGGTGAAGTCGCTGGCGTCGATCGCGCGGGAGATGCCGCGGTCGATGACCGGGAGCGGCGGGAACGGATCAAGGCCGCGGGTGGCGTCGTAGGCGAGCGCCCGGCTTCCGCGGACGGGTCCGCCCTCGCCGAAGACGGCGCGGCGGAAGTTGCCGGAACCGCGGACGAAGGTGGTGTCACGGAAGGCGAGGGCGTCGATGCGAGCGACCACCGAGTAGTCGAAGAAGGTGCCGTCGGGGCGGGTGATGCGCTGCCGGTAGGGGAGCAGCGTGGAGTCGGCGCCGACGCCATTGGCGGCGAAGCGGGCGATCTCGAGCGTGTCGGAGCGGCCGGCGGTCTGTCCGATGGCGTGTTCGAAGAAGAAGTGGGACGCGCGGCGGGTGAGGTTTTCCCAGCGGA
>JAGWYS010000063.1 GCA_018969225.1 Gemmatimonadota bacterium | reverse complement strand
GCGACGTCACGCTGCGGGGGGATGGCGGAGGAGGGGAGGCCGGGGATGTTCATGGCAAACGCTCAGAGAGGCGCAGGGAGGGGGCGGGCAGGGGGACGGCTCAGATGTCCAGCGAGGCGCGCAGCATCGACTTGGCCGTCTGGAACACCGCGGCGTTGGCTTCGTAGATGCGCTTGGCATCCAGCAGCTTGACCATCTCCTCGGTGGTGTCCACATCGGGGTAGCGCACGTAGCCATTGGCGTCGGCGTCGGGGTGCCCCGGCTCGTACGCCAGGCGCCCCTCGCCCTGGTCCTGGGCGATCCCCGCCACGCGCACCCCCAAGGGGCCGTCAAGCCCGGGGAAGGCGGTCACGGAGGGGGCGTCCAGCGGCACGACCACGGCGTTGGGGGCGTCGCCGGCCTGCGATGCGGGGGCAGGCGGCACAGGGAGGATGCCGCCGGCCACGGGCGCCACCGGGAACCCGGGCGCTTCGGCGCGGAAGAAGGCGGTCTGGGGGGTGGCCGCCTCCATCACCACCTCCATCCGCTTGTACGGCCCCCCGTCGGGGCCGCGGGTGACGTCGGCGTTGGCGATGTTGTGGGCGATGACGTCCATGCGCTGCCGCTGGGCGCTGAGCCCGCTGGCGGCAATCCCCAGCGACCGGAACATCGGGCGCATCGAGGACATGCCCGGGAGGGGCACCGGCGCCACGGAGCGGAAGGGACCGATGGGCATCAGCCGTTCCCGCCGCCGCCCTTGATGGCGGTGCGCAGGCTGTTGTAGGTCTTCTCCAGCAGGCGCGACGTGGCGAGGAAGCGCAGCTGCTCATCGGCCAGCGACACCATCTCGGCTTCCACATCCACGGGCGACGCGTCCACGGGCGGGGCGTCCTGTCCGGGCAGCGAGAAGCGGGCGCCGGGGACGGCGGCCTTGGCCACCCGGTCGGCAATGCCACGCGACCGCTCGACACTGCGGTCGAGCGACGCCTTCAGGGTGGGGGCGGAGGTGATGCGATCGACAAGTCCGAAGAGCATCGCGGAAAACCCGGGGGAGGTGGACGCACGCGGTCGCCCGGGGAGAGAGCAATGGCTGGGCCAAACGGACTGGACGGTGGGCCCGGTGTTGGTGGACCCCATTCAACCTATTGTTAATCAGTCACTTGGAGAGAAATTGCGGGCCGGACTCGGCCGCCGGGCGCAGGGGGCGCCTCCGGTCGAGTTCGCAGGGCGCGGCAAAAGCTGCCGCTGCGGGTCGGGCCAAAGCTGCCGAGGTCGCCAGGGCGCCGGCCTGCCCCGAGGTCAGTCGGCGTCGTCGTCCTCGTCGGCGTCCTTGCCGGGGCCGTTGAGCTTGTTGCGGAGGGTGCGCACGCTGATCCCCAGCAGCTCCGCCGCCTTGGTGCGGTTGTTGTCGGCGGCCGCGAGGGCGTGCTTGATGAGCACCCGTTCGGCGTCGGCGACATTGAGGGAGGCGAGGCGCACGCCGTCGCCCCCCTCCGCCGCGCCGTTCCCCCCGGTCGCGGCCGCGTCGGGGCGCCCGATGCGGCGGGCGCGGATGGCGGAGCCGGCCATGGAGTGGGCCAGCCCGAAGCGGGTCCCCTCGAGACAGTGCGGCTGGATGATCGGGTCCGGGGTGAGGATCACGGCGCGCTCGACCACGTGCTGGAGCTCGCGGATGTTTCCAGGCCACGGAAAACGTTGCAACGTCTCGATCGCCTCGGCGGAGAACCCCTCGATCTTCTTCCCCAGCTCGGCCGCCGTCCGCAGCGCAAAGCGCTGCGCCAGCAGCGGCACATCCTCCGGGCGCTCCCGCAGCGGCGGAATCAGGACCGGGATGGTGGACAACCTATAGTAGAGGTCGTGCCGGAACCCCCCCTGGTCGGCTTCCATCGCCAGGTCGCGGTTGGTGGTGGCAATGATCCGCACGTCCACCTTGATGGGGGTGGTCCCCCCCACCCGCTCGAACTCCTGCTCCTGCAGCACCCGCAGGAGCTTGGCCTGCAGGTCGAGGCGCATCTCGGACACCTCGTCCAGCAGCAGCGTCCCCCGGTGCGCCCGCTCGAAGGCCCCCTCCACCCGCTTGATCGCCCCGGTGAAGGCCCCCTTCTCGTGCCCGAACAGCGCCGACTCCACCAGCCCCTCGGGGAGCGCCGCGCAGTTCAGCTTGATGAAGGGCTTGTCCCGCCGCTCGCTCTGGTCGTGGATGGCCCGGGCAAACAGCTCCTTCCCCGTCCCCGACTCCCCCTGCAGCAGCACCGTCGCCCGGGTCGGGGCCGCCATCGACACCGTCTGGAGGATCCGCCGGATCACCGCCGAGTCGCCGATGATCCGCCGCTCGTTCCGGAACTGCTGCACCTCCTTCCGCAGCGCCTCGTTCTCCCGCCGCAGGCGCACGAACTCCAGCGCCTGGTCCACCGCCAGCTCCAGCTGCTGCGGGCGCACCGGCTTGGTCAGGTAGTCGATCGCCCCCGCCTTGATCGACATCACCGCGTGCTCGATGCTGGCATGCCCGGTGAGCATGATCAGCGGCACGTCGTGCCCCTCGCTGGCCAGCAGCTGCAGGAACTCCAGCCCGCTGATCCCCGGCATCCGGTAATCCGAGATGATGAGGTCCACCTCGGACTGTTCCAGAATCTGGAGAGCCTCGGGCACGCTCTTTGCATCAAGCGGGCTGTGCCCTGCGCGCGACAAGGTCTCCGTCAGGACCAGCCCGACGCTCGGATCGTCGTCCACGTACAAAATCGTGGCCATGGCGGTTCGGGAGGAGGGTGGAGCGCTCGCGCGGCTATCGACGGGTCGAACAGGTGGGGGGTCACACCCCGAAACGCCACGGAACCGGCTGCAATTGGTGCCGAGCGACGGGGAACCCCGGCAGTCCTTGCCTGATCGGAACCCGGCAAATCTCGCCGAGTGCAGTCGTTTCCGCTACCGCTCCTTCATCCCCTCCGGTCTCACCCCCCATGCGTGTCACGTCGGCCGAAGTGCTCCACGCCAGCCAGCGACGGCTGCAGTCCACCATGGTGGGCATCGAGCGCCTGCGGGAGGATATCGCCTCGGGGGTCAAGGTCCGGCGCATGTCTGACGATCCCGCGGCCGCCAGCGACGTGGTCCGTGTGGGGAGCGCCCTCCGGGCGCTCACGCAGCACAAGCGCAATGTGGACCTCGGCGTCGCCAAGGCGCAGGCCGAGGAGAGCGCGCTGGATTCCCTCGGCTCCGTCCTCACCCGCGCCTACGAGATCGGGCTGGCTCAATCGGGTTCCACCGCCAACCAGAGCACCCGCGGCCTCGCCCGCGCGGAGGTGGACCGACTCGTCGAAAACGCCGTCACCCTCGGCAACACGCGCTTCGGCGA
Organism: Gemmatimonadota bacterium; assembly: GCA_018969225.1. Lineage (GTDB taxonomy): Bacteria > Gemmatimonadota > Gemmatimonadetes > Gemmatimonadales > Gemmatimonadaceae > Gemmatimonas. The sequence goes on along the minus strand of JAGWYS010000063.1, from coordinate 13,778 downwards.
CGACTACCTGTTTGGCGGCAACCGGTCCGGGGAGGCGCCCTTCCGTGTCCCCGCCTCCCCCGCCCAGGGCTTTTCCAACCTCACCAAGGACGGCCTGCCGGTGAACCCCGCCGGCGCGTCCACCATCGAGATCGGGGCGGGGCGCTTCATCAGCCCCGCTCACAACGGCACGGAGGTGTTCCTCGACACAGACGCTCTCGAGTCGCTGCGCGCGCTCTCCACCGCCCTGGGCGACAACAACCGCGAAGCCATCGAGCAGGCCAGCGCCCGCGCGCAGGCGGCCTTCTCCTCCCTCCAAGAGCGGGTGACCGAGTCCGGCGCCCGGCTTGCCACCCTGCAGGACACCGCCCTCTCGCTGGGCGGCCAGGAACTGCAGCTGGTGTCCTATCGATCGGGCCTTCGCGACACGGATGTCGAGACGGCGATGACCGAGCTGATCGGGAAGCAGACGATCTACCAGGCGGCCATGAGTGCGACTTCCCGCATTCTCGGCTTGAGCCTGGCCAACTACCTGTGAGCCCTCCCATGACGCCCATGACTCTCGATGTGCCACCCCTGGCGGCCACCCCGGCCATCACCATGGTGGCCCCAAACGCCGCCGTCTCCGCCCCCGCCCCCGGGGCCCAGGTCATCACCTCCGACGCCTTCGGCGTGCTGGAGGTGCCGTCCATGACCATCATGCGCTTCGCCGTCCCCCTCCTGGGGTTCCCCGACGAGCGCACCTTCTGCCTGCTGCCGGCGATGCGCGACGGCCTCTGGTGGATGCTCTCGGAGTCCAACCCGTCGCTCACCTTCCTCCTGGCCGACCCGTTCATCTCCGATCCGGGGTACGTGCTCGACCTCACGGAGAACGACGAGCGCACCCTGGGGCTCACCAGCACCGAGCAGGCGCTCGCCCTCGTCCTGGTGGCCTTCCCCAGCTCCACCGAGGAACCGGTGACCGCCAACTTCCGCGCGCCGCTGGTGTTCAACCTCGCCACGCAGACCGTGCTGCAGGTGGTCAGCCGCGACGAGTCGCACAACATGCGCCACCCCATCGACCTGGCCGCGTTCGCGATGCAGGACGACGGGCTGCGCCTCGACTGACGGGGCGGCATGTCGGCTCCATCGCCCCGCCGGGCGGCCGAGCGCCTCTTTCGAGAGGCGCTGGCGGTCGCCCGGACGGGGGACGCGTCGCGCGCGGTCGCGATGCTGGAACAGGCCCACGCGCTCGATCGCGACCATCCGGGCGTGCGCAACGCGCTGGGGGTGTTGCGCCTCGAGGGGGGTGACCCCGCCGGGGCGGCGGCCCTGTTCCGTCCCCTCGCGCGCGCGCACCCCGAGTCCACGGGCGTGCAGGTCAACCTCGGCAACGCCCTGCTGGCGCTGGGCGAGGCCGAGGGCGCGCTGGCGGCGTTCACCCGGGCCACCCGGCAGGCGCCGCGCGACCCGGTGGCGTGGTACGGGTTGGGGCGCGTGCTGCAGTGGCTCGGGCGCCCCGCCGACGCGGAGGGGGCGTTGCGCACCGCGCTGCGTCACCAGCCGGCGCACCATCAGGCGCGCGTGACGCTGGCCGCCGCGCTCAACTTCCAGGACCGCCACGCGGAGGCCGCGCAGGAGGCGCGCGCCGCGCTGGCTGCGCTCCCCGCCGATCCGGTCGCGCACCTCAACCTCGCCGTGGCGCTGTTGGCGCAGGGGCAGTGGCGCGACGGGTGGGCGGAATATGAATGGCGCGAGGCCACCGGGCTGATGGACGCCGGCCGGCGCCCGTGGGACGCCCCGCGCTGGGACGGGACACAGGTGGCAGGCGCCACGGTGCTGGTGCATGCCGAGCAGGGGCTGGGGGACACGCTCCACTTCGTGCGCCTGCTGCCGCGCCTCCGGGCGCGCGGGGCGCGGGTGGTGCTGGCGGTGTCGCCGGCATTGGTGGCGTTGCTGCGCCACACGGCGCTGGCCGACGAGGTGGTCTCGCGGGAGGAGCCGCTGCCGCCGCACGACTGGCAGCTGCCCCTGATGTCGCTGCCGTTCTGCCTCGGGCTGTCCACCGACGCGGAGCTGATGGCAGACGGCGCCCCCTACCTGCAGCCCCCGCCCGAGGTGGAGCCGCTGCTGCCATGGACGTCGGCCCCCGGGGTGCGCGTGGGGCTCGTGTGGGCGGGGCACCCCACCCACAGCAATGACCGTCACCGCTCCATCGGGCTGGCGCCGCTCCTCCCGCTGCTGGAGGTGCCCGGGATCACCTGGGTGAGCTTGCAGCATGGCGCGCGCTCGGCCGACCTGGCCGCGGTGCCGCTGTCGGCGCCGGTGCATGACCATGCGCCCTGGCTCACCGACCTGGAGGCCACGGCGGCGGCGCTGTGCCACCTGGACCTGGTGATCACCGTGGACAGCGCGGTGGCGCACCTCGCCGGGGCGCTCGGGCGCCCCTGCTGGCTGCTGCTGCCGCGCGTGGGGCTGGACTGGCGCTGGAGCGCCGAGCGTCCCGATGCCCGCTGGTACCGGTCCGTCACGGCGTTTCGCCAGCAGGTCCCCGGCGACTGGGGCTCCGTGGTGGCTGCACTGATGGGTCGGCTCGTCGTCCTGACCCAAACCCGTCTCACGGACATTGCCGCATGACCGCCTATGATGCCGCCGTGCGCGCCGAGGTTCAGGCGCTGCGCGCCGCCGGGACCCCGGCGGCCGCCAAGGCCCGTGTCCTCGCCTGCTTTGCAGCCGGCGCGTGGGACACCCCCGATGACGCGTGGGCGCTGGGGTGCGCCCTCTTCGAGCTGGGGGCTCCCGACGAGGCGATCGCCTGCTTCCGTCGCGTCGTGAAGGCACACCCCCGCAATCCCCATGTGCTCGCGCTCCTCGCGGGCGCGTTGTGCAATGGCGGCGACCCTGCGGCGGGGTGGCGGGTGCTGGAGCGGCCGCTGCGCACGCTCCCGCCGTCGGCCCCGGTGCTCCTCAGCGCCGCGCGCATCCGGCACCTGCTGGGCGACTTCGAGGGCGCCCAGCGACTGGTCCGTCGGGCCGACCTGCTCATCCCTGGACACCAAGCGGTCCGGTTGCAGCGGGCCTTCACCACGCTGCTCACCACCGGCGATCGCTCCGGGTGGGTGGACCTCGAGGCCCGGGCGTTACCCGATCCCGGGACTGGGGCGCGGCCGTGGCAGGGGGAACCGCTGGCCGGCGGATCGGTGCTCGTCTCGGCGGAGCAGGGGGTTGGCGACCTGATGCAGTTTGCCCGCTACCTGCCGGGGCTGTCGGCACGCGGTGCCGGCATGGTGATGGTGCAGGCGCCCCCCGAGGTGGCGCCGGTGTTCGAGGCCAGCGGGTTCCTGGTCACGCCGCCGGGGATGGTGCCGGTGACCACCTGGCATGTGCCGATCATGTCGCTGCCGCTGCGGCTGGGGGTGGCTCCCGATCCGTGGGGCGAAGTGGTGCCGTACCTGCGTGCCCCGGCGGTGGCTGCTCCGCTCCCGCTGCCACCGCGCCGCGCAGGGGTGCGACGGCTGGGGCTGGTGTGGGCCTGCAATCCGGTGCACCCCGAACGGCGGTTCCGCGATCTCGACCCTGCGTGCCTGCCGATGCTGGCCGACGTGCCGGGGATTGAGTGGGTGGTGCTCCAGCACGGGGAGGCGGCCCGCGAGGCCCCGCCGACGATGTGCACCCCCGCGCTCTCCGCGTCGTGGGGGGATACGGCCGCCTGGCTGCAGCAGCTGGACGGGCTCGTGAGCGTGGATACCGGCATCGTGCACCTGAGCGGTGCCCTCGGGGTGCCCACGTGGGTGCTGCTGTCGTCGGTGGCCGACTGGCGGTGGGGGCGCGATGAGGCGCGGAGCGCCTGGTACCCCACGGTGACTCTGGTGCGGCAGCCCCGCTGGGGTGACTGGCCAGGGGCGGTGGCGGCGCTGCGGGTGGCGCTGGCTGATGACGCGCGGACGGACGCCCCGCACCCGATCGCCCAGGCGGATCCCCTCGTGCTGGCGGAGGCCTGACCGGGGGCGCGCACCGGCCGAGGGTCGGCGGCCTCCCGACGCCCATACCGGAAAATCTTGCCGGTTCGTGAGCGGAAGGCAAGGGCGACCGGTGGGGCGCCAAGGCCGGTGAATCCTATCTAAGTCGTTGTCCTGCAGAAGATTGGATGGTGGCACGAAACGTGATACAGCTCAACCCGGTTCGTCGCGTCCCCGATTGACGGCGGCGAGCGGTCGGCACTTTCCCACTCCCTTCGAACGATGTCGTTCTCAACTGATCTGCTCGTCCATATCCCCAGCCTGCAGCGCGCGGACGACGGGTGCCCCCGATTCCAGCTCCCGATGCCGGCGGACGATCCGCTGCTGAAGGTGGTGCAGGAGGCTGAGGAGGGTGGCGGGGTGGAAGCCGACCTGCGGATCTTCCTGGAAGCCCAGCTGCAGACCGGCGACGTGTACCTGGAGTGCGACCCCGGCTACGGCTTTGCGACGCTGACGGCGGCGACGCTGCCGCAGGCGGTGCCGGCGGTGCTGGTGGGCGGGGTGGCCCCCGACCGCTTGCAGCGGTGGCAGGATGCGGCCGCCGAGGTGGGCGGGTGGCTGGATGGCGTGCCCCTGGACGATCCGGCGCAGGTGCGCGATGCGGTGGATGCGCGGCTGGAGGCGGACGGGCAGGTGGTGGCGCGCACGTCGGTGGCCGGCTTCCCGTGGCTCATGCCCTGCCTGATGGCGATGGCGTCGTCGGGGCGCCTGTTTGCCGTGGCGCTCAGCGACGCGGCGACGGCCCCGTCGTGGACGGAGACCGTGGCGCAGCTGGACGAGCTGGGGTTGGCCCCATGCGCCGTGCGCGAGCGTCAGGGGGAGGCCATCCTGGTGCCGCTGGACGCCGCGCCCGCCAACGGGCTGGTCATCGCCGTCAGCGCGTCGTGCCTCCCCGGGGCGCCCGCCACGCCGGCGGAGGAGCCCCCGGCGCGGGTGCTCCCGCCACTGGTGCAGGAGATCCCGGCCACCGCACAGGTGATCCCCGCGGCCCCGCCGATCACGTCTGTCGCGCCGGTGTCACCGGTCGCGCCGGTCGCGTCCGTCGCGCCGGTATCGCCGGTATCGCCGGTGTCGCCGGTCGCGCCGATCATCCCCGTCACCCCCATCGCCCCGCCGTCTCCTGGACAGGTGATCGCCTCGGCGGTCGCGCCGCCCCCGGTGGACCCGGCCAGCGGCGCGGGGACGGCTGCGGCCCAGGGGCGCTGGATCCCCACGCGCGACGGCTTCCTCTTCGTGGCGCCGCACTCCCGCACGGGGTACGGCGTGGCCGGCAGCCACCTGCTGCGCGCGCTGCAGCGGCAGGGGGTCCCGGTGGCGTTCTTCCCGCTGGGGCCCGTGGACCCCACCCTGACGCCGAATCCCGCGCTGCAGGCCGCCCTCGACGCGCAGGGCACCTATCGCGGCGACCTGCCGTCGGTGCGCATGTCGCAGGCCTTCGACCTGGCCATGCACGCGGGGCGCGGGCCGCGCATCGGCTTCCCCATCTTCGAGCTGGACACCTTCACGCGGCGCGAGCTGCACCACCTGCGGCAGCTGGACGCCATCCTGGTGTGCACCGAGTGGGCGCGGCAGGTGTGCCTGCAGAACGGGCTGACCGACCGCCCCATCCACGTGGTGCCGCTGGGGGTCGACGCCGCGGTGTTCCACCCCGGCGTGGTCCCCGACCGGCGCCGCACCGAGACGGTCTTCCTGCAGGTGGGGAAGCTGGAGCCGCGCAAGGGACAGCGCGAGCTGCTGCAGGCCTTCGAGGCGGCGTTCACCCCGAAGGATCCCGTGCGGCTGGTGCTGGCGTGCGGCAATCCCTTCGTGACCCGCGAGCAGATGGACGCCATGCTGCGCCCCTTCCGGGCATCGCGCATGGCGGCACGGATCACGCTCATCACCACCGAGCTGCCGGCGCTGCGCGACGTGGCCACGCTGATGGCGGGCGCCGACTGCGGCGTGTTCCCGGTGCGCGCCGAAGGGTGGAACCTGGAGGCGCTGGAGATGCTGGCGATGGGGAAGGCGGTGGTGGCCACGCACTGCACGGCGCACACCGAGTTCCTCACCCCCGCCAACGCCCGGCTGGTGGAGGCGCCCGACCTGGAGACGGCGCACGAGGGGGCGTCAGTGGGGCGCTGGGCGGCGTGGGGTCCCGCGCAGCACTTCCAGTTGGTGGCGCACCTGCGGGCGGTGCACGAGGCGCGGCAGGCGGGGACGCTGGGCGTGAACACCGCCGGGGTGGAGACGGCGGCGCGCTTCAGTTGGGACCACGCGGCCGGCCGGCTGCTGGAGGCGCTGGTGGCGGTCACGGGCGCCCCGCGCGGCGGGTGATCGCGGCCGCATGTCTTCCTTTGCGCCATCCATGACACCGCCCCGGCTGCACATCGGCATCCTCACCCACAACGGGCTCGACCACACCACGCGGTGCCTGGCGTCGCTGCAGGCGCACACGCAGGCGCCGTGGCGGGCGGTGGTGGTGGACAACGCCTCGCAGGACGACACCCCCGCCTTCCTGCGGGGGCTGGACGACGCGCGCATCGCGGTGGAGTGCCGCCACGACAACCTGGGGGTGGGCGGGGGGCGGAACCGGCTGTTCACGCTCCTCCTCCCCGAGGTGGCCGACGACGACCTGGTGGTGTTCCTGGACAACGACATCGAGGTGGGGGGCGGGTGGGAGGCGCCGTTCCTGGAGGCCTTCGCGCGCGCGCCGCGGCTGGGGGTGGCCGGGGCCTGGGCCTTCTCCATGCAGGTGCACGAGAGCTGGCGCGACATCTTCTCCGAGAACGGCCGGACCCCGGGGCCGGTGGACACCGTGCAAGGGTGCTGCTTCGTGGTGCGCGGCGCGGTGGCGCGCGCGCTGGGCGGCTTTGACGAGGCGCTCGGAAGCTTCTGGCACGAGGACGACGACTACTGCATCCGCGCGCTGCAGGCGGGGTGGGAGGTGGAGCGGGTCACCTCCCCCGCGATCGTGCACCACGAGCACGGCTCGGGGGTGGCGTTGCGCCCCGAGAAGATCGCGCGGTCGTACGCCAACCAGGCGTACCTGGCGCGCAAGTGGCGCGCGATGGCGGCCATCGACGACCACGGGATCCCGCGGCGTCCGGTGCCCGAGCCGCTGGGGCCGTTGGCCGCGGCGCTGGGGACGCGGCTGGGGCGCGGGCGCCCGCTGGTGCGCGCCGAGGTGAACAGCGCGCTGGGCGACTGCGGCCGGCTGCTGCGCGGCGCGCTGTCGGACGAGGCGGCGGCCGTGGCGGCCACGCCGGCGGTGCGCGCGCTGCTGGCGATGTCGCGCGACGAGCCGGTGGCCGAGCACCGCGCGCAGGTGGTGGCGGCGGAGGCGCGCGTGGAGGCGATCCTGGCGGCCCGGCGCGAGGCGTCGGGGCGCGCCGTCCCCGCGGGGGCGGCGGTGCGCGCCTTCAACGCGCTGTGCTCCCCCCATGCGTGGGAGGACGCGCGGTGGAGCGCGGGGTACCGCGCGGCGTTCCGCGACGGCCTCCCCACCGACTTCTACAGCCGCTCCGAGGCCGCGTGGCGCGACGGCCAGCTGGTGCACGCGCTGCGGGTGACGGGGGCGCTCGCGCGCGGGGCGCGGGTGCTGGTGCTGGGGCACCCCGCCGAGCGGATGGTGGCGGCGCTCACGCACCTGGTGGGCGACCTGTTCGTGTACGACGCCGCACTGCCCACCGAGGCGATGGTGCGCGGCACCGGGCAGCGGATCGGGGAGGCGCGGCTGCACTTCGGGCAATGGACGGGCGCCCTGCGCCACGACGACGCGCCGCTGGATGCGATCGTGGTCCCCAACGTGGGGCGGCTGGCCACGGCCCCGCGCACCCAGAAGCTGTTGCGCACCCTGGCGGGGTGGCTCACTCCTCAGGGGATGCTGGCCGCCGCCTTGACGGTGCGCCTCACGGGCCCGCGCACCGGGGCGTGGTGCGAGGTGGAGACGCTGGCCGACGACGCGTGGCTGGCGGCCATGGGGCTGCGGCGCGTGGGCGCCTTCGATGCCACCGTCCCCGACGCCACGCTGCTGGCGGCCGCCCCGGCGGCGCAGGAGGGGCACTGGCGCCCCTCGCTGTCGCGACTGGACGGCCCGCACCAGGTGACCATTGCCACGCTGGTGGCGCGGCGCGCGGCGACCGCCGCGCCCTGACCCCTCCGAGCCCCTCACCCGAGCAATCCGTGAAGATCCTGGCGATCGCCTTTTCCGGCACCGAGCAGCGGGGGGTGCACCGCAAGCTCGCCGAACAGTTGGCCGCGCTACGCGCGGCGGGGGCCGAGGTCGAGTCGGTGGTGTTCGCCGACGGGAGCGTCGCGCCGATCCCCGAGGGGACCCCGTACCGCGTCATCCACGTGCCGGGGGGCGGCTTCTCCGCCCCGTGGCGTGCCGCGGCCTTCCACACGTGCTGGGAGCTGGCGCACGCCCTCCGCCCCGACGTGGTGTACATGCGCTACCCCATCTTCGACGCGCACGCCGCGCGCTTCGCGCGCGAATGGCCCGTGGTGTTCGAGACGCAGACCATCTTCTCGCGCGAGGCGCCGGCGCTGGCGGAGCAGGAGGAGCTGTGGGCGCGCCGCGTGCTGCCGCACGCCGCGGGGCTGGTGGCGGTGACGCCGGAAATCCTCGAATACGACCAGGCGCGCGCCGGGTGGCCCATTCCCGGGCACGTGATGCCCAACGGCGCCGACCCGGACACGATCCCCTTCACGGAACCGAAGCTGGCCGCGGGGCGCGTGGATGTGCTGTGCGTGGCGTCCTTCTACCCGTGGCACGGGATCGACCGGCTGGTGGTGGGGATGGCGCGCGAACGGGAGGTGCGCGACGTGCACCTGCACCTGGTGGGGGAGGGGCCGCTCATCCCCGTGCTGCGCGAGGTGGCCGCCACGGCGGGGCTCACCGACCGCATCCACTTCCACGGCGACGTCCCCGTCTCCGCGCTGGGGCGCTTCTATGAGACCGCCCACCTGGCCATCGGGTCGCTGGCGCCGCACCGCGTGGGGCTGCGCGAGCTGGCGGCGCTCAAGCACCGGGAGTACGCGCTGCGCGGGCTGCCGCTGGTGTTCGGGGGCGGCGACGCCGACTTCCCCGCGACGCTGCCGTGGCTGCGGCAGCTCCCCGCCGACGACTCGCCGGTGTCGCCGCGCACGCTGCGCGCCCTGGCGCTGGGGTGGTCGGCCCCGGCCCGCCGGCGGCAGGTGCGGCAGTGGGCCGAGACCCACCTGGCGTGGTCGGCCAAGATTCCGCCGCTGCTGGCGTTCCTGGAGCGGGTGACCGCGGCGCCGCCCGCCCGGGCGGCCGCCTGATGCGCCGCCGGGGAGGGTGACCGGATGCCCCGTCGCCTGCGGATCACCACGGTGGTGGGCGCGCGCCCGCAGTTCATCAAGGCGGCGCCCGTGTCGCGCGCGCTGCGCGCCGTCCACGCCGAGCGGCTCATCCACACCGGCCAGCACTACGACGCCGGGATGTCGGCGGTGTTCTTCGAGGAGCTGGGGATCCCCGCGCCGGACGTGGCGCTGGCGGTGGGGTCGGGGGCCCACGGCGCGCAGACGGGGCGCATGCTGGAGGCCATCGAGGCCGACCTTGCGGCCGCCCCCCCCGACGCCGTGCTGGTGTACGGCGACACCAACTCCACGCTGGCGGGCGCGCTGGCCGCCGCCAAGCTGGGGCTCCCGGTGGTGCACGTGGAGGCGGGGCTGCGCAGCTTCGTGCGCGACATGCCCGAGGAGATCAACCGCGTGCTCACCGACCGGCTCAGCCGCGTCTGCTGCTGTCCCACCGAGGGGGCCCGCGCGCAGCTGCGCGCCGAGGGGATCACGGAGGGGGTGGTGGTGGTGGGCGACGTGATGCTGGACGCGCTGCGGGACACGGCGGCGCGGGTGGCCGGCGACCCGGGGCGGCTGGCGCGCCTGGGGGTCACGCGCGGCGGGTACGCGCTGGCCACGGTGCACCGTGCGGCCAACACCGACGATCCGGCGCGGCTGGCGGCGCTGGTGGCGGCGCTGGGACGGCTCCCCTGGCCGGTGCTGTGGCCCGTCCACCCGCGCACGCGCGCCGCGATGGCGCGCAGCGGCGTGGCGCTCCCCTCCACGGTGCGGGCGGTGGAGCCGTTGGGGTACGGCGACCTGGTGGCGGCGCTGCAGGGCGCGGCGGTGGTGCTCACCGACAGCGGCGGGTTGCAGAAGGAGGCGTACTGGCTGCGGGTGCCGTGCGTGACGCTGCGCGCGGTGACCGAGTGGACGGAGACGGTGGACAGCGGCTGGAACCTGCTGGCCGACGCCGACCCCGACCGGATCGTGGCGGGGGCCCGCACCGTGGTGGCCGCGGCCGCCGACGGGGCGCTCCCGCCGCCGGAGGCGTACGGGGCGCCAGGGGCGGCCGCGCGGGTGACCGCCGCGCTGGACCTGCTGGGATGACCCTGATTGGCATCAAGGTGATGGCACCGTGGCTTTGTGATGGCGTTAAAAAGACGCCAAAATGACGTCAAGATGACGTTCGTGGGACACGTTTTTGAGCCGCCCTCGGGGGATCCCTCCGAGGGCGGTTTGCCATCACGGGGCGTCTGGCGTGCCGTCATGGGCGGCGGTGTCCATGGCGTCCGCAAGCGCCACCCCCAGCGCGCGCACCACCGCGCCCCAATCCCCCGGGCGCGGCTGCCGCAGCAGGCGCAGCGTCGGGTACCACGCGGTGCGCGGGGCCGTGAGCCCCCACCGCCAGTCGGGGACGTGCTGCAGCAGCACCCAGGCGCGCACCCCCAGCGCACCGGCCAGGTTGGCGATGCCGGTGTCCGTGGTGACCAGGCCGTCCAACTGCCGCAGCCACCGCGCCGTCTCCGCCCAGTCGCGCGGCAGCGGCGGGCGGGCCATCGACGGCGGCGCCTCCTCGCGGGCGCTCCCGTGCTGGAGCACTACCCAATCCACCTGCGGGAGCGCGGCCAGCTCCGGCAGCTGCGCCGGCGGCAGGTCACGCGTGGTCCCCTCCACGAACGCCGGGTTCCCCGCCCACACCACCCCCAGCCGCCACCGCCCCGGCTGACGCGGGGGGAACGGGGCGGGGGTGTCGTCCGGGGGGGGCGTCAGGTAGGGGATGCGCTCCCCCCACGCCGCCGCTCCCAGCTGGAGCCGGTGCGGCAGGGAGAGCAGGGGGACGTGCCAGTCGGTGCGCGGGGGGGCGCCCCGCGGCACGGCCTCATGCCCGCTCCCCCGGAACAGCGTCACGGCGTCCGCGTGGCACTCCACCAGCACCCGCTCGGCGCCCCGCTCGCGGAGCGCCGGGAGGAAGCGGGCAAACTGGAATTGGTCGCCCGCCCCCTGCTCCGCGGTCACCAGGATGCTGGCCCCGGCGAGGGGCTCGCCCTGCCAGGGGCGGGCGCCGGTTTCTGGATCGGGGAGGGGGCGCGCCTCGAAGGCGCGCCACGCGGCGCTGGAGGCCCCCCCCATCAGGAGCGTGTGGGCGCGCTGCACCTGGGTGGGGCCATGCCCCGGCCGGATGGCCTCGCATCGGTCCAGCCACGCCAGCGCGCCTGGCAGGTCGCCCATGGCGTGGCGGAGCTGGGCGGCGGTGAAAAGAAAGGCCGGGGTGTTGGGGGCCAGCGTCAGGGCGCGGCGCACCAGCGGCCACCCCGCCTCGGGGTTCCCGAGGACACGCTGGGTAGCGGCCAGGGCGCCCAGCGGGGCGGGGTCGCGCGGGCGCTGGCGGCGCACCACCTCGAAGCAGCGCGCCGCCTCCCGGGGGGCTCCGACTTCCAGGAGGGCCGTCCCCAGCTGGTGTGCCGCGGCCGGGGCCTCCCACCCCCCCCGCTGCGCCGCGTCGCGCAGCACGGCGCGGGCGGCCACGGTGTCCCCCTGGAGCCGGTGGATGTTGGCCACCAGCTGCGCCACCCCGGGGTCGCCCGGGGCGGCGTCCCACGCCGCGGTGAAGGCGGCCAGCGCGCCACGCAGGTCGCCGGCCGCCATCGCCTGCTGCCCGGCCAGCAGCCGCGCCGCCAGCCCTCCGCTCCCCCCTGCCTCCACGTCTCCCCCGTGTCTGTGGGCCGTCACCGCCGTCCCCCCGCCCGTGCCGGCGGCGTGACGGCGGCGACCCCCGCCGGAACGCCCCGCGAATCCGCAGTCAAGTCGGCGCGGGGTGCGACCGACAATGACCCACATCCGGGAGCGGCACGGTCCCGGACACGGCACGGATGCCAAGCAGCACACACCATCAGGGAGGATGGGACCATGCGGATCAACACCAACGTGAACGCGCTCGGGGCCGCCCGCAACGTGTTCGTGAACAACCTGGCGGCGCGCTCGAGCATGAACCGGCTGAGCTCGGGGCTGCGGATCGCCAGTGCGGCGGACGACGCGGCGGGGCTCACCATCGCGAACAAGCTGCGCACGCAGGCGCGCGGCCTGACGCAGGCGGCCACCAACGCGGAGCAGGGACGCGCGATGCTGCAGATCGCCGAGGGCGCGGCGGTCACGGTGCAGCAGATCGTGGAGCGGCAGAAGGAGCTGGTGGTGCAGCGCGAGCAGTCGGCCACGAACGGCGCCGTGACCGGCGCGCTGGGGGCGGAGATCGTGGCGCTGCAGGCGGAGGCCAACCGCATCGTGGCCGAGGCCAACTTCCAGGGGACCAACGTCTTCAACACGGCGCTGGTGTTCCAGGTGTCGGACCAGACGGCCAACGGGACGCTGTCGATCAACACGTCGATCACGCTGACGGCGCTCACGGGGGCCTCCACGCTGGCGCAGGCGGACACGGCGCAGGACCTGGTGAACTCGCTGATCTCCACGATCGGCGTGTCGCAGAACGTGATGGACATGACGGTGCGCAACCTCAAGAGCGCGGTGGTGAACGTGCGCGCCGCCGAGGGGACCATCCGCGACGCCGACATGGCGGAGGAGATGGCCAACCTGACGCGCAACAACATCCTGCTGCAGGCGGCGCAGGCGATGCTCTCGCAGGCCAACCAGTCGAGCCAGGGGATCACGAGCATCCTGCGCTGACGGCGCGGGCCCGCGGGTGCGGGGGGCGGGGCAGGACGCGGAGCGGGACGGGTGAGGGGCGGGCGCCGGATGGCGCGCCGTCCGGGAGGGCCCCGCGAGGGGCGCGGGGGAGGGCCCCGGGACGGGGCCGACGAACACGGCCGCCGCATGACGCGGCGGGCACACCATCACGGAGGATGGACGGATGCGGATCAACACGAACGTCAACGCGCTCGGGGCGGCGCGCAACGTGTTCCTGAACAACCTGGCCAGCCAGCGGAGCATGGGGCGGCTGAGCTCGGGGATGCGGATCGCGAGCGCCTCGGACGACGCGGCGGGACTCACCATCGCGAACAAGCTGCGCACGCAGTCGCGCAGCCTGACGCAGGCGGCGACCAACGCGGAGCAGGGGCGGGCGATGCTGCAGATCGCCGAGGGTGCGGCGCAGACGGTGCAGCAGATCGTGGAGCGGCAGCAGGAGCTGGTGGTGCAGCGCGAGCAGTCGGCCACCAACGGCGCGGTCACCGGCGCGCTGGGGGCGGAGATCGTGGCGCTGCAGGCGGAGGCGACGCGCATCGTGGCCGAGGCCAACTTCCAGGGGACCAACGTCTTCAGCTCGGCCCTGATCTTCCAGGTGTCGGACCAGACGGCCAACGGGACGCTGTCCATCAACACCTCGTTCGCGCTCACGGCGGTGACGGCCGCGTCCACGCTGGCGCAGACGGACACGGCGCTCAACACGGTCAACTCGATCCTCTCCACCATCGGCGTGTCGCAGAACGTGCTGGACATGACGGTGCGCAACCTCAAGAGCGCGGTGGTGAACGTGCGCGCCGCCGAGGGCACCATCCGCGACGC
>JAGWYS010000310.1 GCA_018969225.1 Gemmatimonadota bacterium | reverse complement strand
GTGACGGTGAACGGTCGGCATGCCGCGGTGCCGCTGTCGTCGGCGGTGGCGCTGCGCCCGCCGCTGACCGTGCGGCTGTACCGCTACGCGTTCATCGAGCGGAAGGCGGCCGCGGTGGGGCGCGACCACGAGTACGCGCTGCAGCGGGTGGCGATCCCGTTTTCCCGGTTTGCCGCGGCGCTCCCCGGGGTGCGCCCCGACAACGTGCGCGCGGTGCGCTTCCGCTTTGACCGGTCGCGCGAGGGGGCGATCGTGGTGGACGACGTGGGGGTGGCGCCCCCCTGAGGCGGGGGGGGGCAGGGCTGCGGGCACGCCGGTATATTCGCCGCGTTCCGAGGATCCGTGACCCCTGTCGTGAGGTGTGCGATGTCCCGTCCCTCCCCGTTCCCGTCGCGACCCGCTGCCCCCCGCCGGGCACCGTGGATGACCGCGACCTTGACCCTGCCGTGGGTCCTGCCGCTGGCCGCCTCCGCCCAGGCGCCCGCCAAGCGCCCCATGACCTGGCTGGACCAGCAGCTGCTCCGTTCGGCGTCGGCCCCGGCGGTGTCGCCCGACGGGCAGTGGGCGCTGTACGCCCTGTCCACGCCCGACTGGAAGGAGGCGCGGTCGCAGTCGGACCTCTACCTGGTGTCGATGACGCGCGGGCTGCCGAGCACGCGCCAGCTCACCTTCACCCGCGACAAGAACGAGAGCGGGCCGCGCTGGCTCCCCGGGGGAGACGCCTTCGTCTTCGCCTCCAACCGCGAGGCCCCCGCCGGCCAGGCCGGCCAGCAGCAGCTGTACGTGATGCGCCCCGACGGCGGCGAGGCGCGCCGCCTCACCGACGCGCGCGAGGGCGTCTCCACCTACGCGTTCGGGCGCGACGGCCGGTGGCTGGTGTACCGCAGCGGCAAGTCCGACGAGGAGCAGCTGTACGCGCTGTCGGTGGAGGCGATCCGCCGCGGCACGCCGGTGGACTCGCTCAAGCCGGTGCCGCTGACGAAGCACCCCACGGGGGTGGGGAGCTGGCAGCTGTCGGCCGACGCGCGGCGCCTCTTCTTCATCACGGCGGACACCGTGGACCGTGACGAGAAGGCGCGGATGGAGAAGAAGTTCACGGTGAACGTCCGCAATGCCGGGACGCCCGTGGCGTCGCTGTGGATGGTGGCGCTCCCGGCCGACGGGTCGCCCCCGGGGGCCGCCGAGCGCCTCACGCGCGACAGCACGATGTCGGTGACCGCCTTCACCCTGTCGGACGACGGGCGCTGGCTGGGGTTCACCGGCGTGCCGAACGATCGCTACAAGCGGAACATCACCGAGCAGGGGATCTACGGCGACCTGTACCTGCTGGACCTGCCGTCGCGCGCGGTGGAGCGGCTGACCACCAACGCCGAGGGCGCCGAGTCGGGGTTCACCTTCTCCCCGGACTCGAAGGTGATGGCGTTCTCCGCCAGCGACGACATGTCGGCCTACAACATGAAGAACCAGCGCGTGTACCTGCGCGCGGTGGCCGACCGGGGCGGGGCCTGGCGCAAGCTGGGGGACTATGACGGCGACGTGAGCGCGGAGTTCTGGTCGGCCGACGGCAAGACCATCTACTTCAACGAGGGGCGGCGCGCCACCACGCAGCTGTTCGCGCTGGACGTGGCCAGCGGGACGGTGCGCGCGGTGACCGACGTGCAGGGCGCCGTGCGCGTCTCGCAGGATGACGAGACGCAGCGGCTGCTGGTGAACTACCAGGACCCCACCACGCCCGCGGTGTGGTACACCGCGCCGTCGGTGCAGGCGCTGGGGGCGCGGGGGCAGTGGGTGGCGCTGGCCGATCCCAACGCCTGGGTGCGCGAGCAGCTGGCGCTGGGGGAGCAGAGCGAGTTCACCTGGAAGTCCCGCGACGGGAAGATGGTGGGCGGGGTGCTGGTGAAGCCCGTGGGGTACGAGCCCGGCAAGCGCTACCCGCTGCTGGTGGCCATCCACGGCGGGCCGGCGGCGGCCGACGTGCTGAGCTTCAACGGCGGCTACGGGGCGCAGACGTACGCGGGGGCCGGGTGGGTGGTGCTCATGCCCAACTACCGCGGCTCCACCAACTACGGCGAGGCGCACAAGAACGGGATCGTGGGGAACTACTTTCCGCCCGGATACGACGACATCATGACCGGCGTGGACGCGCTCATCCGCCAGGGGCTGGCGGACAGCACGAAGATGGGGGCGATGGGGTGGAGCGCCGGCGGGCACTGGTCCAACTGGATCCTGACGCACACCACCCGCTTCAAGGCCATCTCCTCGGGGGCGGGGACCTCCAACTGGATCTCGATGTACGCGCAGAGCGACGTGCAGCGGAACCGGCAGTACTACCTGGGGAACAAGCTGCCGTACGACGACTACGAGGCGTACTGGCGGCAGTCGCCGCTCAAGTACATCAAGGCGGCGAAGACCCCGACGATGATCCACGTGGTGGAGGGGGACCCGCGCGTCCCCAGCCCGCAGAGCATCGAGCTGCACATGGCGCTCAAGCGGCTGGGGGTGCCCACCGAGCTGTTCCTGTACCCCGGCGCCTCGCACGGCATCCCCGACCCGCGCAACCGGCTGGTGAAGAGCGTGGCCGAGATGGCGTGGATGAACTACTGGGTGCTGGGGCAGGGGAGCAAGTTCGCGTGGCGCGACGTGCTCAAGACGCTGGAGGACGTCCCCCCTGCGGCGCGCCCGACGGTGAAGGGGCCCTGAGGGCCCGCCGCCGGGTCAGTCCACCGGCAGGTGCTTCTCCCGCCCGAGCACCGTCTCGGCGCGGGAGGAGCGCACCAGCGGGAA
>JAGWYS010000062.1 GCA_018969225.1 Gemmatimonadota bacterium | reverse complement strand
CCGACTGCCCCGGCAACCGCGGGGTGGACGACCCCAAGGCGTGCCTCGCCCCGCTGTCGGGGGCGCTCACGCAGGCGCAGCTGCTGGAGGAGATCTACCTGCAGCGCCGCTTCGAGCTGCTGGGGTCGGGGCTGCGCTGGGAGGATGCGCGGCGCCGCGGGCTGATCCGCGGCCCCACCGCCTCCCCCGCCACGCCGCAGGACGGCCAGCGGTGCTGGCTGCCGTACTCCATCGGCGACCGGAACGCGAACCCGAACGCCACGTTCAGCGCGCTGCCGGATCCCAACGAGCCGTCGGCCTTCCCGGCCTCGTGCCCCACGCCCTGAGCCTGCCGATGCCGATCTCTTCGACCCCGATCCGGAGGATGCGCGTGCGTCCCTCCCTCCAGCGGACCCTGTCCGTCGCCGCCCTGGCCGTCGCCGGCGCCTGCGGCACGGCCGACGCCCCCAGCCCCTTCGAGCCCACGCAGCCGGTGGGGCGCGTGCGCTTCGTCAACCTCATCACGGCGGCCACGCCGTTCGCCGTCAACGCCATCCTGGAGGGGCTCCCCTTCGGCGTGAACATCGCCTACGGGGGGAGCACGCCGTCGTCGCTGCCGTCCCCCTCCACGGCCATCTACTCGCCGGTGTACGCGGGGCCGCGCACGCTGGTGCTGCGGCGCACCGCCGACACCACGCAGACGGTGGCGTCGCTCCCCTTCACGGCGGTGGGGGGGCAGGACCAGACGATCTACGCCACCGGGAGCGGCCCGGTCACGAGCTACATCACCACCGATGACAACGGCACGGCCGCGGCCGCCGGGCAGGCGCGGGTGCGCGTGGTGCACGTGGCGCCGTCGGCCGGTGCGGTGGACATCTTCGTGACCGCGCCGGGGGCCGACCTGGCGACGGCGACGCCGACGCTGGCCAACGTGGGGGTGCGCAGCGCCTCCGCGTACCTCGGCGTGCCGGCGGGGACGTACCAGATCCGGGTGGTGCCCGCCGGCACCGCGCCGGCGGCGCGCGCCGGCGCGGTGGCGCTCAACGTGGCGTCCATCACGTTCCCCTCGGGGGGCGCGCGCACGATCATCGCCGCCGACGCGCCCACGGGGGGGGCGCCATTGCGCGCCATCACGCTCACGGACCAGTAGCGTCCGATCCGCGCACGCGGTGCCCCTCGGCCGGGTTGGCGGGGGGCGCTAGCGCGCGGCCGTCGTTGCGGCGGCTTCCGACGTTGCCTTGGTGGGGTGCAGCGTGCCGGCGGGGTGCACGGGCGGCGCGTACAGCGTGGTCAGCCGCATGCGCTGCGTGCCGGTGTTGCGGAGGTTGTGGCGCATGCCGGCCGGGACCACCACCGCCCACCCCTCGCTCACGGGCGTCACGTTCCCGTTGATGACGATCTCGCCGTTCCCCAGCTCGATGCGATAGAGCTGGTCCACGCCGAGGTGCACCTCCTCCCCCACCTCCTCGCCCGGTTGCAGCGTCATCAGCACCAGCTGCTGGTGCGGGCCGGTGTGGAGGACGCGGCGATAGTCCTGGTTGCCGGCGGCCAGGTGGGCGAGGTTGTCGGCGAAGGCGTGCATGGCGGGCTCCGTCGTGGCGGGTGGCAGGGGCGGGCGGTTGCCGAGCCCCGTCCCCCCTCACCGCAACGGGCGCGCCGCGGGCGCCCCGGTGGCGCGTTAGCGCACCACGCGCCGTTCCTTGTTCGAATTGCTGATCTGCAGGTCGAAGCCGTTGGGCGTGGTGGTGTGGTAGCTCTTGTACGGCGTGGCCGGGTCGTTGATGTCCCCCCGCCCGCCGGTGTCCGCGCGCCCGTTGAGTCCGCGCTTGTCCAGGTCGCCCTTCACCGCCCCCGTGTCCCAGGGATCGATGCCGAAGGAGACGTGCCCGATCTGGGCCTTGCGCCGCGCCGGCAGCGCAAAGCCGGGCGCCAGCGGGTTGCCGCCGCGGATGATGATGTTCCCGAGGTCGCCGATCCACGTCTCGTTCTGGCTCCCCTCGTCGCCGGTGGGCTTCCACCCCAGCAGCGCCTCGTAGAACGCGGTGGTCTCCTTGTAGTTGGTGACCTCGAAGGAGATGTGGTCCAGCCACACGGTCGTCCAGGCGGTGCTGGCAAACGGGGCCGGGGCCGGTGCGGAGCCGGCGGCGGCCTTCGCGCGCCGCGCCTTCACGTGCGCCCCGTTGGCGACCTGCACGTCAAAGCCGTCCGGGTCCTTCACGTGAAAGCTGTAGAATCCCGTGGCGGGATCGTGGTCGGCCACCGGGCTGAGCCCGCGCTCGCGCAGCGCGGCCTCCACCTTCTTCGTGTCCCACGGTTCGATCACCCAGCAGAAGCTGTCCCAGGTGACGTTGCGCGGCGCGCGCGCGCCCATCGCGCGGCCGCGCGCGCTGGTGTCCGTCGGGGGCGGCGGGGGGGGCTGGTAGCCGCCGTGGATCTCCACGCTGCCCACGTCGCCGATGTCCATGACGATCACCCCGCCCTTGTCGCTCCGCACCGTCCAGTTCATGAGGGCGGCGTAGTACGCCGCCTCCTTCTTCGGATCGGCGGCCACCATGCGGAAGTGGTCCAGCGCCACGGTCTTCCAGCCGGTGGCGGCGAAGGGGGCGGCGGCCGGGGTGGTGTTGCACGCCGGCGTGCCGACGCGGTCGCCACCACAGCGTCCTTGCGCGGCCGCGCCGGGAGCCAGCACCACCAGCGAGGCGGCCAGGGTGAGGGCCGAAGACCCACGGCGCCAGCGGCGCGGGGCAGGGCTGGACATGCGCAACTCCTGCGTCGGAGGAGGACGCCGCCCCTGGCGGTCAGGCCGAAGGGAGCGGCGGGGCTGAAGGGATTCCGCCAACATGCGCCTCGTTCCGGTGGGCGGCAAGGAAACCGCATCCGTGAGCCGGAAGGGGCCAACGGCCCTCAGCGGCGTCTTCGTGAAGGCGCACGCCAGCGGAAGCGTGCAGGCGGCCGTGGCCGGACCGCCCCCCCTGGTACTCGCGCGCTGCCCCGCAACCACACTCCGAAAATGAATCCACGAAGGTCTCGTGCACGGACACGGAACGGTCGGCACGGCTCGCCGGGGGACCGTCACATGGCGCGCACATCGCGCAGCAGGACATCCAGCCGATCCAACTCCGCCTCCCAGCCCACCGCCTGTGCGCTGCGTCGAGCGCCGGTCGCCAGACCGCTCCGCAGCGCCTGATCGAAGTGCAGCCGCTGCATGGCGGCCACGAAACCGCCCACGTCGCCGTCTCGAACCGCCAGGCCGTTTCGCTCGTGCACCAGATGCTCGGACACGCCGCCAGCCGGCACGGCGATCACCGGCACCCCCGAGGCCATCGCCTCGAGCACCACCAGCCCCAGCGTCTCCGTGGCGGAGGCGAACACGAAGGCGTCGCAACTGGCGTAGAGCGCCGGGAGGTCGCGCGTGCGGTCCACCGGCCCCACGAAGGTCACCTGCGGCCCCGCCTGACGGCGCAGCCCCGGAAGCGAGGGCCCGTCGCCGGCCACCAGCAAGTGCGCCGCACCGGGGGGGAGCGTGCGGGCGAGCGCCCCGAACGCCTCCAGGAGCACCCCCACGTTCTTCTCAGGGGCCAGGCGCCCTGCATACAGCAGCAGGAAGCTCGCGCCGGGGGCCAGCCGTTCGCGCACCGCGTTCGAGCGATGCCGCGGATGGAACGCCTCCGTGTCGATCCCCCGTCCCCAGACGGCCGCGTCCCGCCCCCCCAAGGCGTGCAGGTCCTCGCGCGCGGCCTCCGAGGGAGTCAGCGTCAAGGCGCTGTTGGCGTGGAAGCGCGAGAGCCACGCCGCGACCGGTCGCCGCATCCACGGGATGCCGTACATCGCCGTATAGCGCGCGAAATCCGTGTGGTACGAGGTGACCACGGGCACCCCGGCCCGGCGGGCCGCCGCCATCCCCAGGCGCCCCACCACGAACTCCGTGGCGCAGTGCACCAGATCCGGCGCGAACCGTCGTACCGCCGCCTCCACGCGCCGAAGCGCGGGAAGGGACACACGCACATCACGGTACCCGGGGAGTGGCACCGACGGCACGCCGATCACCGGGACGGATGGATCCGGGGCAAGGGCCACGCCCGGACCGGCGGGATACCGGGGCGCCACCACTTCGCACTGCCAGCCGCGCGCCTGCAGCCCGTGCACCGTCAGCGCCGTGATCACGCTGACGCCGTTGAGCTGGGGCGGGTAGCTGTCGGTGCACACCAGGAGGCGCATCGCGTGATGAAGTGCGGGGCGTGTCACGCCCGCATCACGGCCGGGTCACGATTCGCGGCGGCGGCGCGCCTCCACGACGTCGGCGTAGGCGGCGAACAGCGCCGACCACACCGCATCCCACCGCTGCGTGGCGGCAAAGGCAAAGGCCCGGGCCGCGGTTTCGCGGATGGCACCGCGGGCCGTGACCAGCGCCGCCACTTGCCGGGCAAGCGCGTCGGCGTCGTCGGGGGGGACCAGCCAGCCACGGTCGGGTGCCAGCAGTTCGCGCGTCGGCCCGACGTCGGCACCCACGACCGGCACCCCGGAGGCCATCGCCTCCAGCAGCACATTGCCAAACGTGTCCGTGGTGCTGGGAAACAGGAACAGGTCGCACGAGGCGTAGGCGGCTGCCAACGCCTCCCCCTCAAGCCGTCCCAGGAACGTGGTTCCCTCAGGGGCGGCCTCGCGCATGGCCTCCTCATACGGACCGTCCCCCACCACCACGAAGCGCACCTTCCCCGGATGGGCCGCCATCACCTGCCGCATCGCGGCCACGGCGACGGGGAGCCCCTTTTCCAGTGCCAGCCGTCCCACGTAGCCCACCACCAGTGCGTCGGGCGTCGCCCCCAGCCGCTCTCGGAGCGCCTCCGACCGGTAGGCCGGGGCGAAGCGCCGGCCATCCACCCCGCGCGACCAGACGGCCACGTTGGCGAAGCCGCGCCCTTCCAGCTCGCGACGGATGGCGTGCGTGGGGCAGAACGTGCGGGCCGCCCCGCCATGGAACCACCGCAGGTACTGCCACCCCGGGGTGGCCAGGAACCCCAGGTGATAGTGCTCGGCGTAGCTGGTGAAGTTGGTGTGGTACGAGGTCACCAGCGGGAGCCCCAGCTCCAGCGCCGCGCGGCGCCCCGCCAGCCCCACGCCGAACTCGGTGGCGGCGTGCACCAGCGTGGGCGCGAACATTGCCAGCTCGCGGCGCACTGCCTCGCGCGGGGGCCACGCCAGGCGCAGTTGCGGGTACCCCCAGAAGGGGCGCCCCGGGAAGCGCTCCACCTCGGGTGCGGGGATCGCCATGGGGTCGTCCGTGGTGAACACGCGCACGGCACCGCCTCGGCTGGTGACGGCGGCCGCCAGCCGCTGCAGCGTGCGCGCCACGCCGTTCAGCTGCGGGGCCCATGTATCGG
This sequence comes from Gemmatimonadota bacterium, assembly GCA_018969225.1. Taxonomy (GTDB): domain Bacteria; phylum Gemmatimonadota; class Gemmatimonadetes; order Gemmatimonadales; family Gemmatimonadaceae; genus Gemmatimonas. The sequence continues at coordinate 11,820 of JAGWYS010000062.1, read as the reverse complement.
TGAACAAGGCGAGGCGCAGCTGGGCGCCGTCAACGCTGGCGGTCACGCTGCCAGGTCGCGATAGACGTCGAAGAGCCGGCGGAACACCGCGGGCCATGCGTGCTCGCGCTCCACATGGGCGCGGGCCGTGCGCCCCAGCGCCGGCAGGTCGCCCCGCAGCAGCGCCACGGCCTCCTCGGCCAGCGACACGGGCTGGCCGATGTCGTAGACGCGCCCGGCCCCGCTGGCGTGCACATGGTCGGCCACGCCGCCGCGGTTCACCGACAGCACCGGCGTGCCGCACGCCATCGCCTCCACCGCCGAGAGCCCGAAGGTCTCGATGGGGCCCGGGGCCACATACAGGTCCAGCGCCGCCAGGAGGTCGGCCAGCCCCTCCCGCTGCGCCTGAAAGGGACGAAAGAGCACGCGCGGCGCGTACGGATGCGCGGCCAGTCGCGCCGCCATGGGGCCCGCGCCGATGAGCACGAGGCGCGCGCCTGTGCGCCGTTCCACGTCAGGCCACGCGTCCAGCACCACCTCCAGCGCCTTCTCGCGTGCGAAGCGCCCCGCGAAGCCGCACAGCGGCCCCTCGGGGAGCGCGTGGCGGGCCCGGGTCTCCGCCGCGTGGGCGCGGCGGGCGTGGGTGAAGGTGTCCAGGTCCACCCCCAGCGGCACGGAGGTGACGCGGTCGATCCCGGCGGCCGCCAGGTCGCGCGCCGCCGAGGGGGAGGCCACCAGCGTGCGCACGAAGCAGCGGTCCAGCACGCGCAGGTAGCGCCAAAGGGTGCGGTTGACCACGCGGCGTACCCGCCGGAATCGCCCCACCTGCGGCGTGAACATCCCCGGGAGGTCGGTGTGGTGGTAGCACACCAGCGGCACGTCCAGCCGGCGCGTGGCGTGGCGGACGATCCAGGGCACCACGAACGGGCTGCCGATCTCGATCACGTCGGGGCGCTCGTGGCGCACGATGCGGTCCACCGACCGGGTGGCCAGCATGAAGCGGTAGGGGCGCTGCCGCGGGATGGGCGGACCGTGCAGCCGGTACATGCGCGTCCCCGCGGTGTCCTGCCAGCCGTCCTCGGCGCCCGGCACCACCAGCACCTGCCGCAATGCGGGGTCCGCGTCCACGTGGCGCATCTTCTCGTGGAGGTAGGTGCGGATCCCGCCACTGGTGTCGCCGTACCACTCCGTGATGTCCAGCACCCCCAGCGCCGCCTGCGGGCGCACGCGCCCCGGCAGCGGGACGCCTCCCAGGTGGCTCACCGCCGGGCGCCCCGGCTACGCGAAGAACGGAATGGCCGTGAGCGCGGCGATGGCCTGCCCCACCAGCACGTCTCCGGGGTAGTGCACGCCCAGCACCACGCGGGAGACCCCGATGAGCCACGCGAGCGCCACCAGCGGGAGCGCCAGCGTCGGGAAGGCGAGCCCGAAGCCGAGCGCCACGGCCATGGCGGCGCAGGCGTGACCGCTGGGGAAGGAGAAGCGGTCGGGGACGTCGATGAGCGCCTCGAGGGAGAAGCGCGCCGAGGGGCGAGGGCGCCCCGCGAGGCGCTTCACCACCTGCACCACGGCGTGCGAGACGCCCAGGAGGAGGAGGGCCCGCCACGCGGTGGCCACGGTGACGGAGGGGAGGAGGGCGGATGCGAGGCAGGCGCCGATGCTGGCGCGGGCGCCGCCGGCGTGGGTGACGGCGAGCCAGAAGCGGCGCTGCCGGAGCGGGCACGTGGCGGGGAGCGCGACGCGGGTGAGGAGGGCGCGATCGCGGCCGTCGAGGGAGGCGAGCCAGTGAGTCATGGGCCACGAAGGTGCGACCGGTTCGCGACGGTGCACCCACGGGCGCGCCACGGGGGCGTAACGGGGAGGATTCGGCGCCATGACGGCGCGCAGCGCGCCCCGGACGCGTGACGGGCGCGTGACGCGCAGGAGACCGATCGGTTGCTGAACCGTGGCGGCTGGCGCCGTTCGTGTGTCCGTGGCCACGAGGCCACGGCGACAACCGATGCCGGGAGTCGCCCCGATCCCCACGATTACTACTGAAGGAAACATGCGCGTGACCCTGCCCCGTTCGTTCGTCCCGGCCGCCCTCGCGGCGTGCGTCGCGGCGCTCTCCGCCTGCTCCGGCGACTCCCCCACCGCCGCCGAGCCGTCGAAGGCGGTGCTCACCAACCGCTCGGTGACCCCGGCGCTCCTCAAGTCGCTCACCACCGGCGTGGAGATCTACTCGCTGGTGGGGAGCGACGATGTGCTGCCGCAGTCGCCGAGCTTCGTCTTTGGCGGCTCGGCGGACGGCGCCGGGCTGCTGAAGAACGCCGACGGCACGTACACCATGCTGGTGAACCACGAGGACAACTTCGCCGTCTCGCGGATCACCCTGGACGAGACGTTCAAGCCCATCAAGGGCGATTACGTGGTGAACTCCACCTTCGGCAAGTACCGCCTCTGCTCGGCCACGCTGGCCACCCCGGAGGAGCACGGCTTCGGGCCGGTGTACATCACGGCGGGCGAGAGCAACGAGGAGTCGCAGATCCTCTCGGTGAACCCCTTCGGGTCCGCCAACACCCCCACGTACCTCACCGGGTTCGGGCGCTGGAACACCGAGAACGCCGTGCCGCTGCCGAAGAACGCCTACAGCGGGCGGACCGTGGTGATCATCGGCGACGATGATTCCGGCGTCGAGGGAGGGCAGGTGGCGATGTATCTCTCCAACACGCTGGGCGACCTGAACAACGGCAAGTTGTACGCGCTGGCCCGCACGAATGACGCCACGCGGGAGCGGGACATGGTGGTGGGACAGAGCTACCCGGTGGCGTTCCGGGAGATCGTCGGCCACGCCGCCATGACCGGTCGCCAGGTGAACCAGGCCACGGCGGCGCTCAAGGCCGTGCAATTTGGCCGCGTCGAGGACATCGACTACCGCAAGGGCGGGTCGGGGCGCGAGCTGTACTTCGCCGTGACCGGGCAGAACACGTCGGGGACCAACGCCGGCTTCGACCGGACGAAGTACGGCCGCGTGTATCGGCTCACGCTGGATCCGGCCGATCCGCTGAAGGGAACGCTGGAGGTCATCCTGGACGGTGATGACCGCACCGGGCCGGCGCGGCTGTTCCAGAACCCCGACAACATCTACGTCAGCCAGAACTACGTGTACGTGCAGGAGGACGACAACGGCTACGGCGACGAGACGCACGACGGCTACATCTACCAGTACAACATCGCCACCCGCGCGCTGGTGCCGGTGCTGGAGCTGGACCACCGCCGCACGCAGTCGGATGCCGCCAAGTACAACGCCGTGGGTGCGCGCCCGGCCGGCAAGGCGGGGTGGGAGTACGGGGCCATGATCGACATCTCCGACCTCGTGGGGCAGCCGAACACGTTCCTGATCTCGCTGCAGCCACACTCGTGGCGCGCCCCCAAGTACGCCGGGGTGGACGGCGGCACGGTGCGCCTCACCGAGGACCAGGCCAGCCAGATGGTGATCGTGAAGGGGCTGCCCCGGTGAGAGAGGCCATCCTCGGGGGCGCGGCGCCTGCGTCGCGCCCCCAGGAGCGGTGGCGCCGGCGCACCGTCGCCCTGATCCAGGCATTGGCGCTGGCCGCCGCCTGCACCGGCGACCGCCCGCAGGCGGCCCCGCCGTCGCCCACGGCGTCCACGATCCCGCAGGCCGTGTCGGCGCAGTGGGTGGCCGGGATCGATTCCCTGCACGCGGCGCTTGAGACGCTGGCGGCGTCGCTGAACTCCCCGGTCGGCGTACCGTCCGATTCGGCCTGGGCCCGGCCGCGTGCCCTGTTCCGCGCCGCGCGCCACGCCTACAAGCGCGGCGAGTACCTGTCCACCTACTACTTCCCCACCACTTCCCGTGCCATCAACGGTCCGCCGCTGCCCCGGGTGGAGGACGAGGAAGGGCCGGAGGCGGTGTTCCCTCCGGAGGGATTTCAGGTGGTGGAGGCGCTGCTCTTCGCCCCCCCAGACGACCGGCCGGTCGACTCGGTGCGCGCGACGGCTCGGCACGAGGTGACGAACCTGCAGGCGCACGTCCGGCGGTTGCGCACCGCCGCCGCCGCGCAACTGATCACCGAGGACCGCCTCTTCGATGCCGCCAAGGTCGGGGTGGGCCGGCTGGTGTCGCTGGGCATCACCGGCTTTGATGCGGCCGAGTCCGGGGACGGGGTGGCGGAGGGGGTGGCGGTGCTGGAGGGGATTCACGACGCGCTCCGCCTGTATGAGCCATGGGTGGCCCCGGCGCTGCGGGACTCGGTGGAACGCATCCTGTCGGACGCGCAGCGTGCGCTGCGCGAAGCGTCCGGGTTTGACGCCTTCGACCGGTTGGAGTTCATCACCGCGCACGCCAACCCTGTGGCCCGCGTGCTGGCGGCGGTGCGCGATGCACGCGCCGTGGGGGTGCCGCAGGAGCGGCGCGGATGGCGCGTGTCTGCCGTGACGCTCTTCGACTCCGGCGCGTTCGATCCGGCGGCGTTCGCCGCCCCGGACGCGACCCAGGAGAGCGCCGCCCAGGTGGCGCTGGGGGCGGCGCTGTTCCGTGATCCCCGGCTGTCGGACGGTGGCGACCGCAGCTGCGCCAGCTGTCACCACCCCGAACGGGCGTTCACCGACGGCCTGGCACGGTCGGCGGCGCGGGCCGGGGTGCGTGGGGTGCTGCGCAACGCCCCCACGGTGATCAACAGCGGCGTGCAGGTGGGGTCGTTCGCCGACCTGCGCGCCACGTACTTGGAGGACCAGGTCACCGACGTGCTGGGCAACCCGGCCGAGATGCACGGATCCCCCGACCGGGCGGCGGCGCGGCTGGGGCGGGATTCGGCCATGGCCCGGCGCTTCCATGAGGCGTATCCCGGCGATTCCGGGGTGACGGGCGCGTCGCTGCGCCGCGCGCTGGCCGCCTACCTGCGCGCCCTCACGCACCTCGATTCCCGCGTGGACCGGGCGCTGCGTGGCGCGCCCGGGCTGTTGGACCCCGAGGAGCGCCTGGGGTTCAACCTGTTCGCGGGGAAGGGGAAGTGCGCCACCTGCCACTTCCTGCCGCTCACCAACGGGACGGTCCCGCCCATGTTTGCCGAGAGCGAGGTGGAGGTGATCGGCGTGCCGGCGGTGGCGGTGACCCGGGGGGCGCGGCTGGACGGCGACCTGGGGCGCTACCTCGTGACGCGGGCCGAGCCTCACCGGCATGCGTTCCGCACCCCGTCGGTGCGCAACGTGGCGCTCACGGCGCCGTACATGCACAACGGGGTCTTCCGCACGCTGGCCGAGGTGGTGGACTTCTACAATCGCGGGGGCGGGGCGGGGATCGGGGCGCGGGTCCCCAACCAGACGCTGCCGTTCTCCTCGCTGGAGCTTGATGCGCGCGAGCAGCGGGCGCTGGTGCGGTTCATGGAGGCGCTGACGGACACGAGCGGGACGGCGGGGCGCTGAGCAGCGGTGCGGGGGGCGACACGCGCCCCCCGCACCGGCCCTACACCGTGCAGGTCTCCACCGCCTGCCGCAGGCTGGCGGCGCCGTCGCGCACCGGCATGAACTCGTGCGCGAACACCCCGTCGTAGCCGCTGTCGGCGATGGCCTGCGCGATGCCGCGGTAGTTGAGCTCCTGCGCCCCGTCGATCTCGTGGCGTCCGGGCACCCCCGCGGTGTGGAAGTGCGCGATCCATTGGCGGTGCTGCGCGATGGTGGCCAGCACGTCCCCCTCCATCACCTGCATGTGGTAGATGTCGTACAGCAGGCGGAAGTGCGGCGAGTCGAGGCGCCGCGCCACCTCCACCGCCCAGGCGGTGTGGTCGGCGTGGTAGTCCTTGTGGTCCACCTTGCTGTTCAGCATTTCCATGCACAGCACCACGCCGTGGCGCTGGGCCGTGGGCAGCAGGCGCCGCAGCCCGGTGACGCAGTGGGCAATCCCCTCGGCGTCCGACAGCCCCGCGCGGTTGCCGCTGAACACCACGATTTTCGTGACGCCGGCCCCCGCGGCCCGCGGGATGTACGCCTCGCCGTCGGCCACCAGCTTGTCGTGGTGGTCCGGCCGGTTGAACCCCACCGGGATGGTGCCGAAGGAGTTTCCCATGGTGCACAGCAGTCCGTGCGCCTTGGGGACCTCCCATTCGTCGGGGCCCAGCAGGTCGATCCCCACCAGCCCCACCCCCTTGGCCAGGCGGCACAGGTCGGTGATGGGGGTGCCGGCGTAGCACCAGCGCGCCACCGACTGCCGCAGCCGCCCCGCCGCCGAGCGCCCGGCGGCCGCCAGCACATCGGGAATCGCGCCCGGCAGCGCGCCGGCCAGGGCGGTGGCGCTCAGCGCGCCCAGGGCTTCACGACGGGTGGGGGCCATGCGACGCTCCGGAGGGGAAGGCGGCGAGGCGAGCAGGGCGCTCGCGCAGGAGGCTACTGCAGCTGGATGTACACCGGCACCGGCCACAGCCGCAAGATCGCCTCGCGCCCCGTGGGCGGGTTGTCGTTCTTGAGCTTGGTGAACTGCTTCCACCCGGCGAACTGCACTGGCTCCTTCTTGATGTAACTGTAGAAAGAGTCGCGCTTGAGCCACGGGGCGCCGAAGCCGTCCATGTGCATCACCACCTGCACCCGCGGGTCCAGCCGGATGCGGTCGGCGTTGGTGACGCCCTTGCGGGTGAAGCGGTGCACCACGAGCACCTTGGGGGGGAGCTTGTGCTGCTCCACCAGCCCCTGCAGGAACCGCGAGGCGTAGTTGATGTCGTCCGCGTCGAAGGTGCCGATCTTCCGCCCGGGGACGCTGGCGTCCTTCATGGAGAATTCCGGGTCGATCCCCAGGTGCACGTCGGGGCGCCGGAGGAAGCGCTCCAGCCAGGGCAGTTCCTGCTGCAGCGTGCTCTGCCCCACCTGGACGTCCAGGAACAGCAGCGCGTTGCGCCGCCGCGCCCAGCCGTACACCCGCTCGATGAGCGTGCTGTCCATGCGCAGCCGGTACTTGCCGTCGCGCCCCGGGGCGCCCTGCGCCACCACGGCAATCAGGTGCAACGCCGGCTGCACCGGCGTGGCCGGGTCCAGCCGGTTCCACTCCGCCACCTCGGCGTCCAGCCGGCGCAGCATGTCGTCGGGGTCGAACTCCCCCAGGATCCCCATGCGGCGCGACAGCGGATTGCCGTAGAACGCGATGATCCGCTTGGCCGGAAGGATGGAGCCCGGGAGTGGGGCGGGCATCCTGGGCGGCCACAGCGAATCGAGGTCGCTGCCGGCGTTGCGGAACGCCAGGTGGCTGTTGCCGGCCACGGAACCTAGCGCGCCAGTCATGCGTGGCGCGGCGGCCGGCGGCGCCTTGCCGGGCGCTGCAGCCGCGCCCTTGGCCGACGCCTTGGCCGACGCCTTCGCGGGCGCCTGGGCGCCCCGGCCGGAGTCGGCGGCGCCCTTGGTGGAATCGGTGACCGGCTGCGCGGAGGCGGCCGCGGGGAGCGCCGCCAGCAGCAGCGCGAACGACACAGGGGAGGCGGGGCGGAATGGGAACCGAGGCATGCCCAATCCTAACCACGGGACCCGCGCCCATGGCATCCCGCGCGCCCCTCCACCGGGGGGCCGCGGCCCCTTGCTCCCGGGTCCGCTTTCCCTAGGTTGCGGGGCATGCACATCAATCTCGAGGGGCGGGTGGCGGTGGTCACCGGCGGCGCCAACGGCATCGGGCTGGCCACCGCGCGTCGCCTGGGGGAAAGCGGCGCCCGCGTGGCGCTCTGGGACCGCGTGCGCGCAGCCGGGGAGGGGGCGCAGGACGCGCTCACGCGCGAGGGGCTGGAGGTGCTGTTCGTGGAGGCCGACGTCACCTCGGCGGCCAGCGTGGCGGCGGCGGTGGCGGCCACCGTGGCCCGATTCGGCGGCATCGACATCCTGGTCAACAACGCCGGCATCACCCGTGACGCGCAGCTGGTGAAGGTCACCGACGGCACGGTCACCGGGGGGATGGCCCCCGAGGAGTTCGACGCCGTGCTGGCGGTGAACCTCAAGGGGGTGTTCACCTGCACCCAGGCGGTGGTGCCGCACATGCTGGCACGCGGGGGCGGACGCATCCTCAACGCCACGTCGGTGGTGGCGCGCAACGGCAACTTCGGCCAGACCAACTACGTGGCCAGCAAGGCCGGGGTCATCGGCATGACGCAGGTGTGGGCGCGCGAGCTGGGGAAGCGCGGCATCACCGTCAACGCCGTCGCCCCGGGGTTCATCGGCACCGACATGACGGCCAAGATGCCCCCGGCGGTGCTGGGGCAGATGACGGCGCGCACCCCGGCGGGGCGGATGGGCACCCCCGAGGACGTGGCCAACGCCTACTGCTTCCTGGCCTCCGACCAGGCGGCGTTCATCAACGGGGCGGTGCTGGGGGTGGACGGCGGGCTGGTCATCGGCACCTGACCGCCGCGCGCCCGTCGCGCCTACTCGGGGCGCGCCGGCGCGAACTGCATGCGCTCCAGCACCACCGCCGCCCGGCGCGTGGCGATGGCCCCCTTGGGCGACCACCGGCGCGGCGCGGGGAGGATGGCCGCGAGCCGCGCGGCTTCGTCGCGGGTGAGGCGCGCCGCCGGCTTGCGGTAGTGATACTGCGCCGCCGCCTCCGCGCCAAAGTGGTTGGGGCCCCACTCGGCCAGGTTGAGGTACAGGTCGAGGATGCGCTCCTTGGACAGCAGCAGCTCCAGCCACAGCACCAGGTACAGCTCCATCCCCTTGCGCACGAAGGAGCGCCCGTTCCACAGGAAGATGTTCTTGGCCACCTGCTGCGTGAGCGTGGACGCGCCGCGCAGCCGCCCCCCGGCCTTGCGGCGCTCCAGCGCCTTCTCGATCTCCACGAGGTCGAGCCCGTGGTGCAGGTAGAAGCGGTCGTCCTCCGAGGCCAGCACCGCGCGCCGCAGCGCGGGCGCGATGGCGCGCCGCCCCACCGGCTCGTGCCGCGGCCACACGGGGCGCTCCTCGTTCCACAGGCGGCTCCCGGCACGCGCCACCATCACGGCCGTCACCGGGGGCTGCACCACGGCCAGCAGCAGGATGACGGGGATGGGCGCCAGCGCCACCGCCAGCGCGCCCCACAGGAGGCGCCGCCGCCAGCGCCGCACCGTGGCCGCGGGCGGCCGCCACCAGGCGCGCCGGCGCGCCATCATGGCGCTCTCCGGTGCCCTGTCACGGTTCGCGCAGGTGCGCCGGCGTGCCCTCCGGCTGCCGCCGCCACCGTCGGTGCTGCCAGAAGTACTGGGCCGGATGGGCGCGCACCTCCGCCTCCAGCAGCTGCGTGTAGCGCAGCACGAACGCGTCCACGTCGGCCTCGCGGTCGCCGGTGGGAGGCACGGTCACCGGCTGCACCCGGATCCCGTAGCGCCCGTCCGGCTGCCGCAGCACCGCCAGGAACACCACCGGCACGCCCATGCGCAGCGCAAACACCCCGGGGCCGCGCGGCGTCTTGGCCGGCCGTCCGAAGAACGGGACGAAGGTGCTGGCCAGCCCGAGGGCGTCGTGGTCGGCCACGAACCCCACCGCGCGGTTCTCCCGCAGCGAGCGCGGGGTGCGGCGCACCGCCTCGCGGTCGCGCACCACCTCCACCCCCGCCTCGCGGCGCGTGCGGGTGAGGTAGGCGTCGAAGAGGGGATTGGCCATCCCCCGCACGACCACGTCCAGCGGCACCCCGCGGGCCGCGCAATAGGCGGCGCCGAACTCCCAGTTCCCCAGGTGCCCGCTCACGATGATGAGCCCCCGGCCCGCGGCCAGCGCCGCGTCCATCAGCGCCCACCCCTCCACCCACGCCACGCGCGCCATCACGTCCGCCGCCGACGTGCCGGGGAGGATGGCCGTCTCGATGGAGGTGCGCCCCAGCGAGTCGTAGCTGGCGCGCGCCAGCCGCGCCACCTCGGCGGGGGAGCGTTCGGGGAAGGCCGCCGCGATCTGCCGCTCCGTGACCCCGCGGCGGATCCCCACCGGCCAGTAGCCCAGTCGGCCAATGGCGCCCCCCACGGCGCTGGCCCACCGCCACGGGAGGCGGCGCAGCACCGCCACGATGGCGCGCGTGGCCGCGTACTCCGCGCGGTGGGACCACGTGGCGCGGGGCGGGGCGGGCGGGGCGGGGGCGGCGTCGGTCATCCGCCCCCAATCTAACGGCTCAGTTGGTCAGGATGATGAGCACGCGCCGGTTGGTCGCGCGGCCGTCGGCGGACGCGTTGGGCGCCACCGGGTCGCGTTCGCCTTGCGTGCGCGCCTGGATGCGCTCGGTGGCCACCCCCTTGGACACGAGGTACGCCTTGACCTGGTCGGCGCGCACCTGCCCCAGCGTCAGGTTGTAGCGCTCGCTCCCCACGGCGTCGGTGCTGCCCGTGACGGCCACCGTGCGCGTCAGGTTCGTGGCGTCCAGCAGCGACTCGGCGATGAGGTCGAGGATCCGCTTCGCCTCGAGCGACAGCGCCTTGCCGTTGAAGCCGAAGTTCACGGCGCCCACCACCACCGGGCGTCCGGCGGGGGCCTTGATCACCACGGTGTCGATGCGGGTGATGTAGATGGTGTCGCGCTGGATCTCCTTGACGATCTCCGTGCGCACCACCGGCTTGGGCGCGCGCGCAAACGCCATCACGCTGATCCCGGCATGGGCCCCGACGTTGAAGTGCCGGGGCACCGGCGCGAGCCCGGTGCTCCGGTCGCTGGCCACCACGTAGGTCCCGGTCCCCTCGAACCGTGCCGCCACGTAGTCCGTGATGCGGAACCGCACCCCCAGCAGGGCGGTGGGGCCGCCGCCGCGGGGCGCCACCGTGCGCAGCCGCTGGTAGGAGTCGTACGCGTAGCCGGCCCCCACCATCAGCGACGCCCGGTTGTCGATGGGTCGGTTGTACGTGACGCGGTAGCTGAACAGCGGGTGCGCGACGTGCCCCAGCGAATCACCCGGCGCCGCGCCCCGCACCGACGGCTCCGCCCACGCCACCTCCCCCTCCACGGCCCAGTTGCGCCGGAAGAAATACCCCATGCGGCCGCCCCCCCCGAAGGCCGGCTGCAACTGCAGGGTGTCCGCGTAGAGGTTGTAGCGGCCGAAGGCGCCGAGCTCGATGGCGCCGGCACGCTGGGCGGCCGCGGGGAGGGGCGCGGCGGCCAAGGCCGCACAAGCCAGGGCGAGGGGACGAAGGAAGGACATGACGGTGGCAGCAGGGGAAGACGTGGCAAGGGCTCCTCTCCGCACCATACCCGGGCCCAACCGACCCCGGGATGCCGTCACGGTACTGCAAGTGACGGCTGGACAGGAACCTGCGTACACCCGGATAAAGTACGACGCGAATCGTCCTCGGCAACACCCGGCTGGCGGGCGGGGCGGCCAGGTGCTTACCGGCGCCTCGCCTCGCCCCATATTCCCCACGATGGGCTCTCCCTCGTCCACCCGGCCGGCCACGGCGGCGCGCGCCCCCGACGACCCGCTGCGCGCCCAGCGCCTGGCGCAGCTGGGGCTGGTGGCCAACGTGGCGCTGGCCATGGCCAAGCTGGTGGCAGGGGTGGTGGGGAACTCGTACGCGCTGGTGGCCGATGCCATCGAAAGCTCCACCGACATGCTGGGGTCGCTGGTGGTGTGGAGCGGGCTGCGCATCGCGCGGCGCGACCCCGACGACGTCTACCCCTTCGGCTATGGCCGCGCCGAGGCGGTGGCCGCCGCCACGGTGGCGGTGATGATGCTGGGCGCGGCCGTGGGGATCGCCGTCGAGGCCGTGCGCGAGATCCGCACGCCCCACCACGCGCCCGCCCCGTGGACGCTGGCGGTGCTGGCCGCCGTGATCGTGGTCAAGGAATTGCTGTCGCGGCTGGTGGCGCGGGAGGCACGGGCCACCGGCAGCGTGGCGGTGACCGCCGATGCCGGCCACCATCGCGCCG
>JAGWYS010000061.1 GCA_018969225.1 Gemmatimonadota bacterium | reverse complement strand
GCCATCGGCAGCCTCGCCCGGGCCCGCCGCGCCGCCCTGGGGGCCGCCGCGGCCGCCATCGCCGTCGGCGGCTGCATGAGCCTCGACGTCACCGACCCGAACGCCCTGGGGATCACCACGGTGTTCACCAACGCCTCCAACACCGAGGCGGCCCTCATCGGCGCCTTCAAGGCCTTCACCCTCACCTCGCGCGGCACCTGCCCCACCCTCCCGCTCGAGATCTACGCCAACGTCCAGACCTCCACGAGCGCCACCTACCTGGAGTTCTCGCAGGAGCCGCGCATCGCGATCAACAACCGCGACAACCTCAACTGCCTGTCGCGCTACATCTTCAACCAGCACTACGAGGCGGCGGCGGGGGCGCGCGAGGCGTTCCTCGGCATCCGCGACAACAAGCTGGTGTTCGGCCCGCAGACGCCCGAGTTCCCGCAGGGGCGCGACACCGAGTCGCGGAAGATCTTCGCCCGCTTCATCATCGCGGTGTCGCAGCTGCAGCTGGCGCTGCTGCACGACCAGGCGTACGTGACCGACACCATCACCCCCGGGTTCAACGCCATCGTCCAGGACCTCACCCCGTGGCCGCAGGTGCTGGACAACGCCAAGGCGCAGCTCCGCGCGGCCATCGCGGCCGCCCGCGCGGCCCCGGATTTCACCTACCCCACCCTGTTCGTCAACGGGCGCGCCATCACCCGCGACGAGCTCATCCGGGTGATGCAGTCGTACCTGGTGCGCGCCGACGTCTACGCCCCGCGCACGCCGCAGCAGCGGGCCGCCGTCAACTGGGCCGCGGTGCTGGCCCGCCTCGACTCCACGGTCACCCGCGACTTCGGGCTCGTCGCCGACCCGGCCATCGCGGGCACGGCGTCCACCTACATCACCAATTCCTTCGCCCAGAGCACGGTGCGCCTCGCCACCCGCTACGTGGGCCCCGCCGACACCTCGGGGGCCTACCAGGCGTGGCTGCGGCAGACCGTCGCCACCCGCAACTCCATCCAGATCTTCACCCCCGACCGGCGCATCAGCAACACCACCCTCACCATCCCTGTCACCGGGGTGGGGCGCATCAACCGCGTCACCTCCACCATGAGCAGCGCGGCCAACGGCGCCTACCTCACCTCGCAGTACCGCCACGTCCGCTACCTCAACGCCGCCGCCGACTCGGGCAGCCGCACCTTCGTCCCCGTCGTGGCCGTGCAGGAGATGCAGTTCATCCGGGCGGAGGCGCTCTTCCGCCTGGGGCGCCTCGCCGAGGCGGCGGCCATCATCAACCCCACGCGGGTGGCGGCCGGGCTGCGTCCGGTGGATGCCAACGGCCCGCCGCCGGAGCGCGACTGCGTGCCGCGCCGCGACGACGGCAGCTGCGGCACCCTCTTCGACGCCATCCAGTACGAGAAGCGGATGGAGCTGTTCCCCTACGACGGCTACACCAACTACTTCGACGCCCGCGGATGGGGGCGGCTGCTCCCGGGGACGCCGCTGCACATCCCGGTGGTGGGGCGCGAGCTGATCACCCGTGGCCTCCCGTGGTACACCTTCGGCGGCACCGAGGACACGCAGAACTCGGCCAAGCTCCCCGACGCGATGAACCCCTGACGGCCCGCGCCGGGCACCGCCCCGGATGCACCGCGCCCCCCGGTCCGCAGGCAGGACCGGGGGGCGTGGCGTTCGGGGGACCGGCGGGCGGGGCGTCGGTCAGGGCTTCTCCGCCAGGTTGGCGCACCCCCACACGTTGTCGTCCGTGGGCGACACCTGCGGGTCGAAGATGCGCACGTAGTATCCCTTCCCCGACGCCAGCCTGGGGACGTTGGCCGACGCGGTGCCGCCACCGTCCATCTGGCTCTGGACCTGGGTGAAGGCGGCCTGCGGGGCGATGGGGGCGCCGTTGTCGCGGCACTGCCCCTCCACGATGTCCCACGCGATGCGCATGTCGCGGCTCACATTGCGGACGGTGACCCGGACCCGCGACTGCTTCTCGCCGCGCGGTTCGATGGTGACGTCCGCGGAGCCGCCGGCCGAGCGCAGCTGGCTCACGGTGCCCACCCACTTGCCGCTCTGCGCGGACGCGGCGGCGGGGAGGGCCAGCAGGGCGGCGGCGGCAAGCGCCAGCGGAGCACGACGGGGCGGCACGGGCATGGGGACGCTCGGGAAGAGGGGATCGGGACGATGGCGGACGCCACGCAAGCGCCAGGCGCACGGCGCGGCAACATCCCTAACCTGCGGCCGCCACCTGCAGCCGGCAACGGTCCCCCCCCGCGCCGTCCCCGTCCCGTCGCGCGGCTAGGCGGCGATGCCGAACAGCGCCTTCGTCTCCTGGTGCGTGAGCACCCACAGCGAATAGCCCCCCACGAACGTCCCCCACGGCCACTTGAACAGCCGCACTACCGACAGCACCAGGACCAAGGTGCGCGCCCACCGCGCATGGTTGAGCAGCGCCAGCGAGGCCAGCAGCGACAGCCCGCTGATGGCGCCCACCACCAGCGCCGCCACCACGCTCACCGCCGTCCCCGCCAGGAAGGCGAAGGGGTCGAAGGTGATGAAGGCGGCAAAGGTGCCCCCCAGCAGGATGCCGATGGCGGCCAGCACGCCGACCAGGCTGTGGAAGAGGTTGAGGAGGGCGACGATCTTGACGTGGGTGCGCATGGACGGCTCCGGAGCGGGTGATGCGTGTTCCTACGCGGAACGGGGCCGCCGGGATTCACGGGGGGGAACGCACGCGGGGGGCCGGGATCGCCCCGGCCCCCCGCCACGCCGCACGCAGCGCCCGCCCTAGTTGGTGCGCAGGTTGGGGTTGGCGCCGATCTCCTCCAGGCTGATGGGCATGCAGCTGCTGCGCCCCTGGAGTTGGGTGTTGCGCCCCTCGGCCAGCCAGCGGCGCAGGTCGTACAGCCGGCGCCCCTCCAGCCACAGGACGGCCCCCCGCTCGCGCATGAGGGCGGTCCAGCCCGCCGCCACCGTGGTGAGGGTGAGCGGGGGGAGGGCCGCCGCCGCCCGCCCCTGATTGATGAATCCCGCCGCCGCGGTCACGTCATTGGCGCGCAGCGCCGCCTCGGCGCGGATGAGCAGCATCTCGGTCCCCTTGGCCAACGGCACCGGGTCGCCGATGGTGAGGTACTTGGCCTGACGGAAGAAGCGGGTGCGCCCGTCCTGCCCGGTCTGGAACGCCCCGGTGGTGGTGCGCACGGTGTCGTAGCGGGCGCGGGGATCAGGCGTGGTCACCCACTCGGTGCCGAACACCGTCACCTCGCGGCGATTGATCGTCTGCACCGCCAGGTCCATGTTCTCGCGCGTGGTGTTGATGGAGAAGATGGCGTTGTGGCGGAAGGTGACGGGGACCAGCGCGGCGTCGGCCACCGCGGCGTCCCACTTCCCGAGGTTCACCCGCACCTGCGCCCGCCCCGCCAGCGCGGCGTTGGCCAGTGCGGCGTTGGTGCCCGCCAGCGCCAGCGCCCGCGTGAACAGGCTCTCGGCCCGCACGAAGTGCTCGGTGTGCGGCACCCGGGGCCCGCCGTCGATGACCGTCTCGCAGACGTTCTCCCCCAGGAACCGGTTGGCGTACCCGGCGTACAGGTAGGCGCGGGGGGTGTTGGGGTTGGCATCAAAGCCGGCACCCAGCACCGCCTTCATGCGCACCAGTCCGTTCTCCGCCACCCAGCGGGCGCGGTGCAGCCGGGCCCAGTCGCCGTTGACGTCCTCGGCACGGATGACCCCCGAGGCGAACTGGCGCTCGGCGGCGAAGTTCCCCGAGTGCGCCAGCTCGAAGGCCGCCAGCGAGCCGCGGGTGAGGTAGTTCCCGATGGCGTTGGACAGGTCCCCGCCCATCCCGTTCACGAGCGACGGGATGGCCGTGGCCACGTCGAGCTGCTCGTCGAGGATGGGGCCGGGGTTGGTGACGGCAAAGTCGCAGCCGGCCGCCAGGATGGCGCCAGCCGCCAGCGCCAGCGTCGCCGCGCGGCGGCGGGCGTGTGTGGGAGTGGGCATCAGAAGGACGTCCTCACGTTGAGGAGAAACGTGCGGTAGGGAGGGAAGTTGTAGTAGTCGCGCCGCGAGAAGGTGCTGGTGCGCTGGTCGGCCACCTCGGGGTCGGTGCCGGTGTAGTTGGTCTGGCGGAACAGGTTCCGTCCCACCAGCTGCACGGTCATGGGGCGCCCCCCGGGGACGCGACCCGCCGGGATGTCGTACGTGAGCGTGAGGTTCCGGAGCTTGAAGAAGTCGGCGCTCTCCACCCAGTAGCTGTAGTCGCGCTCGGCGGCCGTGATGGAGCAGCGCATCCGGTCGCGCGCCGTGACGGTGGCCAGCGCGCCCGCGTCACCCGCCGCGGCGGCCCGCAGCGCGGCCTGCGCGGCGAAGCAGGGCTGCCAGATCCCCAGCCCGGCGTTCTGGAAGCCGTTGGCGTTCAGCAGGTGCCCGCCCCGCTGGATCTCCCCCACCGCCTCCACGGACAGGTTCCCGAAGAGGGTGACCGTGAGCGACGGGTTGAGGATGTGGTCGGCGAAGGTCTGCCCGAGCAGCTGGTTCTCCTGGATCACCGGCGCCTCGAAGGCGTCGGGGTTGGTCACCTTGCGCCCCACGTAGGCCGGGAGGGGGAGCCCCTCCTGCACGTAGCTGCGCGACAGCGCGTCGATGGTGATCACGCGCCCCCCCAGGTCCACCGCCTTGCCGCGGGTGCGGGTGTACTGCAGCCGCGCCTCCAGCCGCGACCACCGCGTGGGCTCCACCGTCGCGGTGACGGCGGCCTCCAGGCCGTGGTTGGCGATGGTGCCCACGTTCTCCGGCTGGTTGGCGGTGAACCCCTGCGACGGCGCATAGGCGACGTTGATGATGGCATCGCTGGTGCGCGCCGCGAACCAGGTGGCCACCACGCCGAGGCGCCCGTTGAACAGCCCGGCGTCAAAACCCAGCTCCGTCTCGCGCGTGCGCTCGGGGCCCAGGTTGGGGTTCCCCAGCTGTCCCGGAGTCACCCCCGCCAGCCCACCCTCAGCGGCGATCGGGTCCCAGGTGCGGGTCGCGTCAAAGGCGCCCGGCGCCTTGCCGGACTCCCCCAGCGCACCGCGCAGCTTGAAGGTCTCGATCACCGACGTCGGCCAGAACGCCTCGTCGGAGAGCACGTACGACGCGCTCACCTTGGGGTACGTCTGGAGCCCGAAGCTCTTGCCGAAGGCGCTGTTGCCGTCCACGCGCGCACCCACCGTCACGAACAGCCGGTCGCGCCACCCCACCATCTGCTGGGCGAAGAACCCCGCGTTGATGACGCGCTGCTGGTTCACGTCGGTGATCTGCCGCAGCGACGCCGAGAGGAGCGTGGGGCTGCCGGGGCCCGCGAAGTTGTCCCCCTGCAGGTCGGTGCTGTTGAGGCGGCTGTCGAACAGCTGCGCGCCCACGGCGGTGGTCCCCGCCAGGCCGAAGGGGAGCCCCTGCTTCCAGGTGGTGGCGTAGTCCACCGTGATGAGCTGGCGGTTCCAGAGGGTCTGGAAGTACTGCCCCGTGGGGGTGCGCAGGTAGCCGAACGGGTTGACGGTGCGCTGGTCGGTGTTGTTGTAGTCGATGCCGACGGCGATCCGGTTGGTCAGCTGCGGCACGGGGGTCCAGGTCGCGGTCCCCCCGACGATGAAGTGGTCGCCCCCGATGGTGTTGGCCTTGGAGAACATCGTGTCGTTGACCGTGCACACCACGGTCGCGGTGCTGCACCCGCCCCCCTTGAAGTTGGAGTTGGGGCCGCGGGACACGTTCAGCAGGAAGGCGTCGGCGCTGTTGCCGTCGGAGATCATCGCCGTGTTCCGGCGCTGCCACGCGGTGTTGAGCGCCAGCGTCACGGTGCGCGTGGGGGTGAAGCCGATGTTGGCGCGCAACCCGCCGGTGCGGTTGCTCCCCACGCGCAGCACCCCCTCCTCGTTCTCCAGGTTTCCGGAGATGGCGTAGTTGACGCCGCCGCCCGAACCGCGCACCCCGAGCGCGTAGCGCCCGAGGAAGCCGGTCTTGAGCCACGTGCCGCTGGCGGGGCAGGTGGCGTCCTCGAAGGGGACCCCCGCCGCGTCCTTCATGTTGGGGCCGCGGCACTCGCGCACGAACATCCCGGTGGGATCCGACGCGGGGCCGAACTCCCCCATCGAATTCAGGCCGCCGGCCACGTCCAGCGACCAGCGCGCCGCGCCCTCGCGCCCGCGCTTGGTGAAGATCTGGATGACGCCGCCGGAGGCCTCGGTGCCGTACAGGGTGGTGGCGGCGGGGCCCTTCACGATCTCGATGCGGTCGATGTCCGCCGCCGGGATGTCGTTGAGCGGCGACACCGCCTGGCGCGACGAGACGCCGGTGGGGGAGTTGCCGTTGAAGATCCGGATGCCGTCCACGTAGATGAGCGGGCGGTTCCCCTGCGTGATGGAGTTGACGCCGCGCAGCCGGATGGTGCCGCCGGTGCCGGGGCCGCCGCCGTTGGCGAGCACGGTCACGCCGGTGGTGCGCCCCTGCAGGATCTGCTGGGTGTTCCCGGCGCCGGCGCGCTCGAAGTCGGCGCTCCCCAGTGTGCTGATGGCGTTCCCCACCTCCTTGCGCCGCTCCTCGCCGGTGGCGGTGACCACCACGCCGGCCAGCGACACGGTGCTCTTGGCCAGCGCCACGTCCAGCGTGGCGGACCCGCCGGCGGGCACCCGGACCGACCGGGTCACCTGCTGGTAGCCGATGCGGCGCACCACCACCACCTGCGCCCCGGCCGGGACGTTGGCGAGGGCGAAGCGCCCGTCGTCGCCGGTGGCGCGTCCCAGCGTGGTGCCGCTGACCGTCACCTGCGCGGCGGCCACGGGCTGGCCGGTTTCCGCGTCGGTGACGCGGCCGGTGAGGGCGCCGGTGCCCTGCGCGGCCAGCGGCGCCGAGGCGGCGAGGAGCAGGGCCCCTAGCAGGGCAAGCGGACGGCGGCCGTGCAGACGGCCGCGTGGAGGGAAAGTGGCAGGCATTGCGGCGGATGAGGAGGGAACGGCGGGCGCCAACGATGGCGGGCGACTGGGCGCGGCGGGCGCCGGCCGGTGAACCCCACGGCCTGCACGCGCGCGAGCGTGCAGCTTAGCGGGGTTGGTCCCGCCGGAAAAGCGGTCCGGGACTTTCCAGCTCGCGACGGTCCCATCGCCGCCCCCACCCCTTCGGCACCTGGCTCACCAGCGCCTCCCCCCCCCCAATCACCGCCATCGCCGCCAGCGCCAGCGGCGGCAGCCGCTCCCCGGCCAGCCACGTTCCCAGCAGCACCGCCACCAGCGGGTTCACGTAGGCGTAGGTGCCCACCGCCGCCGGCGACGCCACCCCCAGCAGCCACATGTACGTGCTGAACCCCACGATGGAGCCGAACACCGCCAGGTAGGCCAGCGAGAGCACGCTGCGCAGCGACACCCCCGCCGGGTCGAAGCGTCCCCACTCGCCGGTGGCCCCCGACAGCGCCAGCAGCAGCACGCCGCCGCACAGCATCTGCATCCCCGACGCCAGCGCCGGCGGGCGCGCCAGTCGCGCGGTGCGCGAGAACAGCGAGCCGATGGTCCAGGACAGCGAGCCCAGCGTGAGCACCACCGCCCCCAGCGGATCCACCGCCTGCCGGTTGGCCCCCGGAAGCACGAGCAGCCCCACCCCCACCAGCCCCACGGCGACACCCAGCAGCTGCGGCACCGACGGGCGCTTCCCCTGCCACCCTTCGCACAGCACCAGCCACAGCGGCACGGTGGCCACCAGCACCGAGGCGATCCCCGAGCTGACCCGGCGGCTGGCCCACGACACGGCGCCATTCCCCACGAACAGCAGCAGCGTCCCCACGATGGCCGCGTTGCGCCATTCCACGCGCCCCGGCGCGGGGGCCCCGCGCCATCGCGCCCACGCCACCAGCGCGCCCCCCGCCATCAGGAAGCGCACCGCCCCCAGCGAGAACGGCGGGATGGTCTCCACCCCCCAGCGGATGGCCAGGTAGGTGGAGCCCCACACCACGTAGATGACCAGGAACCCCGCCACGAGCTGCCAGCGCGGCACGGCGTGGCGGGTGATGGGGATGGGACCGGATGCGGCGGAAATGGTCAGGCTCCGGAAGACGCGGGACTGAAGACGCGGAACTCAGGAACGCAGCGCGCGCAGGACACCCCGCCCCGCCGCCACGCCCCCGGCCAGCAGGTACAGGTAGAAGGTGTAGCAGCGCCACCAGAGCAGCGACGCGGCGAACAACGAGGGGGGGATGGCGTCGCGCAGGGTGGCCGCAAACGCCCCCTCGATGAAGCCGCCCCCCCCGGGGGCGGGGACCACGACCCCGCCGTAGAACAGCGCCAGCGGCCACAGCAGCAACGGCGCCAGCGCCGCGCGGGTGACGGGCATGGGTAGCCCCAGCGCCGCCGCACCCGCGTACACCAGCACCGGCAGCGCGGCCACCTTCCCCAGCACGTGCACCACGCTCCCCGCCAGCGCCAGCGCCATCACCCCGGGGCGCGCGTGGCGCAGCGCCGTCACGCCGCTGCGCGCGCCCCGCATCAGCCGTTGAACGCCGCGCCAGTGCCCGGCGTGCCCACCCACCCGCCGCACCCATGGAGGCGCCGGGCCGCGCGCATGCCGCCGCGCCAGCAGCACCCCCGCCGCCCCCACCCCCAGCACGAAGACGCTGTACCCCCCCACCAGCGCCGCCAGCCCCCGGGCGCTGCTCCCCGCCCCGGCAAACCCCCACGCCAGCGCCCCACACACCAGCACCAGCGACCACATCTCCAGGAACAGCTCCAGGAACAGCACCAGCACCCGCGCCGCCGGCGCGATCCCCGCCTCGGCCAGCACCAGGTAGCGCGCCGGCTCCGCCCCCGCGCGCGCCGGCGTGATGGCGGCGGCGAAGTCCCCCGCCAGGCAGGTGGTGAGCGCCGTGCGGAAGCGCAGCGGCACCCCGCAGGCGCGCGCCGACGCCATGATCTTGAACGCGCGCGCGGCGATCTCCACCGTCACGGTGGCCGCCGCCGCCAGGTGCACCGGCCACGGCAGCCACGGCATCCCCCCCGCCGGCCAGCTGTCCCGCAGCACCCACACCGACGCCCCGGCCATGGCGACGAACGACAGAAGCGTGAGCGCCCAGCGGCGAGGGGACACGGCGTGCGGAAAATGGAAAGCGAACGACGTCGCGGGGGGGCCGCCGCGGATGTCGCGGCGGAGGTGCTGACGCCGTAAACTAGCGGGATCCAGAACATCGGCCCGGCGCCGCAGGGCGCCCTGCCCGTCACCCACCGGCCACCTCTCGCCCCCACGCCCATGTCGCTGCAACGCACTCCGCTCTCGCGCCGCCAGTGGCTCACCACCTCCGGCCTGCTGGCCGGCGGCACCGTGCTGGCGCCCGACGCGCTTCGCGCGGCGGTCCCTGAAGCGCCGCACGTGGTGGATGGCGTGTCCACGCCGGCCGGGCTGGCCGCGCACGAGGCCGAGGTGCGGGCGTCGCGCGCCAACGGCATGGTGCGGCTGGCCTCCAACGAGAACCCGTACGGCATGGGCCCCGCCGCCAAGCAGGCCATCATGGGCGGGTGGGCCGAGCACAACCGCTATGGCAACGCCTCCCCCAACGAGCTGCGCGCGGTGTACGCCAAGTCCATCGGCGTGCCCACCGAGTGCGTGCTGGTGGTGGCCGGCTCCTCGGAGACGCTCTCCATCGCCGCGCTGGGGTACGGGCTGCAGGGGGGCGAGCTGGTGACGCCGTGGCCCACCTACGAGGGGCTCCCGCGCTACGCCGAGACGCTGGGCGCGCGGGTGCACAAGGTGCCGCTCAAGGCCGACTTCACGCACGACCTGGAGGCGATGGACCGGCGCATCACGCAGCGCACCTCGCTGGTGTTCGTGTGCAACCCCAACAACCCCACCGGCACCCTCACCGACAACGCCCGGCTGCGCAGCTTCGTGGAGTCGGTGCAGAAGGACACCATGGTGGTGGCCGACGAGGCGTACCACGACTTCGTGGAAGACCCGGGGTACCGCCCCATGGTGGACATGGTGCTGGGCGGCGCCAACCTCATCATCTCGCGGACAGCGTCCAAGATCCACGGGCTGGCGGGGCTGCGCACGGGGTACGTGATCGCGCGCCCCGACATCATCGAGCGGCTCACCCCGCTGGTGACCAGCTTCCCGTCGGTGTTCGGCGCGCGCGGCGCGATCGCCTCGGTGCAGGACACGGCCTACCAGGCCTACTGCCGGAAGCAGAACGCCGAGGGGCGCGCCATCATGACCAAGGCGCTCAAGGGGCTGGGATACCAGGTGACCGATTCGCACACCAACTTCGTGTTCTTCGACAGCAAGCGCCCCACGCCGCTGATGCAGCAGCGCTTCGAGCAGCGGGGGTGGCTGGTGGGGCGCGCCTTCCCGCCGTACAACACCTGGGTGCGCATCTCCGTCGGCACGCCGGAGGAGATGACCAAGCTGGCCGGGGAGCTGCCGGAGATCCTCAAGGCGTAGCGCGCGCCGCCCACCGCGCCGTGAGGGCGCGCCACGCCGCCAGCCGCTCGGCGGCGGCGCGCTCCATCGCCGCGGTGGGCGCCGCGTCCGCCCCCTGCAGCGCGTCAATCACCGGCAGGTGGCTCCCCGCGACCCCGCCAAAGCCCTCGGGACCGGCGAACTCCGCGCGCCCCTCGCGCTGCGCCTCGGCGGCCAGCGCCTGGGCCTCCACCACCGCGTCGTGCAGCGCCAGCGACAGGTCGTGCTGGCGCCGCAGCGCCGCCACCGGCGTCTTCACCCGCGGGTCCATCCGCACGGTGAGCGGCTGCGTGTGCACCGCCCCGTCCACGGTGAGCCGCACCGTGTGGCGCCCCGGCAGCACCCACGGCCCCTCGGGCTCGCACTTGGTGTTGAACGGGGTGGCCGAGATGGGGAGCTCGCACGACGCCACGGGGCGCGCGTGGTGCAGGTCCCAGGTGAACCGCTGCATCCCCGCGCGCACCGCGGGGGCCGCGGCGGGGCGGAACCAGTACCAGGGCCAGTTCCCCGCATCCTGCGGCGGTGGGGTCGGGTCGTCGCTGCGGAAACGCCGCACCACGCGCCCCGCCCCGTCGAGGATCTCCAGCACCACCAGCTGCGCGTCGTTCGCCAGGTGGTAGTCGATCATCGCCCCGTCCGGCGGGTTCTCCGCGCGCGGCTCGTCGGGGGGCACCGGCGTGTCGGTGTACATGGAGTAGCGCACCCGCGTGGCCACCGCCGGGGCGAACAGCGTGACCGGCGCCGACGCCGTGGCCGGCCGCCACTGCCGCAGCGCCGTGATGTTGTCCAGGATCCAGAAGCCGCGCCCGTGCGTGGCCACCGCCAGGTCGTCGTCCTTGATGACGAGGTCGCGGATGGAGATGGCGGGCATGTTGAGGCGCAGCGGCTGCCAGTGGTCGCCGTCATCCAGCGACACCCACACCTGCGTCTCGCTCCCGGCAAAGAGCAGCCCCGGGCGGCGCGGGTCCTCCTTCACCACGTTGATGGTGGCGCCGCTGTCGATGCCGGCCACGATCTCCGTCCACGTCCGCCCGCCGTCGCGCGTGCGGTAGAGGTGCGGGCGCAGGTCGTCCAGGCGCAGCGTGTTCACCGCCGCATAGGCGGTGTTGGGGTCGGTGTGCGAGGCGTCCATCAGCGACACCTTCCACCAGGGGCCCAGCTGCGGCGGGGTCACGTCGCGCCACGTCTTCCCGCCGTTGCGCGTGACGTGGATGAGCCCGTCGTCGGTGCCCGCCCAGATGGTGTTGGAGTCCACCGGGCTGGGGGCGATGGTGTACACCACGCCGCGCCGCGTGGGGCGCGCGGCGGGGGTGCTGGCGTACACCCCCACGCTGGCGGGCACGTCCCACGCGGGGCGCGACAGGTCGTCGCTGAGGCGCGTCCAGCTCTTCCCGCCGTTGACCGTCTGCCACACCACGTTGGTGCCGTAGTACAGCTTCCGCGGGTTGGTGGGGGAGAAGAGGATGGGCATCGTGCGGATGCCGCGGAAGTAATCGGGGCCGCTGCCGGCGGCGCCGCGCCGGCGGCCGATGACGGGGCTCACGTCCTGCACCTGCCCGGTGCGCCGGTCGTAGCGCGTGACCGTGCCGCCGTACACGATGTCCGGGTCCAGCGGGTCGGGGGCCACGTAGCTGTACTCGCTGGCCCCCACCGGGTGCCAGTCGCGGTAGGTGATGCTGCCGTCGTTGCCACGGCTGGCCACGCACGCGCTCCCCGACTCCTGCTGCCCGCCGCACAGCCGATAGGGCCACGCGTTGTCGGCGGTCACATGGTAGAACTGCGCCGTCCCCTGGTTGTACCAGGAGCTCCACGTCCGCCCGCCGTTCACCGTCACCACCGCCCCCTGGTCGGACACCAGCAGCATGTGGTCGGGGCGCAGCGGGTTGATCCACAGGCGCTGGTAGTCGTCGCCCCCCGGGGCCCCGCGCAGGCTGGCCCAGGTGGTGCCGCCGTCGGTGCTCTTCCACGCCACCACGTTCATGGTGTACAGCACGTCGGGGTTGTTCGGGTCCACGGTGATGGAGGCGAAGTCGTCGCCGCGTCCGTAGTACCGGTTGTCCGCCGTCACGCGCCGCCAGCTGTCGCCGGCGTCGTCGCTGCGATAGATGCCGCTCTTGGCCCCCGCCGTGACCGTCACGTAGAGCCGCCGCGCGTCGCTGGGGGCGATGCCGATGCCGATGCGCCCCAGCCCGTCGGCGAAGGTGGGGAGCCCCGTGAGCGGTCGCCAGGTGGTGCCGCCGTCGGTGCTCTTGTACAGCCCCGACCCGGGGCCGCTGAACGCCGCGTTCTCCCACGGCCCCTGCCGCGCCTCCCACAGCACGGCGTACAGCGTGTTGGGATCGCCGGGGGCCATCACCAGGTCGGCGCCCCCGGTGTTCTCGTCGCGGTACAGCACCCGCTGGAAGGAGCGCCCGCCGTCGGTGCTGCGGAAAATGCCGCGCTCGGCGTTGGGACCGTACGGGTGCCCCAGCACCGCCACGAAGAGGCGGTCGGGGTTGCCGGGGTCGATGACGATGCGCGGGATCTGCTGTCCGTCGCGCAGCCCCAGCCGCACCCACGTCTTCCCGGCATCGGTGCTCTTGTACAGGCCATCGCCGGTGGACAGGTCGGGGCGCTGCAGCCCCTCGCCGCTCCCCACGTACAGCACGTTGGGGTCCGACGGCGCCACTTCCACCGCGCCAATGGAGCCGCTGGACTGCGCGTCGAACACGGGGTCCCAGGTACGCCCGGCGTCGGTGGTCTTCCACACGCCGCCGTTGGTGGCGCCGATGTAGAAGGTGTTGGGCTGCGTGGGCACCCCCACGGCGCTCTTCGTGCGGCCGGCGCGGAAGGGGCCGATGTGCCGCCACCGCAGCCCGTGCAGCGCGGCGGTGGAAAAGCCGTCCTGCGCAGCGAGGGGGACGGGGGCCACCGGTGCGGCGGCGAGGACGGCCAGCAGCGCCACCGGCAGCAGGCGGACGCGGGGGGAGGCGGAGGGACGGCGCACGGCAGGCTCGGCGAATGAAGGGGCACGCGGGGATATCCCTCGAATCTCCCCCCGCCCCACCGCTTGTCCAGTCGTGACGCCACGCCCCCTCGCGGCCGCGTGCGGCGCGCGGGATCTTTCGGGGATGGAACCGTCCTCCCCCGCCGCCGCGCGCCCCGCGCTGGTCCCCGACGCCGTGCGCGACGCCATGGTGGCGCTGCGCCACGACCTGCACCGCCACCCCGAGCTCTCCAGCCAGGAGCACCGCACCGCCGCCGCCCTGGAGGCAGCGCTGGCCCCGCTGGCGCCCGTGTCCGTCACCCGCGTGGCCGGCACCGGCGTGGTGGCGCGCCTCCGCGGACGCAACCCGCACGCCCCCGTGGTGGCCGTGCGCGGCGACATCGACGCGCTCCCCATCCACGAGGCCACCGGGCTGCCGTGGGCCTCGGTGCACCCCGGCGTGATGCACGCCTGCGGGCACGACGTGCACGCCTCGTGGGCGGTGGGGGCGGCGCACCTGCTGACCGCGGAGCCCGCCGAGGGGGACGTACTGGTGGTGCTGCAGCCGGCGGAGGAGACGGGGGACGGCGCGGTGCGCGTGCTGGCCAGCGGCGCGCTGGACGGCGTGGCGGCCATCTTCGGCGCGCACGTGGATCGCCGCTTTCCCGTGGGGCAGGTGGTGGCGCAGCCGGGGCCGCTGGCCGCGGCGGCCGATACCTTCACCATCACCCTCACCGGCGCCGGGGCGCACGGCGCGCGCCCGCAGGAGGCGCGCGACCCGGTGGTGGGCGTGGCGGCGCTGGTGATGGCGCTGCAGACCATCGTGGCGCGCCGCGTGCACCCGGCCACCCCGGCGGTGGTCACGGTGGCCACGCTGCGCGCGGGGGAGGCGCTCAACGTGATCCCCGAGACCGCCAGCTGCGGCGGCACGCTGCGCAGCACCGACCCCGACACGCGGGCGCTGCTGGCGCGCGAGGTGGAGGCGATCGCGCGCGGCGTCGCGGCCACGCACGGGCTGTCGGCCGACGTGCAGTTCCAGTGGGGACCGCCCCCCATCGTGAACCCCGAACGCCCCGCCGCCTGGGCGCGCGCCGCCGTCGAGCGCCTCCTTGGCCCCGAGTCGGTGGTGCCGCTGGGGATCACCAACATGGCCGGCGAGGACTTCGCCGCCTACATGGAGACGATCCCCGGCTGCTTCCTGCGCGTGGGCGCGCGGCTGGACGGGGAGGCGGTGATCGCGGCGCACCAGCCCACCTTCTACGCCGTGGACGAGGCGCTCCCCGTGGGCGCCGCGGTGCTGGCCGAGACGGCGCGCATCGCGTCGGCGGCGCTGGCGCGCGAGGCTGGGGTGACCGCATGAGCGACCCGCTCCTCTCCCGCCGCGGCTTCCTGGGCGCTTCGCTGGCCGCGGGCGCCGCGTCGATGGCACGCCGGCCGCCGCTGTGGACGCCGTGGACCCCCGCGCAGGGGGCCCCGGCCATCATCACCGCCGAGCGGCTGCGCCCGGTGCCCCCCGGGGGGGTGCAGGCCGGCGATGTGCTCAACGACCGCGCGGTGGTGTGGAGCCGCGCCGACCGCGCGGCGCGGTGGTTCGTGGAGTGGGACA
The DNA here is from genome assembly GCA_018969225.1 of Gemmatimonadota bacterium. GTDB lineage: Bacteria > Gemmatimonadota > Gemmatimonadetes > Gemmatimonadales > Gemmatimonadaceae > Gemmatimonas. The sequence continues at coordinate 2,224 of JAGWYS010000061.1, read as the reverse complement.
CCAGCGACCGCTTCCGCAATGCGCGCCGGCTGGAGGGACCGGTGGCCACCGCCGAGGGGGCGTTCACCTCGCGGCTCGACCTGTCGGGACTCCCCGTCGGCGAGACCATCGCCTGGCGCGCGCGCTTCGAGAGCGTGGAGTCCCCCGGGGCCTTCAGCGACTGGACGCTCGGCCACTTCCGCACGCCGTCGCGCCGCGGCGACCGCCCGGTGCGCGTGGCGTGGTCGGGGGACATGGTGGGCCAGGGGTGGGGGATCGACGCGTCGCGCGGCGGGCTGCGCATCTACGACGCGCTGCGCCGCGCCGAGCCCGACCTGTTCATCCACAGCGGGGACAACGTCTACGCCGACCAGCCGCTGGTGGCGGAGGTGCCCCTGGACGACGGCACCGTGTGGCGGAACCTGGTCACCGAGGCCAAGAGCCGTCCGGCACAAAGCCTGGACGACTTCCGCGGCAACTTCGCCTACAACCAGCTGGACCCGCACGCGCAGGCGTTCGGCGCCAGCGTCCCCATCGTGGCCCAGTGGGACGACCACGAGGTGGTGGACAACTGGTTCTGGGAGCTCACCATGGAGCGCGACGCACGCTACACCGAGAAGTCGGTGCGCGTGCTCGCCGAGCGGGCGCGGCAGGCACTGTTCGAGTTCCTCCCCATCCGGCGGCACCCCGCCGAGCCGCACCGCGTGTACCGGTCGTTCTCGCACGGGCCGCTGCTGGACGTGTTCGTCGTGGACCTGCGCAGCTACCGCGACGCCAACTCGAACAACCGCCAGCCGGCGGGGGCGCCGGGTGGCGCCATCTTCGGCGCCACGCAGCTGGCGTGGCTGGGGGCGGCGCTCACGGCCAGCCGCGCCACCTGGAAGGTGGTGGCGTGCGACATGCCCGTGGGGCTGGTGGTCCCCGACCGGCGGCGCAACGGCGAGCCCAACTTCGAGGGGGTCGCGAACGCCGACGACGGCGCCCCGCTGGGGCGCGAGCACGAGGTGGCGGCGCTGCTGCGCGGGCTCAAGCGGGACGGGGTGACGAACGTGGTGTGGGTGACCGCCGACGTGCACTACTGCGCAGCGCACCACTACAGCCCCGCGCGCGCGGCGTTCACCGACTTCGACCCCTTCTGGGAGTTCGTGGCGGGGCCCATGCACGCCGGCACCTTCGGCCCCAACGCGCTGGACGGCACCTTCGGCCCCGAGGTGCGCTTTGCCAGCCCCGCCCCCAAGCCCAACCGTCCCCCCAGCGACAACCTGCAGTTCTACGGCACGCTGGACATCGACCCGCGCACGCGGGCGCTCACCGCGGCGCTGTGGGACGTGACGGGGAAGCGGCTGTGGGGGACGGAGCTGGCGCCGGGGTGAGCGTTGCCCGCTGGACGATTGCGTTCGGTTGCAGACGCCCATCGGGAGGCAAGCGGGGCGTTCGCACCGGCCGTTGGCGCTTCAGAGAACACCCCGCGGTCGCCACACCCATCCTCGCCGCGTGTGACCGGAGCAACGCAAGGTTAGGTGTCCGTCGGCGCATCCAGCATGCGCTCGACCTGTGCGCAATGCGCGAGATCGTGGCCAGCAATGATGCGGATCATCGTGCGAAGTGACTCTGCACCACGATCGCCGTGGATCCCCACCCGCTCCCACTCCACCGCCGTGAGCCGACCGTACAGCGCGAGGTGCCGTTCGCGCAGTGCCGCGAAGAGCGCGAACGCCTGGTGCGCCTCGCTCTCCGCATACCGGCCGACGGTGGCCCAGCCCTCCTGGTCGAAGCTGGCCAGCGGCGGCGCCTCTTGCGTCAGGACCTGCCGGACTCGAAACCCAAACACGAGCTCGGCGTCGGCGAGATGTTCGATCACCGCCGCGACGGACCAACGGCCCGGCGCCTCCGGACGCTGCAGCTCGGCGAGCGGCCGGCCCCGCAGCACAGCCTCGAGGCGGGGTACCGTTGCCGACAGAATCTCAAGCGGATCGCGCGTGCCGACGCGGGCCGCGATGGCGGCACTGAATGCGCGCCACCCCTCGGCATCGCCGAGCGCCGGCGTCGGCACCCGCTCCGCTGCATGCTTGGCTGTGCTCATCGCGTGGTCTGCGGGGGGCGGAGAGTCGGGTTTGCTGCGGGTCTGCGCATGGTCCGTGCGTGCATGGTGGTGGTTTGACGCCTAACGCTGGCTTCTCTTGCGAGCGGACCGCCCGATGCTTCACCCTGCGCGGATGGTCGGTCCGCTCGGCAACAGCAAGCA